>CAXYVG010000058.1:0-24238 GCA_964292325.1 uncultured bacterium | reverse complement strand
TTATACATCACGTTTGGCTCTTTTTTTATCCACTATCTTATTGGACGGTTACCGTTATTTCATACTTTACTCCTTAAAATGAAATAACATCTGTATTATAATACGTCTTATTTCACTTTTTAAGAATTTTATGAAATAAGGATACTGTTTACTTCATATTATTTCACTTTTATAGTACCAATATTCTCATGTCATTATAAAAAGAAAAAACTGCCCATAACAGGCAGAAAATTTTTAAGACGAGTAAACGCCCATGCTGGGCGCATACAAAAGACGGACTTCCAATTAAGGAAATCCGTCTTACTTTTAAGCTGGTTTCTGTAACGTTGCACCACCGTTGTACCATGTTGTCCACTGTACAGGTTGCGCCACGTTCTGAAACCCGCGTATTTACTGGAGCGGATGAAGATATTCGAACTCTCGACCCACGGCTTGGGAAATGGCAATCTAGTATTTTAGTGTATCTATTGAATGTTAACGGATGCACTAAAATCAAGGGTTTATGAATTCATAAGTTTTATTCCGTCCAATCGAATCTATACCTTTTTATAGCGTTTTGTCCCGCAGATTGTCCCGCAATTTTTCTTCATAGAGCATTGAATTTATTGGCTTGGTGACTATGGCTAACCTGCAGTTATCTCTCTAATTTCTGCTACACCTGTTGCTCTAGGATATTCATTTTTTAGATGGAAATTCTTCTAATTTTGCTAGCATATCATATAGCTTCTCTTCTAGTGGAGGAAGATCTTTACTAACAACTTCCCAAACCATATCATAACTTATTCCGTCATAATTATGAGTGACAACATCACGCAAACCAGCCATTTGTTTAAATGGAATATCGGGGTACTTCTTTCTCAGCATCTCAGGTATGCGTTTAGATGCTTCGCCCATATTTTCGAGAGCCTTCATAACGGCATAGATTGTTTTTTCATCTTCCATGAAATTACACAGATTCATTCCATCTGTAAAGATGATAGTACGTCTTATTTCATTATATATGTCTTCTACATAGTCTTTATATTCACGGTTCTTCTTTCGGCTCATATATATGTGACCTCTTCCAGTATATGTTTGCCAAGCCGAGGTTTCAGCGCATTCTTTGTCACTAAGTCCACCTTCACACCAAGCTTATCCGTCAAATCATACTTTAAGTCAATAAATGAGAAAGCACTAATCGTCATATTGAAGTCAACGAGAATATCCACGTCAGAACGTTGATGCTGCTCTCCACGAACATATGAACCAAAAATGCCAATCTCTTTTATATGATATTTCTGTTCAAGTAGCGGTTTCTGTTCTTGCAGTATCTCTTTTATTCTATTCAAGGTTAAATCTGTCGCTTTCTTTGCTGACATATAAGTGCCCCCTCTCATAATTTGCTTATACGCTGTTACTATCCCTTTGTTCCTATACTACCATTTTTGAACTACATTGTATAGTTGTTGCTAACTACATGTACTTGCCTGGAGCCTCTACATTCCCCACCACTCACTTCATTCCAAGATAACCTTTGGTTCCGTTGGCTTTAAGTATTGTACTGGTACTAATCCATCTCTCCACCAAGGGTTATATGGGTAAAGAAGTTTTAATATATTCTCAGACATCACTATCACCTTAGTTGAACTATAAAATATATCTACAGTTTATATAACAAAAAAATAAATCATACTTAGTGTTTTTAGCCTTTTTTATATAAGTATACCCTGAATTATTCACGGCGATATAAAAATGCCATACCTGTGAAAACCAAATTCGTTTTTAGATTCTTTGATGAAATTTTCCATTCGACCGCGATTACAGTAGAATTTTACTAACTCTTGCGGTGATAGTTCCATATTGGTCACGATGAATGTATGGCGAACAAAGAGTTCTCCTGGGCGTTTTTCTATTTTGCAGATAACGCGTCTGGAATAATCCCAGCTTTTTGCTTGATATGAAAATTCGCCATAAAGAGCGATGAACTTTTCAGGATGAATAGCTGCCTGAGCTGTTACTTTCTCTTCCAAATGGAAGGAATTTTCCCGTAGCAAGTGATTATCCTTGAGCCGTATTGCGTAAGAACAACCATTTGATTCTGCCTGTCTGTAAAGTTCTGGCGTAGCAAAACCACTATCACCTCGGAGAAATAATTGGATATTTGGATACAGGTTAAGATATTCATCGAGAAGAGGTTGTAAAAACTCTGCGACTCCTGTTGATGAGTAGGCATTACCTTTTCTGATTTCAATTTTTAGCAAGTCACCGGTCAAACCATCATAACAAACCAATGGATGATAGCCGTGGGCTGAGTAATGGTAGTTGAAAGCTTCTCCTTCTTGCTTTCCATAGGTTGGAAGAAGCGGTGAATCTAGGTCTAGAAGGACTCTTTGTGGTGAATACATTTTAACAAAGTTGAGGCTCTTTTTGTATGTTTTTTTATCTTCACCCATTGGTTGAAAGGTAAAAACCTGTGTGGTTGTTGATTTTACTGGCATTGTATCAGCTTTTATGATTTACATGAATAATTCGGGCATACTATATATTTTAGTCTTTTGTCCCGCTGATTGTCCCGCAAAATTAAATAATCCTCCGCAATAACCTGCGAAGGCCTTGAATTTACTGGAGCGGGTGAAGAGATTCGAACTCTCGACCCACGCCTTAGGAAGCCGTTTTGGTCAAGCAATTTATCAAAATATAAACCGTTGCACCATCGCGTTAATCCCTTATTCCATCTGGGTTGCAAGACTTTTACCTTTAAAATATACCATGCATTTTACATCATTCTGGTGCAATATAATCTATACCGTTGCACCACGTTGCACCACATTTTTCGTTATGTTCTATTATGCTTTATTGCCTCCTAAATAAAAAATCCTTCAATATTATTAAGATATCGAAGGATTGCACTGAACTATTATCGGGCTAGAAAATTTGACAACTTCTCAATTCTTGCCTTTGCGTTTATTCTCTTGTCTGCACAAAAAGTCTTCATCCACTCTTTTTCACTCTCACTATATGGACTTATCCAAAAACGTTTCATGAATATCTTCAATTTTGATATACAGTCCATTTTCAGTTCAGATAAATGACAAATGATATTGAAACAATCCAACAATTTTTCTTCTGTTATTCGCTGCTCTAAAAAGTCTAAAAACAATATTTCATAAAAAGCAAATGGGATAACATCTGATTCTGGTATTCTCATTAATGTATAATGGGGACCACGTTCCTTTATATCATCAGTCACTAAACTGATACACCCCAAGGTTTTTGCCATTGAAATTGCATAAACCTCTCCTAGGTCACCAACGTCAAACAGAATTATAACATCTTTAACGTGTTGTTGAAATACAGTATACATACCAATACTTCTTAAATAGCTATCAGTAATCAACTCGATTTTCCCAGATTCAACATCTTTATCAAACAAAGCAACAATTTCTGGACTAGCATGGTTTTCCATTTCATGATTTCGAATAAATTCATATACTTTTAGTTTTTCAAATCTGTTAAACAATATATCTTGGAGATTTGCTTTATATAGATGGATAATAACATTTGTGTCGAGAGAAGCCTCCATTAATCGATCCCCTTTAGCAAATCATCCAAACTCTCATCTTCCTCAAATCCCTCTGCCTGACTTTCAAAATCTTCAGCGTTTATATCCACATAACTTAATGCGACTTCCAAACTTTTCATCGGGATCAATTTGTCATTATAGTTAGAAATAACCCAATCTAAATATTCAGCTGGTACTTTTTTTGCTTCTGTTGGCTTACATAGATCAGCATTCCCATTTATAGCCTTCAATAGATTTGTAGCTGTTTTCTCCAGTTTTTCTAATTTCAACTTATCAAATAAAGACTCATCCAGTATGTTTAATGCTTTGAGTCGAATGATTACCATCTCGTAGCTTACACTAAACATTGTCTGTATTCTGGCAATATCCAAACCATTCCAAGTATCAGCTTTTTTTTCATTCAATTCTAGCCGAATAAATTTATCTACTTTATCTCTTGGCATTAGCAAACATGCAGCAAAATAATTAGCTTCAATCTCATGTTCATCTCTATCATTAAAATCATCATCTTTGATCATCGTTCTACCCTGTTCGGATAAATGCAACTTTTGATGTCCAATTTCATGAGCAATCGAAAAAATTTCTCTAGATAATATACAAGAAGAATTTGAAAAAATAATTCTTTCCGTATCTTTAATCAAAGCAAATCCTAAAAAGGAATCCTTGCCAATAGGGTATCTAATCACTCGATATCCTGCTTTTTCAGCTGCCTCAAATATATTTTGAAAACCATAATCTGTTACATTGCATTCAGCTCTAACATTCTCAGCTACTTTTTCTATGACAAGTTGCCTTGTTTTATTCATTCGCGTCAGCCTGCCTTACACTATTATAAAGTTTCCGATGCGCATAAAATGTATCAATCATATTATTAATATATGCAAATTTATCTTCTTGAACAGAACTACTATCACCCCTAAACATTGGCTGCTCTTGAGAAATATTATTTACGGAAGATGTGATCTCTTCAATCTTAATTCCCAAAACCTGGGCAACCGTTATCAAGCTAGCATAAGAAATGTCGATTAAGCCTTTCTCAAGCCGAGCATATTTCTGTCTTGTGCAACTCATTTCCTCAGCAATTCGTTCTTGGGTTAATCCTTTTGATTCTCTCAAAGTTCTGATTCTTGCTCCTAAAATTGCATTCATAACAACACTCCCTCTCAAATTTATTATACTTTATTCTATTCAAAAGTCAATTATAGATGTTACTTTTTCGTAACATCTATAATTATATTTCTCATAATTAAATAAACTATCCGTATTAATGTTATAATATCAAAACATTAATACTTAGCAGTGCCAGAAGGCGTTTTGCTCAAGCAATTTTTCAAAATATAAACCGTTCCACCATAACGTTCAGCCCTTATTTTATCTAGATTGTAGGACATTCATCTTTAAAATAGACCCTACATTTTATATCCTTCTGGTCCAATATAATCGTACCCAAATTAATTTTTAAAAGAAGCAAGAGTTTATCTTAAACACTCTTGTTTCTTTATCCATTGACACTAGCAAATAGACCCATGCCTTCACACCTTGCAATAAAAGCAAAGTTGCATGAGTATGTCGTAGATCATGAAACTTCGCACTTCGATCAAAACAGTCCACATTAACATCTTTTCGTAATACCTGGCCGTAAAATTACTAGTCTCTATTAACTTGCGCCTTAGATACATCACTGTACCAACAATAATCCTCTTCTTCCCTAAAAATTTTCCGTTTGCTTTCTATTACATAGTTCATAGAGACGAAGAAAAATAACAAAAGACAGACTTCCAATTAAGGAAATCCGTCTTACTTTTAAGCTTGTTTCTGCAATCGTTGCACCACCGTTGCACCATGTTGACCACTGTACAGGTTGCACCACGTTTTGAAACCCGCGTATTTACTTGGAGCGGGTGAAGAGATTCGAACTCTCGACCCACGGCTTGGGAAGCCGGAAATTATTATTACGAACACTATTTCCGCTTTATCATTCTCTTGATTAATCCCTTATTCTACAAGGGCTCAAAGGCATTTCTTCTTTTTAACAAACATCACGAAAAAGTCTATTTTTTACGTTATTTACTCTTATTTTAGTTCATTTCTCATCATTGTTTTAAAAATAAGCAGTGGATAAGCAGTTTTTTTATGATTCCCTCATCTAATTTAGCCTCAATTCTATAAAGCAACTAACCAATCCTAATAATGATATATTTCATTGTCTCCAGTTGAAATTTACATCTCAATCACATAACCATCACATAAAACCATTCTATTATATATAGTATTTTCAAGCATTTCCAAAATACCTGTTCAGCTCAGTCACATAACCATCACATAAGAATTCCATCATCTTCACGCCCATATCGGTACATACTTGGCATATTTTTTTGATTTTGTATCAGGATCATAATCTTTTATCAACTTTGCATCAATAGTGTCTCCAATAATTCTAGATACTGTTGAATAATTTTTTTCCTCAATCTGAAATCTTTCGCGCAGCGATTGATTTGTCATCACATCTGCAGACTCATATTTTAAACAGCAATGTTGATAACACGCCCTGATTTTGTCAATTTTATCCATCTGTCTTAATGTCTTATAGGCGTATAAAATAACTTTTAAAAAATTATCTCCCTCAATAAAGTTAGGCGCTGGCAACTGATATAACTCTACAGAGGAAATAACTTTATCAATTCCACTTCCACGCTCTTCACAAATATTAATCCTACGCATAAAGTAAGCTAATTTTTCATTACGCGACTGTGGCTTATGATCAATAAATCTCAACGGATTAATTAGCGGCTTGCCAGGATTGCTAATTTCAATACGATCATCAAAAATCTCAATCATAGGGCCTGTGCCAGTTTCAGTAAAATCTTGATGAATAATCGCGTTAGCTACAAGTTCACGTATAGCTAACTCTGGGTACATCTTAACTTCTTTTCTAAATACTCTTCCAATTTCTTCATTCGTTGGCAACTGATCATTGATATAGTTAACCAATCCCTCAAAACCGACTGCGTAGCCTTTTCCACCAACCTGTTCTTTTATAGTTTTTAACTTGTTCTTACCTTTATAAATGACAACACGTATTGCTTTTCGTTGAAGGTTATCAAAATCAGCCAATTGTCTTGCAAATAAGATAGCACCTAAATTCGTTATATGATAGCTTCCATTTTGTTTCGTAATTAATTTTTCCTCTTCGAATTTATTTAAAATACCATTTTTATTCGCAGGCAAATTTATTTTCATAAGAGTAAAATAGCTAGGATAATCCAGTAGCCTTAATACTTGATCTGCATTGACATTTTTCATTGCATAGTCTGTCTCAAAGACAATATTGCTCGTATTCATCCATATTTTCCGCGCTTTTTCTGGGAAATCGGCCAGTTTCTTCTTTATCGATCCCACTCTGATGTATTCAATACCTTTAAAGGAGATCGGATTACGGAAGGCTGGATCAATAACAAACATTACTATAGGCTTTCCATCATAGTCAAACTCATATATTTTAAAATCAATAGCTGGTTTCAGCTGAGTAGCTAGCCAATTTTCTAACTCTTGCTGACCAACTTTTTCTTGTCTCGGTTTAAAATTAGTACCAGTTATAGCATGAGAACCATCTTCAATTCCAAATATATAATAGGCAAATTCTTTTCGATGAAGGCAGGCCGAATTTGATAGCGCCGAAATATATTCACCTATACTTTTAGGATCTGAATTATTTTCCTTAAACTCTAGCCATTCTGTTTCTACGGGTAATCCCCTTAACTCACTAAGGATCTTTTTCAGTTCATCTACCGTCAAACTATTGCCTCCTTCACTTCGAAAGTTACGCTCTAATTGATTGTATCATAATTTCCCACAAATTAATTAAATTTATTCTTATATTTACCAATAAAAAAATCACCCTTTTATGCTACCAAATAACAAGCATACCAAGTGAATATATAATCTTGAAATTCTCACTTTCCATCTTTGCCAAGCACGATCATTTTAGTGACCTTACGAAAAATGATCCCATGCTTTGGCATCAGTCACTTTACATTATTCCACCGCTAGATTTCAAGAAACATTAATACCTACGCCTAGACCAAAATCGTACTGGACATTCAATCACATAAAACAATTCTATTACACGCTGCATTTTCAAGCCTCTCCAGGTTATTTATTTTGTTCAGTCACATAACCATCACATAAGATCTTTATGTTGAATTCAACGATTTTCTCCATAATTTTAGACTTGCACTCCAAGATACCCCTCTTTCTCAGCATGAGCGGTATAACTATCACCTCATGTCTATTGTAAAATATAATTACAGTTTATACGGCAAAAACATAAAGTATATTTATAGTTTATTGGTATTTTTATATAAACATATTTTTATCATTAGAAATAGATCATTCCTTTTTTAGGGAATGGCCTGCTCACGACACTACTATCTTGATATTATTTCATGTTACCAGCAGCCATTTTGTCGGCGTCAACAAAATGGTCTGATACTACAATTACACTCCTGTATATCCCATTAGAACCCTGAAAGACGAAATGCTCTACGAATCTCATGCGTATCCGTTTCATCATATAAGCATTCTTTTTGCCCGCCAAGGTTAATACTTCTGATATATAAATCCCTTAGATTATTGCTGTTTTTCACATTCGAGAAGCGAATATACCGATTCTTAGGATTTGTTGTTGTAAATAAAATCGAATTCTTATCTACCTTCTCAAGTACACGTAAATTATGTGATGTAAAAATCAATTGTCCTTTCCCCGAAGCTTCAAGCACTTGTAAAAGTTCACCTAGGAGATATTCAAAAACACCTGCATCTAGCTCATCCACTACTATACAAATCCTTGGATCATGGTACATTGCAATCATGGAATTTAAAATAGAAATAATTTTGATGATACCAGCCGATTCGTAACGCAACGGAATCTTTACATCCTGGCGTACAGATACTAAATCAATTTTAACGCCGTCCGTTCCATCCTTTAACAATTGCTTACCATAGTTTTTAATTTCTATTGCAAGACCAGGAATAATCGTAGATAAAACGATATTCATCTGTTTCATAATTTGCGAAATAAGTTCAAATACGTCGTTTTCTATGATACTTGGCTCGCTTAGCGTAATTGGTACAGTGCCTTTTTTAACAATATTTTTTCCTTCCAGTTTAAACACTAGCGGAATCATAAAGTTTATACTAATAGCGTGGTTGTTAATGATAAAAAGATTCATCTCAGCAAAAAAGCGTAGCGACTTTAACGCCAAAATACAAGTTTCATCCTGGAAATTCTCACAAAATAAAGAAAATCCTTCTGTCGAAAAAATAAATGACGTAGAATTCAATAGTGCCATTTTTTTTGCTACATTTAAATTTACAATATTTTCTTGATTGCTTTTTAAAAACTCAGTATACCGTTGTTTAGGCTTAAATATAGGATCTTTCCGATCCATATCATATTCAATCATCGTTTTTTTACTTTGCCATTTTTCATCTTCAAATAGAGAATATGTTAATTTTTCATTGCTAACTGCCACTTTATTTTCTGTTTTCTTGATAGTAAATCCATAATAAAGCAATACTTTTATATCTTCTTTTTCAAGAGAGAATATAAAGTTTAATGAGGCCATATCATTTGTTTTTAAAATATATTCCATGGAATCATTCGGCAACGGAAGTCCACTTAAAATGATTTGCAAAAAATTTAATGCATCAACAATAGCTGTTTTACCAGAACCATTTTGCCCATAAAGTCCAACAACTTCAGCCTTAGACGAAAAATACTCTTTATTGATGTAACTTTGAAAGTCTACAATGCCATGCTCGACATTTTTAAAATTGTCTATTTCAATCTGCTGTAACCGAATCACAGTTTCTCTCATCATCGATCCCCCCTTATATGCTTAATTATATATTATTTTTTACATAATCGATATTTTTTATTCCTTTTATTGAAATATTTATTTAAATATCTTCATATCATCAAGACCATTTTCCTGACATCACGAAAATGGTCAATTAGGTAATTTTCTTCTGACCTATTATATTTTTCAAAAAATAGATATGCGAAGCATATCTATCTTATTCTGTAATCGTGATTCTGTTCTTTCTGCGGTGTAATGGGTTACACGTAGGATGGAGACCGTAAGGATTGTAAAAACATAGAATAAATTTTTATTTAAAAAATAAATTTATAAACATTACATTTATGTTTTGTCCGAAATATTTTTCTACTATTTTCCTTGAAATATACGGCATCTTATCGTAGCAGTAGTATAAAAAATAACTAAACCTCATCATATCAAGTGATGATGAGGTTTAGTTAAAATGTTGCCTATACCCAATAAGTAGCGAACAACTTTGCGTGGTTGCTCGCTACTCATTATTTATTAATAGTTATCACGTATATCTCTCCATCCAGCTAGTACTGTTCTTAACCCTTTACCGCCTAGGGTAATTTTTACACAATGATCAATAAACGGCATTACCATGGATTTGTAGGTATCTGTTGCATATCCGACAGCTTTCCGGTAATCCAGCATCTTTTGGAAATCCGAAGTTACTTCTTCATGAAAGGTCATGATTATCACCTCCCACGGAAGAGAGATATACATAAAATCCATTTTCCAATGGTATCTCTTCAAATCCCATTGAACAGAATGCAATTTGTTCCAGGTTATAAGACAGATATGGCTTATCTTCGTCTATTCTCTTGTGCCCTAAAAGCTGCGAAATGGTCTCAAGCGGAATCCCTGCCATGGAAAGTTCGGTTGCAAATGTTCTCCGTAAGCTGTGAAAACCCCTCATGGACTTTATTTGAACACCTGCCCTGGCACTATACTTAGTGATAATACCGGTAAATGGATAGTATCTCTTATCCATAGGGCGTACAGGCTTTTTGATATTCAGAAATATTTCTTTGTATCCGCATTCATGGCGACCTTTTAAGATATAGTCTGCAATCGCATTCATTACCCTGACACTTAGTGGTAATACTAACGGTTCTGAGGTTTTGCACTGGTTTAATTTAACTTTTCCAGTTTTCCAATCAATATCTGACAGGCAAAGTGCCCGGATGTCTACCCCACGGAGTCCTGTATCTAATCCAAGCAGAAGGATTGCATAATCCCTCAATCCTTCCGGAGTAGTCCTGTCTATGACCGCTAAAATCTTATGGACCTCATCCTGTGAAAACGGTGGGATCATTTTCACGGAGCCTGTTTTCATCTTTAACTGGTTAAAATCAAGTATCAAATCAGATCTGCCATGGGATTTCAGATAGGTAGAAATATATTTGATCCCCCGCAAAGTTCTTCCAATACTGCCTTGGTTTGTTGTTGGCATCTCATCTGTCAGGAATTTCATGAAAAGATCATCTGAAATGTTAACGAAGGCTCACAACAAAAAAGCCACTAGAACAATCTAGTGACCTCTGCTATAATAGCGTCTAGGAGATTCGCGGTCTCCTAAACTGAATACAGGAGGTGAACATGATGCACTTGAAAACCAAATGGTTTACCCTCTCCATTACAATTGGGGTGCGCTAGAGTAATAGCATTTTTATATGTTATAGATCCATCCCTAGACACAACTTGAAGATTAGGATATGATTTTAACCACTTCACTACATCTTCACAGTCTCGTGAAGGAATTAAATCGATCACTCGATGTGTTTCAATATCGATCATGATAGTGCCATAGGATTCTCTTTTTTTGATAGCAAAATCATCGATACATATTTTTCTGATCTTCTTTTTATCGATAATTGGTGGATCTTTTTTTTAAGAGATTGCAAATCGTACTTTTACCTACGTCTGCAACACTCTCTTTTAAGAAATCTGTAGCTGCCAATGAACTAACATTCATTGAGATATTTATAATTTCATTCTCTAATCGTTTTGTTTTCTTTGCTTTAAATTTAAGAAAATCAAAACTTTCAGCAAAAGTAGTATGATTGCAATCAGGGTTGTTACAAAACATTTTCCTGTTGTTCAAAATAATTCTAACCTTTTTCCCCTGTATGGGCAAGTCTTGGAAGCTTCTTTCATAATGAGAATGTACTTTTGACGAAGGGGTGCCACAATAAGGACATATAACTGCTTCTCGATTAGACACTACATGTATAAAAATCGTATCACCTATAATTTTATGAAATATATGCTCTAAATTTTCATCTAACAATTTTATAATTTCATCCATCAAACAGCCTCGTTTCTAATATACTGATAACTCTAGTATATTACATTTCACAAGGCGTTTCAACTAACTTTGGAAAGAACCCTAAAAGTTCTCCACTTTGTAACTCTTTAATCCACAGCCTTGGCACAACAGCAATATCTAAGATTGTGAAAATTGCTTTGTAATTTTGAAATCGTTTTCCATCAGTACTTCGTCATATTGCCACCAAATCCTCAGTAGATGGAACTCCTTGAACGCCTGGTGCTGCAAGCCCTCTAAATACAACATCCCGCCCTTGATTCGCCTGAGTAAATACAAAAAAGGGAGGAATATCGCACCTATCCATCGGCGAATTGTGCAGTATATCAAATGCAAATTCAGGCAATTTATTCCCTCTAGGTTCAGATAAAGTATGCCCAGAAGTCTTATTATCGCCATAATACGTAAAAATACCGGATTCCATATCAATAAAATTTGGCCAATCTGCATTTTTTAATGAAGAATATAGGACTACCATTTTGTAATTTGGAGGACTGCCCAAATACCGGAATCCTCGCTGATTTCCACACCCTAACAATTTACTTAATGGATCATCCCCAACATTTCCTTTATCTCCACCTTTATATACAGCATCAACAATTAAATCCACATCATTTAATTGATTAAAACTAAATTCAAACTGACTCATAAAACGCTACCTCTGGCATTATGCCTCAAATGTTTTCGGTATATTTACATTGTGGAAACTTCGCACATCCCCAAAATCTTCCATAGCAACTTGATCTCATCACCATTTTATTTCCACATTTACTACAGACCTTATCTTTGCAGTCTAGGCGATACGAATCTTGACTATCCCAAGTCGCACTAAAATGCTCAGTCAATATATCTGCAATCTCCTTACTTTTCAAAATAATATATTGACCTACTTCTGCGTGTATCCCTTTATAACTAACATCAGAAATATTATCGAACTTGGTTATATCAACGTGTTTCAAATATATAAACTGTGTTGGTGTAAAATTACATGTTGTAATGACTACTGTATCATCAGCTATAATAAATTTCCAATGAACGTCTTGATTAGCTGCATAATTTTTAAATCCTCTCCCTTTAAACTCACGAATAAACGCCTTAAAACTATTCTGGTTTTCTGGTTTTCTACATCCATGGTCACTCCCATCTTCATCAACATAAGTTTGTGATAAAAGTCTAACATCAATTCCTCTATCTCCAGCATCTAATACAGCCGCCAGCATTCCTGGTCGATGTTTATTTCCATGACCTGAACCCTCTTTATATCTATCAGGATAAGTGTAATTATAGGAGCAGATATGTTGAGCTGATATATATACCCTTTTTCTAGCAACGGATATAAGATCGATTAAATACTTTTCCGCTATTTCTGGTGAATCTTCATAGAAAGGCGCTAGATAAAAATTATGTGGCGAATGATTATATTTTTTTACTTGAATCTTAAAGTTAAACCAATTTTCATTTTCATCAAATTTAGATATAGAGATAGAATTAGTGAGCAAATTTTGAAAAAAATCACTTGCAGGTGTATTATAGCGTTCGTTATCGGATAATATAAAAATCATAATTTCATTTTTTATTAAATCTCTAACCGCTAGGTTGGACGATGTTAAAATAACCGCTCCGCTGCCATTCTTATATTTTATAAATAAGGTTTTTGCATGTAGACTATATGGCATTTGACCACGTGAGAAACCTCTTACTCTTGGACTTCGCAGATACATATGTGGAAAAACAAATAGCTGGTAGTTATTAGGGAAGTTTTCTTCTATAAACTCGCTATAAATTTCTTTTGCTAAATTATATTTTGTTTTTCTTTCGGGATATATTGGTTTTCCAGAGTTTAAATCAAGAATATACTGTGGTTTATCATTATCATAACCTTCAAGCGGAATTGATACTATTTTAACATTCACACCAAAATCTTTTGCTAATTTCTTAAACTCATCATGTAATAAACGATTATTAAATAAATATAGGCAACAATAAACTTCTTCTATATTTTCAGCATGGCTACGTAAATAGTCAATCAATTCCCTTAATAATTGAGGACTATTACCCTGGTTATAGAATTTGTACTTTGAATCCTTGTAGAACTGCGGACCATCAATACTGATTTTATATTCCTCCAAGACAAGATCCCCTTAAGCTTAAATTTAATATATAAAATATGATAATTACCGTACTTTCTCAATCATCAGAAAGTATACTGTTTTACGATTATTAGCAGGGAAATCAGCACGCCAACCTGAATTTGGCTCCCCTGCGGCTCCATCATATATCCATGGAGTATTTCCAACTTTTCTAGCTAGACCAACTGCCCTTTTGTGTTCCGAATTGCTTGACTGACCAATCCATTGCCGCCGGATAGCTATTTTAAAATTTTCTTTATATCTATTAAAATATTCTTCAAAAGTATAAACACTTATATCATCAGCATTAACTAATGGAGTTGGCGCATCTAATATATATTCAGCAGGGTGTCTGGAAGCTCCCTTATTAGGACTACCTATCATCATTAGATAATTTAATAATGAAAAAAATCTACTTCGCTGAAAAAATCCCTCCATGGTCGATTACGACAATCAAGACTTCCATTATGGAAGCGTTGTACTTCTTGGTCAATACGTTGCATTCGCTCATCGATATTACCAAAATTCAGCAATCTAAAAACATCTGCAATATTTGCGCGCTGAAGCCTGTTAAAAGAGAAACTGCCACCGGTTTGTTTTAGTGAAAGACCACTTCCATTAACATATATATCAGCTTTTTTACCAGCATCTTGTGTTGCTAAACTGCTAATACACCTTATATCTGTTACTATAGTAAATCTAGATTCATTATTATTAGGAAAACCAACAGTTGTAACATTACCCAAATGCTGCAACTCGATATTATTTAAATTAGAAATCAGAAATTCAGTTATTTCATTTTCATTGCCTGGTATAAAAATCAGCTCCTTAATATCTTTATCTCAAATAAAGTCCAATCAAACTCCTACTTATATGAATACTTCGTCATAGCAAAGTAAAATTCCCCCAAACAATTATGGTTTTATGAAAATACATAATATTTCGACAATAAATATAAGCCACTCTTTTACTATTGCCTTAGGTACATGATCTTGGTCCTAAGCTAATAGTAAAAGAGTGGCTTATATAAAGTTTCCTCCGTGCCATAGGTAGGTGAGGATAGTTTTCCAAGTAGCCGCAATCTTACGAAAGACGTCCTCAACTCCCACGTACATTGAAGAACTTCGATCACTAGAGACTAACAATAATGACAAATGTACTATATGAATCGTTGGAATTGTTTATCATTTATATCTCTCGAATCACTTATTGCTATATCCCAGTTACGACTTTTAATGCCTGTAATGCCATTCCTTTAATATGAGGTTTTATATTTTGATTAAGCTCTATTTCTTCTTTAGTCAACCAATAAAACTCACTACTTTCCCCCTTACTAGGATATAGATTAAAAGTGTCTGCTGTAGCAAAATATATAAAGTCAATTGAAGCCTTTCATGCTTTAATAAAGAGAGAGTGGCTCAACAGATATAAGATTGCCGATTATAGGCATGCATACCGATTAATTTTTGAATATATCGAGACTTTTTATAATACAAGAAGAATCCATGGGTATTGCGGATACCTTTCGCCGAATCAATATGAAAAAGAGCATCAAAAAGTACAGATTGCAAGCTAGGAAAATACACCTATTTACAGATGGATTCTTGGGTTAATTTCCACATTTAAGTTGCACTTTTTCTTGACATAGTACCAGATGACGAGATAGCAAATTCAATTGCCGACATATATAATCTGGTGGATAAAAAGAAACCTAAACCTATAAAAGTTATAAAAATAATGAAGCTAAATGACAAAAGACGGATTTCCAATTAAGGAAATCCGTCTTACTTTGAAGCTGGTTTTCACACCCGTTGCACCATTTGACCACCGCTCTGGTTGCACCACGTTTTGAAACCCGCGTATTTACTGGAGCGGGTGAAGAGATTCGAACTCTCGACCCACGGCTTGGGAAATGGCACTCTAGTATTTCAGTGTATCTATTGAATGCTAACAGATGCACTAAAATCAATGGTTTATGAATCCATCAGTTTTATTCCGTCCAATCGAATCTATACCTTTTTATAGCGTTTTGTCCCGCAGATTGTCCCGCAATTTTTCTTCATAGAGCATTGAGATTATTGGCTTGGTGGATACGCCTACGTACTAGTTATCTCATCTAATTTTAATCTTATATATTTTTACTTAATAAACTGAGAACCTCTACTTGCAAAACTGAGAACCTTGCTCAATTTAGCCTGCATTTATCTCTATGAATCTTGTTATACCACGCAATCCAACATTGAGAACCTTAAAGAAAAAACTGCGAACCTCCCACTTATTTTATGCTAACCCTACTCATTCATTACCAGCTCATATATATGGAATCTTGCCCTTCTGCACCGCTAATAGATGCTGATTGTCGCGCAACTCTCTACTTACTATTGAAGGTCGCATACAGGTGAAAGCAACGTGTTGTTTAAATGTAACCACGCTTTCTTCACATGCTCTGGTTGAAATAATTTACTCTTACGATTATTCCAATTACGAACTCTATCTGTAATTGCATCAAGATCATTTTTGATAGCAGGCTCAGTCACTATTACCCAATGAACTGTTGACAACAATTCTAATCCATATGGACTTTCAAAGCCAAAAATAATATTTTTAACTTTGTTCAAACGTTCTTGTGATTCTGCTTCATCATTAAGTAAAATAGCTGCTTCTTTTTCAGAATCCGGCAATAAGTACATATTAGATTCTTCTGCACGGTCTCCATACCCCCGAATATAATGCCCCTCTAGCCTTTGTAATACATGATTTAAATTATCTGCATAAGGTCCACATAAACCTTTAACAAAGTTTAATCTCAGTGGCTCACCCACAACTTGCAGAAAATAAGCTAGTTTTTGAATTTCCAATTTACTAAGACGATACCCAGGGACTAAGTACTCCTGCATAAGACTTATTAATAATGCTCTTGCTTTAGTGAGACGCGGTCGCTCCGTATTTACCGGCATTAAATCAACTTCAGGTGATCCATTCGGTGCATAAATATGAACTTCAACATCCTTTAATTCTAAAAAGGCATTTTCAATAAGCGGTTTAACAATCTTCCAATCTAATCCACCATTTCCACAACCTAGTGGTGGTATTGCAATCGATTTTATATTTAATTCTTTAATTTGGAATATTAAATCTACTAAACCTGCTTGAATATCTTCAATCCTTGATTTTCCTTTCCAGTGTCTTTTGGTAGGAAAATTAATAATATACTTATTAGAAAATAAATTACCCATTGAATGAATAAACATTTTTCCTGGGCTAACAAGCCCAGCTTTACATGCTTTTTCATACTCTTTATAGTTCTCTGGAAATGCTTGCTTAAATTGCAGGGCTATTCCTTTACCCATAACGCCAACGCAATTCACAGTATTAACCAAAGACTCAACATCAGCGAGTAAAAGATTTCCCTTCGAATATTTTATCACAATACATCCCCCTTAATAATACCATTCTTTATTCACTTCTACTGGAATATGATGCCCTACTTTACGTAAGTTATCATTCACAGAGTTTTGCATCTGAGTATCATATGTTACTATTTTTTCTACGTCATGGAATTTTAACTTATCATAAACCAAAAATTCCGCTTGTCTGCGCCTTTTTCGGTCATTGTCCTCAGCATTATCATTCCAATATCTACTACGCATTATGTTCCAATCAATTTTATCCAGATCACTTAGATTACTATAATAGTTACTAAAACCCATGATAGCGTGCCCATCAGTAAATACATAACCGTATCCTGCTTGTTCGATTCGCTCTGCAGATGATACTAAATAAATTACATCCTTTTGACCACCATTATATCCATTAACTGCGCCTTGATGAATAGCATATAGCATCGGTGATCGCGTTGCAAAATAAAAAGGGACGTAATCATGCACCACTCCACCAGGTTGTATCGGAACTACAAATCTCGCCCGACGATCTTGAATATTATTATGAGCAATATTAGTATAAGATACCTGATTGGTCTGTATATTTGCGCAACAACTTAATTCTCCAGACTGTAGTATGCTTTTAAGATTATTATAGTGCGTTATATGATATATCTTTGTATCCATTATAGCAACCTCTCAAATCTTCTTATACAATACAATGCCATATTTCTTCCAGAATCAACATGATTGGCTAGAAGAAATATAGCATCTATAGTGGTCTGTATTCATATATTATCATTTTTAAGATTTATTGTATAGCTGTGACTATCCGCATATTTGATATGACTTGAAATATATAGCACTACTCTCACGAAATATTCCGTCCAATGCTTTTACTGCTGCATCCTGCATATCAGGCAAAATATGGCTATACGTATCCAATGTCATCGTTACAGTACTATGCCCAAGCCGCTCCTGAACAACTTTCGGATGTATTCCTTCTAATAGTAGTAATGTTGCATGCGTATGACGCAAATCATGAAATTTAACACTGCGATCAATACCTGCATCTACTAATAGTTTTTTAAAGTAGCGGGTAGTAAAATTGCTCGTATTAGCTGGTCTTCCAAAAGTATTAGCAATAACCAATTGATTGTCTTCATATTTATCTCCAAGTTGTTGCTTATGCTCTTCTTGCCACTTCTGGTACTGTCTTAATTCTTGCGTCACCTCCGCCGGCAATGGAATCTGCCGTCGTGACTTAGCTGTCTTTGGCTCCTGAAACCACTCTCCGCCACTAATTTTATGGCTTGTAATCAATGCTCGCCTTACATATACTATCCCTTTTTTCAAATCTAAGCATTCCCATTTTAATCCGAACACTTCACCAAGTCTCATACCAGTTGAAATAGCTAATAATATCGCTATATAGGGAGACTGTCCTTTTTGCTTAGCCACCGCAAGCAATGCCATTGTCTTCTTAATACCTGACCGTTCTGTCCTCAATCCATGCATATCTAATCACCTTTTTATGAAATCATTTGTATTTTTTCTACTGAAACAACTGAGCTACTGAAGCTAAAATCTATATTTTCTATATGAGAGTTTAATTTATATTAAAAATACCTAATTTCAGTTCAGTTCTTCAGTAACTTCAGTGATCTCAATAATTTCTTCAAACCCAGCAACCGAATTAGAGCCAAGACCAATCCATTCGGTATTCCCGCTTGCCCCACTGCGTCTAGTCTGGAAGCCTTTATCCTTAAGTCGCATACCAAGGATTCTCTGACTATACTCGTGTTCGCCATTTAACGCACACCAAGCAATGTATTCAGTACTGCACTGTTGCATTTGAAAACTTCATCGATAACCGCTATATCAGCTTCTGGTAATTTGCCGACGGTCACTCTTTTATACTGGTCATTCTCCAGAGCTTTTAAGGACAATGGCCCGAACAACTCTTCTGGAGATGACACTTTAGTTAATAACCTGCTGAAGAATGTACCACCAAATTGTTGAGATAAGACTTCCGCTATCGCCGTTTTCGCCGCACCAGGAGCACCCAAAATTAGTATATTACCTCTTGCAACTGCTGTTACTAACAGTCCACGAACTATTTCTTCACGTTCCATGAAGCACCTATTCAATTCTTTTTCAAGCATCAATAACTTTTTATTACCCATTTCAAATCCTCCACTCTTTTTTACTGAAGTAACTGAATGAACTGAAGTAAAATTCTATATTTTATATACGAAAAATATATTTATACGAAGAACACTGAAAACAGCTTCAGTATGGTTCAGTACTTCAGTAATAATTTTCGCGCCTCACCCACTATGGTCAAGCAAGTTTTAGCAAGCCTCTTTTGCCTTAACCAGCCTAAAGGTCTTTGTAACTTTCTTCTTTCCATATACAGCTAACTTGACGTCATCAACACCCATTTTCTTTAAGTTGCTTGCAGTAAGTGTGAGATATTCAAATGCATCTATTCCAGCATCGTATAGTTCAGCACATAACTCGTATAATTTTTCTGCACCAATATTCCAACTAATACTAGGAACAAAGTCAAAAGTACTATCACCGACAGCAATACCACCGTTATCCTTTGCCCACTCTTTCAACTTACTCTTCATTTCATCTAAGGCAGCTTCTAATCTGATAACCTCAGCAGCTACTCGTTCCGCGTCAGCTTTGTCATCAATTTTTATCGGTTCAACATTTACACTCTTAATACAAAGGCTAGCGTGGCTACAATATTGACAATGCTTACCTGGAGTAGCAGGAAACAGACTGTCATCATCTACACCAGCAAGCATATTTAATTCAGCAACTTTATCCTCAATCTCTTCTGCAAGCACCAATGCCCACTTTCGCGCCTCTTCCATTTCGAAAACAGTATATTTGTGTATCTCACGACTCTCAGCATATGGATAGCGCAGGAACACAAGTTCAGCGTCAATTTCTTTTACACCTGTGACTTGCGACAAATACCATGCATACAGTCCCAATTGATGATTTTCTTTAGGTTTATATTTCACTCGATTGGTTTTCCAATCAATAAGCTGGACAGAGCCGTCAGGTATTTCACACCACCAATCAATATATCCTTGAAAATTAATTAAACCCTCGTCATCCAGTGGGATTGCTAAATGTTGCTCTACCTGTCCACCACTAATCTCAGTTACTACCGAATGGCTAGCCAACCTTATCACCTCATTACGGTCTAACAGAAGCTCTGCCTCCTGTAACATAGCATTATCTACTGCTGTATGAATATCTGCACCACTTAGATATGCCTGTATCGCTGTATGGACAGTCTTACCTAATACTAAAGGTTCTGTTGGCGCTTCCAGCATCTCGTATAGATACTTATATTGAAAGGAAGCAGGACAGTCAGCATAACGTTTAAGGCGAGAATAGCTATATATCACGCCGCTTCACCCACCTTGACGATAGTATAAGACTCAATGACGTGTGTGCCATTACGTTCTATAAGTTTAGCCGTAATTACCGTACCTGCTGGAATATCCAATATCTCTGTCGATGCTGACCACGCCAATATATGCGAATCACCACGCAGTAGCACAAGTTTAGCAAATACCTGTCCATTTCCTTTTTTCTTGGTTTCGGAGCTGACGATGCTATAACGATTTGAAAGTTCTGTAGTATTCTCTGAAAATATGTCTGGTACGGGCTCTGGATCAAACTGCAAGGCTGGTGTAATTTTAACATTTGTACTACTGCTGTTATCACAGGTCAGCCATGAAAGTAACTTATGTCCTATTGTAGCATCTGGTTTAAAGTATTTACCGTCAAATATACCAGTGCGGTCTTTACTCGTTACTGCAATATGCTCAATTGATAAATCAAATACAGTGGTAAATTCATATTCCATACCATCTCGTTGAATTGGAGCCATTCCCAGTTTTTTAATTGTTGGCTTCCCATTCTCCGTTATTTGCGTGTACTCAGTTTTAGATCGCATAGTGGCAATAACATGACAGGAGGATTTAAGCATTGCCTCAACAAGACGTCTACTAGTTTAGGTAAGGCGGTATCTATTAACTAGCAGCCTGCTGCATACTAATGAATAGACGTATAAATACAACATCAATCGTCATATCCTCGCGAATGGCGTACCGTGCTTTCCAGATCTTCACTATCATGCTACTACTGCGCTGCCACCTCAGCATACGGAAAATTAATATTTCAAATATTTCTTCCGCTACATCAGGAAAATAAACTGCATTTTCGTGGGCATTCCACAGGTCTAATACTCTACGCGCGTGAATATTAGTTCGACTTACCTTATTTAGCCAACGTCTTGCCAGATCCACGTTTACGTCTAATGTTTTTCGCAAATACAATAGTTGATAAATTTCGTCTACCTCGTATTCATCCCAGTCGTGAAGTTTATTGTCATGTAGCAATGCTTCCCAACTTTTGCAATCTTGGACAAGTAACGAACGTAATAAGTTATAGGGCCTTTGCCTTTTTAATAGTTCTGACATTTATAAATACCTCCATTGAATTTTGCTTCGTACATAAGCCCCCTGGCTAAGAAAAGTCCATGCCATTTACCCTTCTAAAAATATTTGATATTGCCATATCACACAGCTTATAATATTCTGTCTTATTCACTTTAAGTAAGCGTAGCGTATCCCTAAGTGAATGCTCTTTAACATAGCGCAAAACAACTACATTCCTCTGTTCAATAGGTAATTGCTTGATAGCATCGGTTAACATAATTAAATACAGTCTACTGCTACCTATGCCATCGTTCGCCCTAGGGCCTGAATTCCCCATTATTTTTATAGGTAGTCGCCCACTGGCTAATTCTTGAAAATTTTCGAGACAAAATTTTATTGTGTCTATAGGCATTATTTTTCACCACTTCCCAGTCTTTTGAAGTCTTTTGCTTCTTTAACCTGGGCTATAATTACTGATTTATCAGGAGTTAAGGCTATGAATAAATCAAAAGACTGTAACCTTACAGCGTCTGACATTACCCTAAAGGGGATAAACTTATGACCCCTTACTTTTTTTACCGCCTTCGTCGCTAACTGAAGTACGAGTGATAGGCGCCTTTCTGTTTCTTCTAGCACTGGTATTCTTCCTACAACGACCTCCTGAAAAGTCCTATCCGTAATCTCCACGGGGACTGACCAGCCGTATTCACGGGCCTTATGAGAAATGTCTTTTAACTGCACAGTACTAAACACTCCTTCTTCTAACCCCTAGCATTACTATTACTATAGATAGTAATAGTAATAACATATATATATATAATAATAATAATATATATATAATAGTATGTATTTCTCTTAGGGGTATTTTTCTTCGTTCTCTTTTTACTGTAGTGTTTTCTTAGGGGGGTACCCCCTTTCTAATATTTTTAAAAATATATATTTTTTTCCGTTGTACGTGGACATTCTAGCTGCAAAACCCTTAAAATGTTTTTCACTATCCTAGTCGAGCGCCCAGTAATAAGCCATATTCAGCCGTTTTAAGAAAAACATTTAACTAGTTGACGGCTTTCGTATACTCCATACAGCTTCTATTTACTCCGTTTTACGTTTTTCCGCAACTATAAAAGCGTCAATGGAAGTTATTGTAAGGTAACTAGTGCCTCTTTTTATTGTCGCATTGTGCTGCCCCGAAGTCCTCCAGTGATTTTTCTCTTATCGGGTCATGGCTTGCTGCTTCATTTCTGTAGTACTTCTGTAGTGTGTGTTTTGAGACAGCCCCTACCTTACCCCTGCAAGTGATCTTTCACAAGTACTGACAGAAGCGTTACGAATTTTTAAAGCTATTTGGTAGTGCTTCTACTACCGCCATAAGTTGATCAATTTTACTTACTACTTCGTGATATTCTTTTGGTACTAGAATTTCACAATTCAACATCGCTACCAGCGCTTCTTTATGGGTTGCGTAGAAGCCGTAGGTTTCCCATCGTTCAGAACCAATGTTTTTACCCCTTGTGTTAACTTTCTTCTGCTGCAGAATAACATTTCGTTGGTCGGTTGCTATTTGCCAGTTTTCATCGATTGTAACAATCATGGCATGTCCCCTCTTCTTGCTTAATTGCTGCACTAGTTATCAGTAGCCGTTTCCAGCTTTCTTTTTACCCCTGTGCATTAAACCAGGTTGCAGGAATTAGCCAGCGGCGCCCCATCCGAATACTTGGTATAGTCCCATCATTCAATAACCTGTATACGTGGGGGCGGCTAATGCCAAAAGCGTCTTGAATTTCTTGCGGTGAATAATATTTTTTTACCACATTTACTCCTCCATTTTAAATTAGTAATACTACACCTAATAAGTCTATAGTTCCTATAATTCCTGTAGTTCCTCTGTAGTTATCATAAGATACGTAATTCTGATGTGGGAAGCATACCACCCCCTAGCCCCCATTCTGATGCACGGACATTTTCTATCACATACTCTCTTTTTCATGTATTTACTCACTTTTTCGCGTATATTAGCTAATTCTTTCTTACGTAGTTCATACTAAACTATGCAATGGGCCGCAAACGACAAAAAAGCCTTCGCAATAATCTGCGAAGGCTTGGCGGAAATCACTACAACCATAGGGGTGATATTTCCTCAATAAAAATCGTTTTGGTCACTCTTTTGGTTAACTAACTAAAAAACGGTTCTAGCATAATCGCTAGAACCGTTGAATTTGCTGGAGCGGGTGAAGAGATTCGAACTCTCGACCCACGGCTTGGGAAGCCGGTACTCTACCACTGAGCTACACCCGCACACTATAATAATTATAAGGGTTTATAGATTATAATCCCCTACGAATACGTTGAAAAGCGGTTTTTATCCTCGTCTCAACCCTTATAATTATATATGAAGAAGGTAGTAATGTCAACATTTTGACTATATCGCCAGAGGTTTCGCATCTAATTTCCAGTAACGATAGAAATATTCATTTCATTGCT
>CAXYVG010000057.1:0-24243 GCA_964292325.1 uncultured bacterium | reverse complement strand
GCTTGGCTGAGTTTGCGGTCAAGCAATGTGGGATAAATTTACGGACAATGAATTTAAGCAAGATACGGTCAGATAGCTTGATCAGCAACAGCCGAAATCTAACCATATTGGAATGTAAATGTAGATGTTCCACATGTTTCTTCTTCTGATCCAGTGCCGAAATCTAACCATATTGGAATGTAAATATTAAACCGCCATCGATACACCGCCACTGGGTCTGTGCCGAAATCTAACCATATTGGAATGTAAATGTGCGTTGCCATTACAGGCGTTGCAGTGGATAGAAGCCGAAATCTAACCATATTGGAATGTAAATACCTCTACGATGCCCAAGCAGAAGTCCTACGCATCCGCCGAAATCTAACCATATTGGAATGTAAATAAGTTGAAACTGAAGTCTGCAATTTAGATGACTTAGCCGAAATCTAACCATATTAGAATGTAAATTTAGGAAGAATTAAAAGCTTCCACGCAACACCAATAGCCGAAATCTAACCATATTGGAATGTAAATTCTTTTTCATAATTTCGGATTTGTAAGCGCCCTTCAGCTGAAATCTACCCATATTGGAGTGTAGATAGTTGCAATCAGATACACTAAAAGCTGGAAGATTCTAGATGGTATCTAGAGGTCTTTCGGCTTTTCGTATTATTATTCAATAGTAGATTAACGAGAAAACGGATATGAATCTTTGCTAAATAGGTATGAAGTTGAAAATATTTCCAGGGAAATTACTACTTCATTCACAACAAATAATATGCGTTACACAGAACAGGATACTTGATTCAATAATTTCGAAAAATTAAAAACATTACGACTTTTACAATCTCAAAAAAACTAAAAATGTAAACAAGCCCAGCGATAGCAAGACTTTGTGCACATTTTCACTATAATGACAATTATCTGAATCATGTACTTATAATGAAAATTATCAATACTGTGAATTATTACGAAAACGGTAGATAATCGTACGTAATTCACTCTAACGGGAATTGTGATAGTCTGAGGGGGGCTTAAGGACTTTGATAATAACGGCAATTAGGAATAAACTACATATAGCCTTACATATGGTTTTTACAAAAATTCATTCCCAAAAGCTATGGGGACAAGTGGCATTATGTAATGCTTTTCCATCGTTTAAAATTGTAAAGAAAGGATTGATATCATGGTTGTTCAATTGGGAGTATTTGGTATGGCTTTTGTTGCAGCAAGTCTTTTGGTGTTAAATCTAGTTCATATGACCCATCTTATCTAATCTTACGATAATGTCAGCAAAGCACTAAAGTAGTGCTAAGAATTCCTTTACTCTAACATGAATTTATACTAGCCGAGTGATTTTAGTAATTTTGATAATGAAAGTAATAAGGATTAAACTGCATATAGTCTAATGCATTGATTAAAGTGTTTTTATTTTTTTAGACTATGCGGCATTATAAAATGCTTTTTCAGTTTTTTCAAATAAGTAAAGAAAGGATTGATATTAATGGTTGTTCAATTAGGAGTATTCGGTATGGCTTTTGTTGCAGCAAGTCTTTTGGTGTTAAATCTAGTTCATATGACTCATCTTATCTAATTCTATGACGGTATCAAAACATAAATAAAGTGATTTTGAAACTTCCTATGGTAAAATTTTCATGATACCATAGGAAGTTTTGTCATATATCTGTCACAATTGTATTATATAATGAATGCATCAAGTTCATTATATAATATGAAAAGGCGGGTGTTTGTTTTGAAAAAAAGGTGGCTTATTACTTCCTTAGTTGGTTTGTTTCTCATTGCATTATCAGGTAGTGTATTTGCGTGGTCAGGAAATGCAGATGTGAGTGGTAAACCAGATGAATTTACGCCTAGCGGTAGTACAGGGTACTACATATGGCAGGATGATCGAGGTTTTCATATTTGGACCACCACTCCTAATGTTGCACATGTATTTACGGGTGTGATTCATACAGATGGAGTCATATTTAACATTAAAGGTCATAATTTAGAAAGAGGCGATTCTGTTCGAACAGATGAAGATTTCCGTAGACGATCTTGGACTAATGGTCATGCTCGTGGAAATCGTTTGGTGTTCGGTGGACGGGAACTGAGTTATGAAAAGGATCAAATTCGTTTTAAATTTGATACCACTGGTGGATCAGATGGACTGAATTTCCAACTACGAAATGCACGTTATATTGATTTTGAGTTATTCGTAGATGGACACCCTGTTAATCGTAAAAACATACATATTGGCCAAAGTAGTTGGCAGCCACTTTCATTCAAATTTAGATTAAATCAATAACAACACGAAAACCTCAGCAATTGCTGGGGTTTTCGTGTTATATGTAGTTGTGAATTGATGAATTTGCTTTCATGTGGTAAAATCAGCTACATAATGTTAGTAAAAAAAGGCATACTATACAAAAGAGGAGTACAAGATGATTGAATCATTTGATGCATTAGGTATAAACGCACCACTCGTAGAGGGGTTACAGAAAGTGGGAATCGAGGTTCCGACAGGGATACAGACTCAGGTTATTCCGTTGGCATTATTAGGTAAAGATATTATTGGACAATCGGCAACTGGTACAGGTAAGACACTTGCTTTTTTGTTACCGTTATTTCAACGGATTGATACGACGAAGCGGGAAATGCAGGCGATGATTCTTGCGCCAACACATGAACTTGCGATACAGATATTACGGCAAGTGGAAATGCTGGCAAAAAATTCAGGTCTGCCGGTTACGTCGACTTCTATTATTGGAAATGTAAATGTTGCGAGACAGATTGATAAACTAAAAGAAAGACCTCATATTCTCGTTGGTTCGAGTGGACGAATATTAGAACTGATACAAAAGAAGAAAATAACATCGCAAACGATCAAGACGATTGTGATTGATGAAGCTGATCGTTTACTAGATGAAAAAAACCTAGATAGCGTGAAAGCTGTTATTAAGACGACTCTAAGGGATCGTCAGATTATGCTGTTTTCGGCAACGATCACACCAGAGACTTTAGAGCAAGGTAAGCGAATCATGAATGAACCGGAAGTGCTAATTGCTCCAGACGAAATAGGGAATAAACCGAATATTACTCATTTGTATTTCGTAGCAGAGCAACGAGATAAAATTGAAGTGTTACGAAAAATCATAGCATTGATTGATGGGGAGCGTTTTTTGATTTTTGTCAATCGTAGTGAGGCGATTGAGACTACGGCAGCCAAACTTGTATATCATGGAGTAAAAGCGGCAGGTATTCATGGTAGTTCTTTTAAAGGCGATCGGAAAAAATCACTGGAAGATTTTCGTAAGGGCAAAATTCAAGTATTAGTTGCTTCGGATATTGCAGCTCGTGGACTTGATATTACCGATGTCAATTATGTATTTAATTTGGATATGCCAGAAGATCCACAGGTTTATTTGCATCGTGTGGGGCGGACAGGGCGAGCTGGGAAAAGTGGTATTGCGGTTTCGATCATTGAAAAGAGTGAGCTTTCTGTGATTCATAAACTGGAAAAATTATTTACCATCGATATAGCAGCGAAATATATGGCAAACGGTAAAATTTTGGATCAAGTAAAAACAACGAGTAAGCCTATGAATAAGCCTAAAGTGAATAGTGGACCCCCAAAATAACATCTATATTGTTAGTCTGTCAGCAATCGATTAGAGAATATTCACTAGCAACCTGTCAAAGGTTGCTTTTCTTATTTTGTATGCAATTATCATGTAGTACATATAATAAATTAAGAAAGGAAGTGAGGGTGGTGAAATTGCTTTCTGTTGGTTTAACGGGTACAACTGAAGAAATACGAAACCGATTGCAATTAGATTGTAAAACCGTTATACAAGATGGATTTAAAATCGCAATTGATGAAGTAAATAAAGGACATTATACTTTTATTGGTTGCAATGTAATGGAAGGTGAGTTATCTTTTCGAAATTATGAGCGGATTAAGAATGCTGTGAAAAGTCATGTTGCTCATATGTTAACGGAGCTAATTATTTTGCGGGAAGAAAAAAATATTGTGAGTAAAATGGTTGAGCAACATTATTCTTATTATGACGAAGAGGAACGCATGAGTATCTATAACCATGCGTTGCAGTTATTAGATGACCATTCTGACGTAGTGGTGGACTTTGGAATCAATGCGCGTTGCAATAACATATTAGAGAAAATCATGGAATATCTTGAAACGCATCATGAATTAGTTCTTGAGGGATTTATTAATTTTCGTCTAAAAGAATATCGTAGTAAATTGATGCAGATCGTAGATAGAGCTGCTGATGATTATACGATGGATTTAGAGTATAAGGAGTTTATTCGCGTATTACGTTGTTTTGTTGCGATTCAAGAGCCGCAAATGGAGGAGGTGCATGTGCTTATTGTTGAAAATGGTGTATATCAGATTTTGGATTCAGACAAAAATCCGATTAATAATCAAAGTTTTGAAAGCTTGTTAATTGAAAAAGATGCTCATATTAATTTTGAAGATTTGTTGATTACGGCACTGATCACCATTGCTCCATACAGTGTTATGATACATGTACGCAATCATCATAATGCTACTGTGGAAAATCTCATCGAAACCATCCGAAATATTTTTGATGGACGAGTGATGATTTGTAATGGATGTGATTTTTGTTATTGACAATCGTGTAAAAAGTAGATATCATATACTTTATTGATTCACATTTAAAAAGTGATGATAAGGACATGGCAATAGTGAATTTGACGTCTCAGAGAAAAGATGCCATAGGCTGTAAGCATTTTTACGTACACCATTATTGTTACCACCTTTAAACTGCTAAGCTGAATATTTTAGACTGTAACATTGTCTTTGTTAGGGTTTAAAAGGGTAAGCTGTGCCGGGGTCATTCCTCGTTAACAACATTTGAGATGGGCTTCGGCCAATCAGGGTGGAACCGCGGAGTTATAACTCTTGTCCCTATGGGATGAGAGTTTATTTTTTTGAAAAAGTTCGAGGGGGAAATGAAAATGAGTACAGTGCAAGTTACTTTAAAAGATGGAAGTCAACGTGAGGTTTTACAGGGAACTACATTGGCTGATTTTGCTGCATCCATCAGCCGAAGTTTAGCGAAGAGCGTAATGGCTGCTAAAGTGGATGGGCAGGTAACCGATTTACCACTACCATTAGAAAAAGATGCTACGGTTGAGTTTGTTACTTTTGAAGATGCGGAAGGTCGTGATGCTTTTCGTCATACTTCATCACATATTTTAGCGCAGGCAGTAAAACGTTTATATGGTGACGTGAAACTGGCGATTGGTCCAGCGATTGCCAATGGGTTTTATTACGATTTTGATGCAACAGTGGCTTTTACAAATGAAGATTTGGTGAAAATCCAAGCTGAGATGGAAAAAATCGTGAAAGAAAATCATCCAATTGAACGAATGGAAGTAAGCCGTGCTGAAGCGATTGCATTATTCGAAAAAATGGGTGAAACCTATAAAGTAGAGCTCATTTTGGATTTACCTGAAGATGTTTCGATTTCCATGTATAAACAAGGTGAGTTTGTTGATTTGTGTGCAGGACCTCATTTGCCGTCAACTGGTAAAGTCAAAGCCATTAAACTACAAAGTGTGGCTGGTGCGTATTGGCGTGGTGATGAGAAACGCAAGATGTTACAACGAATTTATGGTACTTCTTTTGAGAAAAAAGCGGATTTGGAAGCCTATATTACGATGCTTGAGGAAGCGGCGAAACGTGACCATCGTAAATTAGGGCGAGAACTGGATCTATTTAGTCTGCAAGAGGAAGGCCCAGGATTTCCGTTTTTCCATCCAAACGGTATGGTACTTCGTAATGAACTGGAAAATTTTTGGCGTAAACTGCATTTTAGATATCGCTACCATGAAATTAAAACACCTGTAATTTTAACGCAAAAATTATGGCAACAATCAGGACATTGGGATCATTATCGCGATAATATGTATTTTACTAAAATCGATGGGGAAGGCTATGCAGTAAAGCCAATGAATTGCCCAGGCGGGATTTTAGTATATCGTACCAAGCATCATAGCTATCGCGATTTACCACTGCGAACCGCAGAACTTGGCTTAGTACATCGTCATGAAATTTCGGGTGCATTACATGGTTTGATGCGGGTGCGTAGTTTCACGCAAGATGATGCACATATCTTTATGTTGCCATCTCAGATCAAAACCGAGATTCAAGGTGTTATTGATTTATTTGATACTGTATATAGTACCTTTGGTTTATCGTATCATGCAGAATTAAGTACCAAACCGGAAAAAGCGATGGGTTCGGATGAAGTGTGGGAAATTACGACGAATGCACTTCGTGAAGCCTTAGATGACCGAGGACTACCATATATTATTAATGAAGGCGACGGCGCTTTTTATGGTCCTAAGATCGATTTTCATCTGAAAGACTCTATTGGACGGACGTGGCAATGTGGTACCATTCAGCTTGATATGCAAATGCCAGAAAAGTTTGATTTGAATTATGTAGGGGAAGATGGACAAAAACATCGTCCAGTTATGATTCATCGTGTTGCTTATGGTAGTATTGAACGTTTTATTGGTATCTTGATTGAGCATTATGCTGGTGCGTTCCCTGTTTGGTTAGCGCCAATTCAGGTTAAAATACTACCGATTACAGATCGTCATGTAGCGTATGCACAAGAAGTGGCAGCTGCTATGTTTGATCAAGAGATCCGTGTAGAAGTTGATGATCGTAGTGAAAAAATTGGTTATAAAATCCGTGAAGCACAAGTGCAAAAAGTTCCATATATTCTTCTTGTTGGTGATAAAGAAATTGAAACCAATGCAGTAGCCGTACGTAAGCGCGGAGAAGGAGATATTGGTGCTCAAAATGCGGATGAGTTTATTGCCAATCTTCTAATTGAAATCAAAGAGAAAAAATAAAAAAAATCCAAGTTATACTTGACTTTGTTAATTGTCAATGGTATATTGTTTAAGTACTCAATAATATTGAGTGAAAGTAGAGGCCATCCGCTTCTCACCTTACAACGCTTCGGCAGTTCGTATGGTTATCAAAGCATCTTTTTAAAGATCATGCTATGTTGCGGATGGTATTTTATACCATCCGTTTTATTTATATTGCACAAATTTATCAGGGGGTGAGTGACAATTAGCAAAGAGACAATGAGAATTAACGAGGAAATCAGAGCTAAAGAAGTTCGCTTGAACAGCGCAACCAATGAACCGCTAGGGATTGTCCAACTGCGGGATGCATTGCGTATGGCGGCAGAACAAAATCTTGATTTAGTAGAAGTGGCACCAACAGCGAAACCGCCTGTATGTCGTATTATGGACTTTGGTAAGTTCAAATATGAACAACAAAAACGGGAAAAAGAAGTAAAGAAAAAACAAAAGGTTGTAACTGTTAAAGAAGTAAAGCTTCGTCCTAATATCGAAGATCATGACTTTGAGGTTAAATTCAAGAATGCCCAGCGTTTTCTCGAAGATGGTGACAAAGTAAAAGTAACCATCATGTTCCGGGGACGGGAACTTTCCCACCCAGAACTTGGTAGAAAAGTTTTAGATAAAATGGCTCTTCAAATTAAAGATATGGCCAATATCGAACGCGGGGCTAAACTTGAAGGTAAAAATATGATAATGATTCTGGCTCCTAAGCCACAGAATTAAGAAGGGAGATCCAATTATGCCTAAAATGAAAACACGTAGAAGCGCTGCAAAACGCTTTAACATTACTGGTTCTGGTGAATTCAAACGTAACAAATCTCACAAGCGTCATATTCTTGAGAAAAAATCTCCAGCTCGTAAACGTAATTTGCGTAAAGCTGGTTTGGTAAGCAAAGCTGATCATGAACGCGTAACGAAAATGCTTCCTTACGCTTAAACAAAGGTACACATATTAAATAGGGGGTACAGTACATGCCAAGAGTTAAGTCAGGCGTAACAGCACACAAACGCCATAAAAAACTTTTAAAAATAGCTAAAGGTTATAGAGGTGCTAGAAGTAAACAGTACAAAAAAGCTAATGAAACAGTAATGAAGGGTCTATATTATGCTCGTCGCGATCGTCGTGCTAAAAAAGGAAATTTCCGTAGCTTATGGATTGCTCGTATTAATGCAGCAGCTCGTTTGAGCGGTCTTTCTTACAGTAAGTTGATTAACGGTCTAAGCAAAGCTGGTGTAGAAGTCAATCGTAAAATGATGGCAGATTTTGCTGTTAATGATATGGCTGCTTTCAATAAGCTAGTTGAAATCGCTAAAGAACAATTGAAATAAAAAAATAATTCCTAGACTTATGTCTAGGAATTTTTTACGGAATCAGAAAGTAATATACTTTCTCGATTCCAAGTAAGAACGACTAAGGCTTCCGCCTACGTCTGAGGACTTGGCCGAGGCCAAGTCTTTTCTTATATAGGTGCGCCTAGTATGGACGTTTGTTACAAAATCCTGTAAAAATGAATTTTTTGAGCTAAATGTTGGCAAAATGTGTAGACGTGATGTTGTTCGCTGAATTATAATTATAGATAGTGCTTTAAAATGCGGATAAAGTGTTTTGATTTAATATATTGAATTTTCTAATCTTCTAGATATTTTGGAGGGACTTGCGTGACCGAAGCAGTCGTCAGTTTGCAAAATAAGTTTGTCAAACTAGCATCATCGTTAAAACAGAAAAAGTATCGTGATGAACTAGGATTATTTATTGTCGAAGGTGTTCGCTTAGTCGAAGAGGCTACGCAGTCAAACTGGTTAGTAGAGACTTGTATCTATACGGATGAGGCGTTCAAGCAAGAGCGCGTTCGGGTTATTATAACTACTTTGCAGGCAAATGGTTGCCGGATGATACAAGTTAACAACGTTATTTATGATAAAATAACGGATACGAAGGAACCGCAGGGTATCATGGCGGTTGTAGGGAAGCGTACTTATCAACTACTTGATATGCAAGATACGAAAGAAAAATCTTTTTTTATGGTTCTGGATCAACTGCAAGATCCTGGCAATATAGGAACGGTGATTCGCACAGCGGTTGCTGCTGGCTGTACAGGCGTAGTTTTGACAAAAGGTTGTACGGATGTATTTGCTACGAAAGCGGTAAGGGCTAGTATGGGATCGATTTTTCATATACCGATCATAGAAGGTGTGAGTGCCGGTGAGGTGATATCATACTTTTCTGAGCATGCGATTGATATCTTAGCCACTTCTTTAGAATCTTCGAAGATCTATTTTGATGTTGATTACAATAAATCCATCGCACTCGTATTTGGTAACGAGGGCAATGGTGTGAGTCAGGTATTGTTAGAACATGCTAAGGAACGCTTATTCATTCCATTATTAGGTCATGTTGAATCATTAAATGTGGCAGCTTCCGCGGCTGTCGTTTTATATGAAGTGGTACGTCAACGGCGGTAATTATTCTATTTCAAATGTTTAGGAGGTATTTATGGAACAAGCATTACAATCCTTAAAACAGATGGCTGTAGCTGAGCTATCTAAAGTTACGCAGATGGAAGAACTAAATGATCTTCGGGTTAAATATTTGGGTAAAAAAGGTAGTTTAACCAGCGCTCTAAAAGGTATGGGAGCATTAAGTGCAGAGGAGAGGCCACGCATTGGACAAGTAGTCAATGATATCAGGGCTGAATTAGACCAAATCATTACAACGAAAAGTGATGGTTTTAAACAGGCGGAACTAGCACGAAAATTGGCTTCAGAGAAAATCGATGTGACGTTACCAGGACGTAAAGTGAATGTGGGACATAAGCACCCATTAACTGTAACTCTTGAACGTATTAAAGATATTTTTATGCGGATGGGTTTTACTACTGCGGAAGGACCAGAAGTAGAACAAGATTATTTCAATTTTGAGGCTCTTAATTTGCCGAAAGATCATCCTGCTCGTGATATGCAAGATTCTTTCTACATCACAGAAGAGTTTTTGATGCGTACGCATACTTCACCAATGCAGGCCCGTACCATGCAGGCATCTACCCCGAATGAACCTATTCGAATTATTGTACCAGGCAAGGTGTATCGTCGCGATTATGATGCGACTCATTCTCCTATGTTTCATCAGGTAGAGGGATTAGCTGTTGGTAAAGATATCAGTTTTGCCGATTTGAAAGGTACATTAGAACTCTTTATTCATGAAATTTTTGGTGCGGATGTTGGCGTACGTTTCCGTCCTAGTTATTTTCCGTTCACTGAGCCAAGTGCCGAAATTGATATTTCCTGTGTAATGTGTGGTGGCGCAGGCTGTAGAGTCTGTTCGAGTACTGGTTGGCTAGAAATTATGGGCGCAGGGATGGTTCATCCTCGAGTGCTAGAAATGAGCAATTATGATCCAAACCAAGTAACAGGTTTTGCTTTTGGTATGGGCGTAGAGCGAATTGCTATGCTATTATATGGGATTGATGATTTACGATTATTTTATGAAAATGATTTGCGCTTTTTAAGGCAATTCTAGTAATTTTTAATAGAGTGTAATTTCTAAGGGGGATGGCTATGCAAGCGTCAATAAAATGGCTTAAAGAATATGTGGAGTTCACACAAACACCGGAAGAGTTAGCTGAAATGCTAACAATGGCTGGTATTCCAGTCGAAGGAATCACCGATCTTGGCAAGGGTATTGATAAGATTGTTACAGGCAAGATTATTGAGATTGAAAAACATCCAAATGCAAATAAGTTATCGGTTTGTAAAATAGATGTAGGTACGCAGCCGCTTACGATTGTTACTGGGGCTACCAATGTACGTGTCGGACATGTTGTCCCTGTAGCATTAGTGGGGGCAAAGCTGCCAAATGGCCTTGAAATTGCGCCAACGGATTTACGTGGTATTATGTCATATGGCATGCTTTGTTCTACATCAGAACTAAATATTGATAGTAAATTACTATCGCCAGAAGCTAGAGAAGGTATTTATATTTTACCGGCTGATTTGGCAATTGGGCTAGATATTAAAGAAGCTTTAGGTCTTGATGATGTAGTATTGGAATTTGAACTAACGGCAAATCGTGCGGATTGCTTTAGTGTGATAGGACTTGCCAGAGAAGTGGCTGTGCTGACTGGTGGTAAGCTACATAAACCTATGCTGAGTGTGCGGGAAGTTGCAGCGGATAAAGCAAGTGAATTAGTGAAGGTTGCGATTGATGAACCTGCATTATGTTCACGCTTTGCAACAAGGGTATTGAAGAATGTAAAAGTCGGTCCTTCTCCCTTGTGGCTTACTCATCGTTTGCAAGCAGTCGGAATGCGTTCTATCAATAATGTAGTAGATGTTAGTAATTACGTTATGCTAGAAATGTGCCAGCCTATGCATGCTTATGATTATAATTTATTGTCACAACATAGTTTAACCGTACGTAAAGCGTATGATGGGGAAAAACTAACGACTCTTGATGGTGTGAAACGGGAACTTACTTCGGAGATGATCGTAGTTGCAGATGCCGTCCAAGCAGTAGGGGTTGCCGGTGTAATGGGTGGTCTGGCTACCGAGGTTACGGACAATACACAGATGGTAGTATTAGAATCGGCAACTTTTGATGGGGTTAGTATTCGTCGTACTTCGAGGGCTCTTGGACTACGCTCTGAAGCTTCTGGTCGATATGAACGAGGCATTGATACAACCAATAGTATTCGGGCTCTAGATCGCGCAGCGCAATTGCTGGAAAATATGGGCGCATGTACGGTTTGCTCTGATATTGTAGAGAGTTATCCAAAGATGTTATTGCCGCAGCAAGTTATATTTATGCCAGAAAAAGTGAATGCTTATTTGGGATCGGATATAGATTCGAAAGTCATGATTGATATTTTAAGGCATTTAGAGTTTGAAATTGATGCTCGTTCTACGAATGATACTGTTATCGTGAATGTTCCTAGTTGGAGAAATGATGTTCGTGGTCAACATGATATTTGCGAAGAAATCGCTCGTATTTATGGATATCATAACATTCCAGCGACTTTGCTTGATGGTAATATCTTGCGGGATGGAAAAGAAAATGTTGTGCGGATTGATGATCGTATTAAAAATGTATTAACGGGAGCAGGATTTGATGAGATCATATCACTGAGTTTCAGTCATCCGCAGACATTGAATAAACTAAATATCGAGCCAGATAGTAGTTTGCGAAATGCCATTACAGTATTGAATCCGATTACCGATGATTTTCCTATATTGCGAACCACTTTGCTTGGTGGTGTATTAGAGACGATTGTTCGCAATATTGCGCGAAAAAATGAAGATTTCAAGATTTATGAACTGGGTCCAGTCTATTTGCCAGAAACGTTGCCACTTACTACTTTGCCCAAAGAACCACTGATGTTATGTGGAGCGTTAGTTGGTAAGCGCAATGAACTTACATGGAATACTGGCAGAGATACCGTTGATTTTTATGATGCAAAAGGTACAGTAGAAGTGTTATTGGAAGCCTTAGGCATTTTGGATTATAAGGTCGTAGCAGGTGAGCATGCATCGCTGCATCCTGGTAAAACAGCGAACTTTACGAAAAATGGTGTTGTATTAGCGACTGTTGGCGAAGTACATCCAAAAGTGCTTGATAATTTTGATCTGAATCGTAAAGTATATGTATTTGAAATCAATGTAGAAAATGTATCAAATCAGGCGGTTTTGTTGCCTACTTATCATTCGTTGCCAAAATTCCCGGCGATCAATAGAGATTTGGCAGTGGTTTTGTCAGCAGATATATCGGCAGATCGAGTAACGAAAGGCATTATTGCGAGTGCAGGTCCGCTACTGAGTGATGTTCGGTTATTTGATGTATATACTGGGGAACAAGTAGCGAAAGGGTCCCGTAGTTTGGCTTTTTCCTTAACCTATCGTCATAAAGAACGTACTCTTACCGATAGTGAGATTGATGTGTTTCAAAAAAATATTATTGAATATCTAGATAAAACATTACTAGCAAAAATTCGAAATTAAATCACTTAGAATGAAAGACTTGGTGAAAGCCAAGTCCTTTTTCTTTTTACTTTATGTTCTATGCAGGAAAATATATTTATTAAGTCGAATATAAATGAAAAGTAATACAATAAGTGATTAGGTGGATTTATGAGTGGTAAAAAATATAAAGTAACAGTTCAAGTTTTTGGTGAATCCTATTCTTTGAAAAGTGATACCGAACTTGATCAAGTCGTTAAAGTTGCAGCATTGGTTGATGCACGGATGAAAGCTATTTCTAAAAATAATTTGTGTTTATCTCCTAGCAGAGTTGCGATTCTTGCAGCGCTAAATATTGCCGAAGAACTATTGCAATTGCAAAATAACTATACAGAACTGATTAAAATGGTGGAGGAAGAAAAATAACGGATGAACTAAGGCTGTATAATAGTCCTTTTGATTGTTAATAATAATGATTGAAAGGACTGATGTTATGTCGCAAGTAGAGAATATTGGCCCAATTTCACTTCATATCGTGGCTTTATTTACAGTAGCATTGATCGTTGTTCGCTTAATGGGGAATCGTACGGTTGGACAATTATCACCTTTTGATTTTATTATTATGGTAGGTATTGGTGATATTATTGTGACTGCTTCTATGGATAAAAATCAGACGGTGCTAAATGGAATCGAAGGGTTAATTACGTTATTAGTGCTCCAGCAATTATTATCATATTTATCATTAAAGAATATAACGCTTCGTAAATGGGTAGAGGGGACACCTGTTACCCTGATTCAAGATGGAAAAATTATTCAACAGAATTTTATTAAAACTCATTTTAATTATGATGATTTGCGTCAAGAATTACATAAACAAGGGATGGATATGACGGATTTGCCAGATATCAAGTTGGCAAGGCTGGAAAGTTGCGGGACTTTTTCTATTATCAAAAAACCAGAGATGGAGCCTTTGACCAAACAAGAGTTTGAATTATATCTGCAAAGTATCTATAATAATCCACTCAGCCCTTTAGGACAGCAATGGGTCAAATTCGAGCAATGTATGTCTGAAATGCATGATATAGTAGAGTATGTAAACAGTCAAAAGGCAACAATCAAAAGGGATCATCAATAAAGAAAGTTAACATGTTATAAATTTACAATAGAGGAAGGGAAAACCTTCTTCTATTTCGTTTGTATATGGTCTAGAAAGGAAGGAAAAAAATGATAGAATTATTAGCACCAGTTGGTAGTCGCGAGGCGTTGGTCGCTGCAGTGGAAAGTGGCGCTAATGCCGTGTATTTGGCCGGGAAAATGTTTGGTGCTCGTGCTAGTGCGCCTAATTTTAGTGATGAAGAATTAGAAGAAGCAGTACAATTTGCTCATTTACGCGGTGTAGTGGTTCATGTAACGGTAAATACACTCGTTGATAATAGTGAGATACCATTATTAATTACCTATTTACGTTACTTGTATAAAATTGGTGTTGATGCTTTGATTGTGCAGGATGTAGGTGTGTTTACGGTGGCTAAAAAAGTGATACCCAATATGTCACTACATGCGAGTACACAGATGACGGTACATAATATAGAGGGTGTGAAGCTCTTAGCTGGACTTGGATTTGAGAGAGTCGTGCTTTCAAGAGAGCTGTCTTTAGCTGATATTACAGATATCTGTAACAATACAGATATCGAAATTGAAGTGTTTATTCATGGTGCATTATGTATTTCCTATTCGGGTCAATGTTTAATGAGTAGTATGATTGGAGGACGCAGTGGTAACCGAGGACGCTGTGCACAGCCTTGTCGCCTGCCGTATACTCTTGTTGATCAATCGGGTCATAATGTTTTAGCGGATAAAGATGTTGGGGAATATTTACTTAGTCCTCGGGATTTAAACACATTAGAAATGATTCCAGAGCTTATTCGTGCAGGTGTCACTTCTTTTAAAATTGAAGGGCGTATGAAACGGCCGGAATATGTAGCAGTGGCAGTTGATACCTATCGGCGAGCAATTGATGCTTGGATAGCGGATCAAGAAAATTATGTTGTTACAGAAGGTGCACAAAAAGATTTAGCACAAATTTTTAATCGAGATTTTACAACGGCTTATCTAAAGAAAAACCAAGGGCGCAATATGATGAGTGATCGGCGTCCGAATAATCGGGGTGTTCGGATTGGACGAGTCAGTGAGTATCAGTATCAGGAAAGAATGGCAACGATCAAGTTGGATGAACCGCTTTATATCAATGATATTATAGAGTTTTGGGTCAAAGTCGGTGGACGAGTTAGCACTACGATATCTACGATGATGGTAAATGGGCAATCTGTTACGGAGGCGCCAGCGGGAGTAGAAGTGACGATTGGGGTACAACCAGTCCGTGTAAATGATCGAGTTTTTAAGGTTTTTGATGCTGGTTTGATGGAAAGAGCGCGGTCCTTTTTTGCCGAACCCAATGCGATTCGGCGCATAGCTGTTGATGTGACCGTTCAGGCTAGTGAAGGGAAACCTCTGAGCATTCGGATGCAAGATGCAGAAGGCTTTTTTGGAGAAGCAGAGACGGCCTTCATTGCGGAGAAGGCGATTAAGAGACCTCTGACAATCGAAACGGTTAGTAAACAAATTGACCGATTAGGATCGACGATCTTTACTTTGAATCATCTCGAATGTAGTATTGATGGCGAGATTATGGTGCCGGTTAGTGAGATGAATGATGCTAGGCGTCGAGCTGTGGAAGAACTAGAAAAATCTCGTCTGGCTTCGTATGACAGAGCGCCACTTTCGAGTCAGCGTTATACTATAAGGGATTTTATTTCTTCTAGTCCTAAAGCCAAAGCATCAAATATACCAGCACTTAGTGTCAGTGTAGATACACTCGATAAAGTAAAGTGTTGCCTTGCCAGTGGTGCCGATCTGATCATGTTTGGTGGAGAATCGTTTCAGCATAAAGTCATTACTGCTGATGAGTATCGCCAAGCGGTAGCGATGGTTCGCCAGCAGGGTAAAAAAATTATTTTGAATACGCCAAGGATTGTGAAAGCGTGGCAGATGAAGGCGATGAAAACAGAGCTTAGTTTGTTCCAAGAATTACAGCCTGATGCGGTTAGTGTTAGTAATCTAGGTGTCATGTATGCTGCGAAAGAACTAATGGATATACCGCTACATGGGGATTATCCACTGAATATCTATAATGATCTATCCATGCAATTTTTTGCTCAGCAAGGAGTGAGAAGTGTTACGTTGTCACCGGAACTCAACTGTTCACAAATCGAGGCCATCTGTCATCAAGATAATGTCCAGATGGAATGTTTGGTCCATGGATATCTTACGTTAATGGTCTCTGAATACTGTATGATCGGAAGCTATCTTGGCGGATTAGAAACTGGAAAATGCAGTCAGGCTTGTCTGCGTGGCGAGTATAAATTAAATGATCGTAAAAATGAAACATTCCCAGTTGTAACGGATCAATATTGCCGGATGCATATTTTAAATGGCAAAGAATTAAGTATGTTGCCACATGTGCCGAAATTCCATACTATGGGTATTGATCGGATACGCATTGAAGGTAAAAAAGGGACAGTGGAATATGTAGGCAAAATCACTGCGTTATATAAAGAAATATTACGACTCGGTGAAAAACATCCTATCTTTGTTGAAGATAATTGGGCTGCCTTTGAACCTGCAAATGTAACACGGGGGCATTATTTCCGAGGGGTATTGTAAAAGAATCAACTGGATTTCTATGGGAGAGAAAAAAATGGATTTATCTGTATTACAAACATTAGAATATCATAAAGTACGTGCGATGCTGGCTGATCGCAGTAGTTCTACGATGGGCCGAGAACTTGCAGAAGAACTAGTACCGACAAATGAACTGGCAGAGGTGCAAAGACGAATTGCCGAAACCGGTGAGGCGAGAGAAATTATAGATGCCATGTCCAATATTCCGTTAGGCGGTATTCGTGATATTCGAGGCATGTTAAAACGTGCGGAAGTCGGTTCGCTTCTTGAACCTCATGAATTGGTGGCAATTGGTAGTACATTATATGCGTCAAGGCGGATGAAACAGTTCTTTGTCGATATGCCTGCATCATTAGTCATTTTACCTGGGTATGTTGTCAATATTACAGAACTACGTAATGTAGAAAATAGTATTGAAAATATCGTCAATGAGCAAGGTGGTATTCGGGATGATGCTAGTGTAGAATTACTGAAAATTCGCCGAGAACTACGAGCATCACAAAACAGGGTCAAAGAAAAGTTAGATAGTATTCTACGTTCTACAGAATATCAAAAATATTTTCAAGATGCATTGGTGACGATGCGCGGTGATCGATATGTGATACCGATCAAACAGGAATCACGGCATCATTTTCCCGGAATTGTTCATGATCAATCTGCCAGCGGAGCTACGGTGTTTATTGAGCCAATGGCGGTTGTGGTATTAAATAATGAAATTAAGCAATTGATGTCTGCAGAAAAAAATGAGATCGAACGTATTTTGCGCGTGATTACCGAACAAATTGGTAGTTATTCTGAGGAGTTACATGCGAATTGCTATATTCTAGCACAAATTGATTTTGCTTTTGCCAAAGGAAAGTTGAGCCAGGATATGAAGGCTACATTACCTTTAATCAATGATGAAGGATATGTGAATTTGCGTCAGGCTAGACATCCGTTAATAGCGGATTCTGTAGTCGTTCCTATCGATGTATATATTGGTAAAGAGTTTCATACGTTATTGATTACAGGACCGAATACCGGTGGTAAGACGGTCAGTCTCAAAACATTAGGCTTATTTGCCTTAATGACTCAGTCGGGACTTTATATTCCTGTGGATAGTGGTTCGGAAATTGCTGTGTTTCATAATGTGTTTGCTGATATTGGTGATGAGCAAAGCATTGAACAAAGTTTAAGTACATTTTCAGCTCATATGACCAATTTGGTGAGAATTTTAGGGAACGTTACCTTGCATGATCTGGTATTAATCGATGAAATTGGTTCTGGTACCGATCCAGATGAGGGGGCTGCACTCGCGATTGCCATACTAGAATATTTGCTAAGTGCCGGAGCTAGAACCATTGCTACGACTCATTATAGCGAGCTAAAAAGTTTTGCTTATTCTCGCGACGGCATTGAAAATGCCAGTGTGGAATTTGATATTGAATCATTGCGGCCAACCTATCGATTATTGATCGGTATTCCTGGAAGTAGTAATGCCTTTGCGATTAGTAGACGCTTAGGACTATCTGAGGCCATTGTTGAACATGCCAAGCAATATATTGGTAAAGATCATGCAGAGTTTGAAACGGTGCTCAATAGTTTAGAAGTGCAAAAGATTGCGTATGATAAACAAAATCTAGAGCTGCATCAGCAGCAACAACTGCTAGCCGATCTACGGGGAAAACTGGCGGAAGAACAGATGTCGCTAGCGACTAAAAAACATAAAATTTTAGCGAAGGCCAAAGAGGAAGCAGAGGCCATCTTGCGGCAAGCAAGAAGGGAAACGGAAAGTATTATTAGTGAACTGAAGGCTCAATTTGCTGTAAAAAGTGGTACTGCAAGGCAAGCGACTTTTGATAAAAGTCGAAAACGATTACGAGAAAATTTGGATTCGATTCAAGGTGAAGTGGAAGAAGATCATAGTCAATTGCCGAAAGTCACACCGAAAATGTTGCAACCTGGTATGAGTGTATATGTTACAACGCTAAAACAAAAAGGAATCGTAGTATCAGTCAGTGCAAGTGATGTAACAGTTCAATTGGGCATTATGAAAATGAATGTAGGTATAGAGAATTGTCGTCTAACGAGCGCGCCTGCTAATGAAAAAACTAAAATTGCTACTAAAAATATGGATTTCTCGAAAATGCGCGATGTTCCGCGAGAAATTGATATACGTGGATTAATGGTTGATGAAGCGGAAGTCGTACTTGGAAAATATATTGACGATGCTATTTTAGCTGGACTGAGTAAAGTGATTGTGATACATGGGAAAGGGACAGGAGCGTTACGCAAAGGCGTTAGAGCATACCTGAAATATCATCATTATGTTCGAGATATTAGTATCGGTGAACTAAATGAAGGTGGCGATGGGGCTACTATTGTACAATTGAAATGAAAAAGAAGTGTGAGTTTATACGGACTCACACTTCTTTTTCATTTTGAAAATTAGTTTTCCAGTTTAATGAATTGCCCAAATCTTTTGTAGCTTGCCGGTCGATATCGGTTACGGTGACCTGCGTAGGGTGTTCTTTTTCTGCTAAGGAAGAAGTGACTGCGGCAGCTGGTGGCTCTTTTTTCTCGGGTTTATCGGTTTTATTTCCTTCGCTTTTTTCGCTGTTACTACCACCAAAATTGCTTAAAAGACCTAAGATAGATGAGATATTAGCGGGGTTTAGTTTTGATTTTACTTGTGGATTGTTCAGTAGTGGTAACAGTGACATCAACATATCAGGAGAAGGACCACCACCTGAACCATCGGCACTTTTAGTTAGGTCACCTAGTATTTTTTGTAATGGGTTTGCAGGAGATGATGGTGAAATAGTTTGTGATATAGGTGCTGCCGCTGCTGTAGGTTGCATCCGATTTAGGACATGAAAAATGCAAAGTAATGATAGGAGATTAATGAGGGTATCATAACCATTCCCCTCACTCATTATGGTATCTATCATGTGCGTTACTGTTTGTAGTAAAGAGTTGTTAGAACTGTCATTAGGCATTGGGCACCCTCCTTAAAATAGGCCAGGAATTTTGGGAAGATTAAGGTCGCCTGTGATTTTACTCATGGCTGTTTGTTGTAATTCACGCGATTTAGTTAACCCATTATTGATGGTAGCAACTAGTAAGTCTTGTAATAAGGATCCATTTTCAGGTGACAAATACTTATTATTGATTTCGAGAGAAATCAATTCTTGCTGTCCATTGAGTGTTAATTTAATGACATCGCCGCTAGAAACTTCAATATGCTGCGATTTTAAATGATCTTGTACGTTATCGACATTTTGCTGCACTTTCTTTACGAGTTCCATCATATTTCCTAAGTTTTCCCACATTATACATTACCTCCATAATAATTTTATTTGTACACGATGCAATAATAGCCAATCACAAAATTATTTCATATATTACATTACATTGGCAGAGATTTATTAATTTTATAAGGGGTGACGGGGATGCGCTTACGGAGACATTACAAAAACTATCAACGGTCTAAAACTGAGAGTGGTAAAGAGGAGGATATGCAAAAGAGTGAGGAGGGGTTAGGTACTAAAGCGCAAAAAACAAAGGAATCTAAAGTTGTCAAAGAAGCCAAACCAGTCAAACCGTTAAAAATGATTCGGCAAATCATGAATAATCCTAATTTTAATATGCAAATCATGGTGATCTTATTAAGTTTAGCTTCGGATAATATGCAGATGGATCGTAGAATCGATGGCATGACAACAACAATCGATAAAGTTCGTAATATTACTGAGCTGGTCAATAATGGTATGCAATCTATGAAAATGGTATCGGAGGTTCCGAAAAGTATTCGGCGTATACTAGAATAGATTTTTGGAGAAAAAGATATAAGCAGAGTCACACTTTAATCGGCAAGACCATATATTGAAAGTAGAAGGGCAGGGGATAGCCAGGAAATCGCCCTCAAAAAGATATAGATAAGGAGGGAATGGGAATGGCAAGAGGCTGTTTTGGTGGAGGCCAATCTTGGTGGATTATTATTATTATCCTTTTACTATTCTGTTTTAATGACGACAATAGTTTCTCATAATACAATATAGTACTTACTTTGTTTGATAAACATAGAGGAGGAATTGATATGGGACGTGGATTTGGTTTTGGTGGCGGTTGTGGTAACGGTTTTGGTGGCGGTATTTGGATTATTATCATTATTATCCTTTTATTCTGTTGCTGTAACAATGATGATTCTAGTACTTGTTTATAGCTTATATTGATATATATGCAGAAAGAAAAAAAACACGCGTAAAATACGCGTGTTTTTTTATTTTCAAGGATTATTTTTTTTGCTAGCGTCCTCAGCTTTAGAGGGAGGAGTAGGAGCCGGAGGAGTAGGAGGACGTTTATCTGCTTTGTTTGGAGGTGGAGGAGTTGTTTTGTCGGCCGGATGTGCAACATCCGGTTTTTGACCCGCTGTTTTGGCATTTTTATCATCGGTCACTCCAGCAGCGGGCTTATCATCTGGTTTCTTTTCATCCACTAGATTTTTACCAGGACTTGAGAGAGAAACACCATTAGGTCTAGTGAAATCACGAGCAGGTGTATGAGCAAGAGCTTTATTCATAAAACTACGCCAAATCTTTGCAGGAGTACCACCGCCTGTGATTCCGTTTAGATAGTCTCCTGTATCATAACCGATCCATACCGATGCTACGAGATCAGGAGTGAAGCCGACGAACCAAGCGTCTTTATAGTCACTGGTTGTACCTGTCTTACCGGCAGCAGGACGACCAATATTAGCAGCTGTACCTGTACCATGAGTGAGTACGCCTCGTAACATATCCGTGAGAATATAGGCACTGCGTTCATTCACTACTGCTTTTTCATGTGGTGTATATTGCTCTAGTACTTTTCCATTGCGATCCACTACTTTGATAATAGCAGCAGGTTCTACATGGACGCCGTTATTGGCAAATACGCCATAGGCACTGGCAATTTCTAGAGGGGTAACACCTCTGGTTAAACCACCTAACGACATTGCTAAGTTGCGGTCATTGGTAGCGCCTTGTAGTACCAATGTGGAAATTCCCATTTGTTGTGCATAATACAATGGTTTATCTACGCCTACTTCATGTGCTAATTTTACGGTTGGTACATTTAAGGATTGTTCTAAGGCACCACGCAGTGAAACTTGACCGCGGAACCGTACGTCATAATTCATTGGTGACCAACTGCCATAGCTAATGGGGCTATCATCGATTATGGATGATGGAGTCATGCCACTTTCAATTGCAGCTAAGTATACAAACGGTTTAAAAGCAGATCCAGGTTGACGTTCTGCGAGTACAGCGCGATTAAATTGATCCGTGCCGCGGCCGCCGACCATGGCTTTAATAAGACCTGTATGTGGGTCGATAGCAACAAGTGCACCTTGTGGCTGTTTTAAGCCATTACTATCAGTACGTGAATCGGGAAGTTGTTGCATAGCTTTTTCAGCTGCTTCTTGCATGTCAAGGTCTAACGATGTATAAATTTTTAGTCCTTCTTTATACACGGCATCCGCACCATATTTATCAATCATATGCTGCGTGACATAATCGACAAAATATGTTGCGATCTCTTTTTTATCATCTGTTTTCGTGGAACGTGTCATTAATTTTAGTTTGGTATTGCGAGCCTTAGTCGCCGATGATGAGGTAATGAATTCATATTTAACCATTTGGTCAAGAACGGTGGATTGTCTTTCGGTGGCTGCTTTTAAATTATTTAATGGTGAATAGTAATTAGGACTTTTCGGAATACCTGCCAGCATGGCACATTCTTCTAGGGAAAGATCTTCAACATTTTTTCCGAAGTAAACCATGGCGGCAGATTGTACTCCATATGCACCTTGGCCAAAGTAAATCTGATTTAGATATAATTCTAAAATTTCATTTTTGCTATATTGACGTTCAATTTGTAATGCTAAAATAGCTTCTTGCATTTTACGCTTTAGTGTTCTTTCTTGTGATAGTAAGGCGTTCTTTGCTAACTGTTGAGTAATCGTACTTCCGCCCTCAGAAACGCCACCGCCCGTGATATTTGACCATAATGCCCGGATAATGCCTCGAGGGTCAATGCCGGAATGTTGGTAAAAACGAGCATCTTCTGCAGCGACAAAGGCGTTTTGCAAATGTTTAGGGATTTTATTCATAGAAACGGGCAACCGATTTTCTACCGAGTGAATTGTGGTAATTAACTTGCCGTTACTATCATAAATCTGTGAAGAAGCAGCTGGCCTGATGTCATCTTTGAGACTCGGCATCGTCTGAATGCTAGCGGTTAAAAAACCAAGACCAGCACCAGTAATCATAACAACAAATACTATTAATACTATTACAGTGATTTTTGAAATTCCATTTTTAGAAGAACGATGGCCGGTTCGAGGGCTATCGTTTTGATCGTTATCCATTGGAGTCCTCCTTCGATTTGAATACGCTAATTATTATAACATAAAATAATCTGATTAAGGAGTAAAAATCCTATATCGAATACTACTAATTCAAAAAAATAACAAAAGACATACACGTAATAGATGGCCGTAACATATAAGTAAGCATAGTAATATGAAAAATATAAATAGACATGCGTATAGGAAGGAGGGAGACTATGAGGTTTATAGTAAGCAAAAGACGAAAAATATCATCATTACCATTTATTATTATTTCGTTAGCTATTATTTGTATACTTAGTTTTTGGATGGTGGAAGTCCACTTAAAGCCTACGTTGTTAGCCATTGCTGAGACAAAAGCTACATTACTTGCGACGCAATCCATTAATGGTGTTATTAATGATAGCGTGAATCTCGGGATTGATCCGCAAAAATTAGTAAATATTACATTAGATAGTCGTGGACGTGTTGTACTTATACAACCCAATACCATGGAGTTTAATAAAATAGCTGCGGATACTACTATTAAAGTGCAAAATATATTGCGTGAAATTGGTGAAGAAAAAATAACGATACCGATGGGGCAAATTTTAGGTAGTCAACTATTAGCTAGTATCGGGCCGAAAATTACGGTAACGGTCATTCCTGTTGGTACGGTACAAGTAAAAGTGGTTGATAAGTTTGAACAGGCAGGTATCAATCAAACTCGGCATATGGTATATTTGATTGCTACTACACAAATTAGAATTGTAGTACCGTTAGTCAGTAAAAGTGTGAGTGTCGAGACGCAAGTACCGATTGCGGAATATGTTGTTGTTGGCGAAGTACCAAGTACATATGTGCAAATCCCATTTCCAAATCTTATAAATGGTGGAGAAAATAATAGTGAAAGTAAGAATTAGTGAAATGAATGTATGATAACCTGACTACATCACATCTATATTGCTGAGATAGCAGAAAAAATGGGCTATAGGGTATTACTTGTTTCCTATATAATGCAACTTAACCCTATATCCTATTCCTGGTGATTGCAAGGAATTGATATCTATATTGTGATTATTACTGTCCATGATTAAAAATATAATAAAATAGATTGACATAAAAGATTGTATTGTGTTATTATAAACGAGCTGCCGACAACGGTAGCGAAAAAAAGAATATGTTGACAGGTTATAAAAAAAATGTTAACATAATGTCTGACCGTAGCAAACGGTTCGGTGTTCTTTGAAAACTAAACAATGTAAGTAAGGTTAAAATAAGCCAGATGTGCG
>CAXYVG010000056.1:0-24251 GCA_964292325.1 uncultured bacterium | reverse complement strand
CTTTTATTGAATTTTCAAGGTGCATAGGCACTTTTTAATATGCGAAGTTTGAGTAATTATACTGCCACCACGTTGATTCGTCTATTTCTCGCCGGCGACTTCGAGGGCGAGTGTTTTTGTCTTTGGAGCCCTCGAGGTCGCTTTCCCTACAGATCAGCAATAAAAATAAAACAGGGCACGCTTTAACAATTGACTGTGGTACGTGCTTTTGTACCTCAGGCAATTGTTAAATGGAGGCCGTTCTGCTTGGGATATGATTTTCTAGCGCCGCTCGTTCCCTTGGAGCAGGGCTGGAGCCGAGGCACTGGTGGGTGGCAATGGTTTTCCGCCGCGGACCGGTGGTAGTGGCGGAAGCGGGGCGAAAGGTATGGTTCCAACCTACTTTCGTCCATTTTCATTCCACACCTTTACCATAAAGGGATTAATAATAACGGCTTATCTCTCGACGCAAACTAGCAAAATCACTTATAACTTCATGCGGCATATAAAAAGACAAATAGCATAAAGTATCGAAAAACTCTTTTGGGATTTTAGCAATTTCTATCTTTGACATAATAACACGCAATGCTTCTACAAAGGACTTTGTTGTCACTTGTATATTATATGACAAACATAGTCTAAACATTATTTCTAGAACAATCGCTAATTTCTCAAGATCTTGAGATAAAATTTCTGTTAAATCTTGCATATAACATTCCGTCAAGTTTTGTTTATGAGGTTCAGGTAACAAACGTATAAGTGATGCAAAAATTTGTCCTTTTATATGAAATTGCTCATTATTTACTTCTGTTGTAAGTCTATATTTTTGCACCAACTTAACTATTACATCAACTATTTGAGGTGATAACGACTGCATCGACAAAAATCCTAAATATCCCAATGATAAATTCACATCAATTTCTTCATTAATCACTCTATCCAGCCCCGTCAAGGCTAATTGTACTGGATCATACACTTCTACATTGCTACCCCAGTTAGATAGTATACTATGCAACATGGCTTTGACATTCTGATTAAAATAGCTATTAAAATTGTTTTGTACATTATCAAATAGAAGAAATTGTTCAAAATATCCATTATCATTATCGGGGTTAAAATTCAGTTGATTAGCAGCAGCAAGTAACGGCAATAAGGACTCCATCATCTTACTATTAACTAAACTCTTATCAGATAAAATCGACAGGCATCCGCCAAGCACTGTTCTATAAAAGGAAGTTTTTTTAGGATGAGCGATATCTCCATCAGCATCAATAAAATCCAAAAATGGATTTTGAGGTGTTATTGTCGGATTTAATTGTTCTTGAAAAGTATCACAAACTACTTTTACTGAATGGTATATTCTATTCATCTTCGTTAGCTCATAAATAGTTTTTACCATCATATTAGCATAAAGATAGCTCCAAAGCATCTTGTTTCGTAAATCAACATTTTTGTACGCCCCATTATGCTCCATATTGTCCCATGAATATTTTAACATTATTGTATAAAGTCTATACCACTCATATTTAGGATGCTCCACTTCTCCAATAACTTCAATCTGAGAACCAAGTATACTGACGACTTGATCAAAATATTCATCCGAAAGACCAATGCCACACCCTAGTAATAAACGACACACGTTTTGTTGCTTTACAGGATTTACGGTATTGATTAACTCATCTTTTACCCATGATAAAACCTCTTCATCTTTTAGAAAACCGTCAGCAATCATTCCCTTTACAATGGTAGTAAAATCCCATTGTTTTCCCAAAGGTAATGAAGCAAGGATATTTAACATGTTCATATATCCTATCTTACTTGCCAAATTCACAGATTGAGATCGCCATGCACTCCCGTCATCACTATCATCAGGTATATTAGCGATACAATTTAAGAATAGAGTAGGATTCTGCGGAAATAAAACATCTTTTTGAGGTAATTTTTCTTTATCCTGTAAGAAAAAACGAGTCCTCGCAAAGAAAAATCCTAACGATTGTTCAAGCAACTTTGATAATTGCTCAACTTTTTGAATTGAATTTTTTTCAGAGCAAATATCACTTTGAAGTTCTTCTATATTATCGATATATTTTAGATATGACTCCGCTAGTTTAAACCACTGCTTACGAATATCAGCATCCGAACTAAATAACAATGCCAATGGTTCATGATACACGTTTGCTCCGCTTGTCCCCTCTAGCTCTATATGCTCCATTAAAATTGCATGATTCCAGAGCTCATCTCCTGTAAACGTAATTTTCACCTTTTGATTACCAACCTGCTCAACACCTTCTATTCCTACTTCACGCGCAACAGCTCTATCTATCCATTTATGCCATTCTGTTTTTGGTAGATTTGCAGAAATGAATTCAAACGTATAAGTATCGCTAATCTCGTCCTTTAAATAATTTCTAATTCTCGAATCACAAAAACAGGCCTCAGAAAATTCATTTGGCAACTGCTTTATAAAAATACTCATCATTTGCTTATGCGCTATAGTTCCTTCACTGATTGCCCGTGAAAACACATTAGCACATAAGTCAACAACCTCATTAAGGACTTCATTCTTAATATCTGGAAAATAGGTCCATGTTATTTGTAAATTACCTATAAGCCAATCAAAATAATCACGTCTAGAATATTGCGACACTGAAAAAGCAGCGCATATAAGTTGTGTATGTTTGGCAACTGTTAAACGAAAATTCGCCCCGTCTAACTTTATTAAGCGAGACACATCACACATTGAATCTGAGAAATGCAGCAACAACCAGTTTGAAGCTGCATTTTTCCATGTACATTCATTATCTGGCATCCAAACTCTACATAATGTTTCTTGCATAACAGAAGAAATTCGTTCTAGATATCCATAAATTTCTGGTCTTTTATCCGGTTGAATCATCCTTGCAACAATAATTGAATTATCATTCAGCGAATCAGCTATATTACGCCGCAAAACTTTTAACCATCTATTTTCCGTTATTACCCCATAGGATTTATCTACTTTTGCCTGCTTCAATGCATTATAAATATATTCTACTGTTGGCACATGAAACTGCACATTTTTCGCTAACATCTTCACTATTAGATCCAGATATTCATTTTTATTGATACTATTCTTCCGCCACATAACATCAATAATTTCAAATACACTCACTATAGGTATTTCTCCAACCGTCACGTAACTGGTAGCGAATCTGTCATCACACCATATTGCTAAATTTTTAGCTTGTTCCCCAAATTTGAACATGTCATATATTATTTGACTTAATGGGTCTTCAGCTTTTTCCTCATGTGCAATAGGACAATATTTAATTTTTTTCTGCCGTTTTAAATCAGATATAACAGCAAATAAACGTTTCAATAATTGTTTTATTTCCTTTCTCTTCTCACTAACGGCAATATTCTGTTTAAGAGTATCAATATCATTCTTCGCAATTATTAATGTAAAAGCATCTATCGTAGCATCCAACCAATCATTTCTCATTAACTCTTCTAGAAATACATAATTCACTATTAACACTGGATTATTAGTAAGCAATTCTTCAACTACGGTATTTCTGATTGTTTTATTGCGGCAATAACCACTTACGCTTTCCGCAAGAATTTCCCCCTTGACAACTAAAGCCTGGATTACTTCTGCAGGGAAAACTTGATACATCTTAAGTTCAGGCACTTTTTGTTCTTCAAACGTCTCAAAAGCAAAAGACTCATTCACAACTTTGGCACCGTATTTTCTCGCTAATATAAGCGCAATAAGGTCATTTCTGTGTAGTTGAGAAGCGTTCGGATCATTCATCATCTCTGAATATTTGATTTCAGCTATCTCAATCGAAGAATTTTCAATTAGTGAAAGCAGTTTTTTCTCACTTTCAATTTTCGCTGGTTGGATATCCGCAATACGATCAATTTCATATTTTATTGTACTTAATAAACGAGGCGATACAAATATTTTCCCAAATGATGATAAAATTTTGGTAAATAAATTTAACTCTTGTGCAATAAGACAAGCGCTATAATCCATAAATAGATTAATCTTTGTATCATTCAACTTATGCCGCTGACTGGCATCCCCATAACAAATTTGCAGCGGAATTCTGCTCGGTGTTTGTTCAGAATTATTAATCCACCGCCAATAAAAATCTGCTGCTAATTCCTTATTTTCCATGCCCATAACAACATGCCTTGGAATAACAGCATCGTCTACATATTGCCACCTTACTTTCGAATCTTCAGACCATTTTTTCTCCATTTCTGGAAAATCTTTGACTCGCATAGTGATGAATGGCGATTCACCGCCAACTCCCTGCTGTAGCCTATGCAATATTTCTCCAGCCTCTTGGTCATTCCCGGTACGATAGGCTATTGTCAAAGCATTCATATATACTTCAGGTACATCAGGATATTCTCGCATTGCAATTTCAGCATATTGAAACGCTTTATCTGGATGATCTGAAATTAACAATTCTGCTAATGCCAAGTATATTTGAAATGATTTTAATCCTTTATCAATGCCATCAACTAGAGTAGCTATCGCCCTAGGTAGATCACCTTCTTGCACATATAACTGAGCTCGATGAAGTAATAAAATAGGATTTCTAATGCACTCATCCCATAACGCATTAGCATTTTCAAGTGCCAGTTCAATTTTTCCACACATCCACAATGCCTGATATTTAAGACATCGACATTGTATTGTCAGTTTCCGATACGGAAAAAGTTCCAGATGCCCATCCAAAATCAGTAGGGCTTCCTTGTAATTTTTTTCTTTGTAATATGCCTCCGCTAGTAATTCAACTGCCATTGCATCAGGATACAATTCTAAATATTGCTTAGCAATATCAATTAATTGGGGGAAGGCTTTGAATCTATAGCACAACAACAACCAATTAACATAATCAGTACGACTTCCTTCCTTACTAGCTAAAATTTTAATCTTTTCTAATAGTCCCTTTATATCTTCTTTTTTTTCTAAATATAATAATTCCATTCCTTCTTTATTTATTGATTCAAATTCACTGGAAGCAAGTATATCATCGGCTAATTTAAAATCTTTTTTGCTCAATAATAAAGCTACCTTTAATCGTAACCACAAGTTTCGCTGCCCTTTTCGTTCAAAGTTTACCTCCATGATCTCAAGCATTTCCGCATTACCAGTTACCTCAATAAGCAATGCTGCATGGTCTATGAAGTCATCACTAGTGCGAACTAAATTAGTAATAGGTTCGATATGTTTGTGTTCATCCATTTTCAATCCATTTGAAGCTACATATGAAAAAGGAACAATCCGACTCGGTGATTTTGCCAATAAATCCAGTGCTCGCATATCTGCTTCCTTGCTACGCATTGCAATAAATTGTGCAGTTAAAATCCAATTTTCTTCTATACGATATTTCAATTCATCATTATCAATATCTTGAGAGAAGTTAGCCGCCTGCTCAAAGTATTGTAGTGCCTTTTCTAGATAATCTATTGTTTTTGCATTAGGCGAAAATAAGGAAGAAGAAAAAATAACTGCGGATACGATAAGATTTTGAGATAAATCTTCAGGAATAGCCATCCAATACCAAACCTGTCCCATTAATAGCAAATAGAGTGGATGTTGTGGATAAACTTTCAAAATAAATTCGGCTTCGCGCATAGCTTGCGGTAATTTCTTTGCTTGAATATAGCAAATAGCCAATAAGTAGCGTGTATCAAGACTGATTTCAAACGTTACTTTTTTAATATATTCAGAAGCTTCTAACCCACGCCCAGCATAGACAAGAGTATATAGAAGATAATACAGTTTATTATCAGACTTAATCTCTCCTAACTCCGTAATTGCCTCGTCAAAGTTTTTTTCTTTATTTTTTTTCAAGGATTTAAAAGTCGATATATCACTGTTAGAGTCATGCTTCAATGCCTTTTCGAAATAGGCATCGGCTTTTTTATTATCCGGAAAATCTTCTACAGCCCATTTTGCGGCTGTAAGATAATACTTTGCCTTTATTTCATCAGAAATACGTTCTTCTTCTAGAACCTCCTTAAGATTATCCCATGCTTTATTAGAATAACAATTACGTCGCAATTCTCTTATTTCATCTAGCTTCTGCTTAAAAAAATTATCCATCTCATTAAATTTAGGTATCATATTTTTTTCATTTTTGATTATTGAATATGGAATCTCATATATACCGTCATCAGCACCTGACCTATAAAGCCCAGTATCAGCCGCAAAATCACCTTTATCATTTGATCTCCTAGCATAGCACTTCACTTTTTTACTATCGGTATCGAAGACATAAACTACATACCTACAATTTGAAAGCTTCTTTTTAGGTTCTGATTCTGGATATCCAATTCCTGATACAAGCTGACATAGGATATCATCAGGATTGCCGATCATTTCTATTTTTGCTTCATGAATATGTCCATGAAGTAAAGCATCAACGCCAAAACGTCTAGGCGACATTAAAAATTCTTTTAACATTTCACTTTGCTCTGGTTTAAACCAGTTAATAGGATGATGCATCATGGCTATCGTTAGATCAGATTCTGGTAATTTCCTCAGTTCAGCTAAAACTTCTTCTATTTGCCATTTGCCGATCATGACATTCTCATAATCTTCATTACCAGTAGTGGACCAAGCAGAATCTAGTAATACAAAATTGATAGTACCATGAGATAAAGTAAGTCTATTTACACATCCACCATAATGAAAATTACTACTATCTATACCAAGAGTTTCCTTTAAAAATTCGTAATATAAATTACATTTTTGTGATATAGATGTCTGCCATTGATGTTCAAAAATCTCTTTTTCATCATCGTTGTTTTGTGTTCTCATCGTTTCAACAGCATGATTAGCTATTCTAATTCTTGCAAAATCATGATTACCTGGAACTATTTTAATAATATCTAAATTTATGTTTAATTTTTGTTGCAATTCTTTTATAAAATTATCGGCCGCTTCAAATTTTGTCCCAGTTGCTCCTTTATCTATCAAATCTCCCGTAATCGCAACAACATCAACAGTAAGACCTTTGGACGTTAACAACTTCTTCAAATCATCTATAAGTGCAGTACGTAATCGTCCAAACTCTGGACGTTCTTTGTCAATACTATCAATATGTAAGTCCGATAAATGAACTATACAGAACATTGCCATAGAAAAACCCCCATCATGAAAATACTACCGATTCCTTTTAATATTCTATAAAGAATTCTGTGGTACAAAATTCAAGTGTAATTACTTTCTGTGAATTGAGAATACTTATTGTCGAACTTTATTATATTTTTACTTATAGTAATATAGCATTCTGTTTTTCTCCATAAAACCCCTTTCGGTTCTCAATATTTTATAAAATTCAATAAAAAAAAGATCCACCTTGCTCTCGATAAAAAAGAGGCTAGATGGGTTCATCTTGGATATGAAGCATTAAGCAATATCCTCAAAAAGTATCCTTATTGAACTACAAGAAAAAAATGTTTAAATAATCTTAACCATAACGACCCAAGCCCTTAATGCGACTGGCAATATTTCTTTTAATCAAATACGTTCCATTCGCCCAGCTAAACTGGGTTATTTTTTTACATTCTCTCACATGTATGTGCACGAGAAAAATAAGACTCGCACCGCATCCTGTTTATGCAAAAAAACAACCTCAATATCTACTGTCAAGGCTTGTTTTCGTACGTGATTGCGAATAATCAGCGTATATGCAAACGAATAATAATTGATCAGCCAGAGAACATGTCACAAAACTGTTTAAACAATATTAAGACCAATGAAATAAATAAATATTCCCACAGCAACTAGATAACTTCCTTTTGTGACTAAACGCAAATCCTCTTCGTGTTTGTTTGGGTACACCCCCTTAGTCTGAAACATTTCCCTTTTAGATTGAGTATAAAAATGCCGTATGCGTCCATTTTTCCAATTTGATAGCCTAAAAAGATGAAGCACCTTTCCTTTACTGGAAAAAATCGTGAGAGGTCGCTCCAACGTGGGCTAAGAGTGGAGAGCGACGCTAAGAAATTTGAACGCGCCATCGGCAAGTCTAGACGTGAATGTAAGGAATCGAAGGAGTAGGCATGATCTTACTTCCTTATGTACGGCTTCTTAAAACTGATATACGACGCAGTATATCCCAATTTATATACTTAGTCATACGGCTAGATGGCGGCTTCTTAAAACCCGCGCCGTATATGGACTGAAAGTAAATCCATAGGATTGCGTCAGGTGTGACTCGTTTTTGCAAAAAACTAGTCGTGGTAAATAGGGTAGCTTGTCCTCTTTTACATCAGCCGGATTATCCGGCATGCACCTGTTCCGACTTTTCTACAAAGCCACTTGATTGCTTCTCTAATTGCCTTTTCTCCAGCATGTCTTTCATAGCAGCGACTAAACCATCAAAAAAGCCATCCGGTGCTTCATCAGGTGGATACAGTACACCTTTATACCTAATACCAATACAGATGGAAGCCATTTTCATCCCCCTGTACAAAGGTATGCGCTTCTGGTTGTCCAGTATTTTCCTTTTTCGGGCATTTTCATGTTCGCTATTCACGTCATATTTGCGTTATTTACTGCTTATAATATATCTATAATCGGTAATGACAACCTGCGTCTTATTAATAAAAATGAGAGGTATAAATATGAATGCCGTATATGCGAGAGTATCTACAGAAGAGCAGGCAAGATCAGGATATTCATTAGCAGATCAAATAAAATCATGCCGTACTCGCCTACTAACGATGGGGCTAGCTGAATCAGAAATACAAGAATATGTGGATGAGGGTTACAGTGGCGAATTTTTAGACCGACCAGCAATGGATCGACTTCGTACCGATTTAAGAGCGGGTCTTCTACAAAATATTATCGTATATGATCCTGACCGCTTAGCAAGAAATCTTACTCACATGTTATTGATTGGCGATGAAATAGAAAAATACAAAGTGAAATTGCTGTTCATCACTGGCGACTACGAAATCAGCCCCGAGGGAAAACTTTTCTTTAGTATCCGCGGAGCAGTAGCAGCATTTGAGAAAGAAAAAATCCGCGAACGTACGATTCGCGGAAAAAGATCGAAAGCGATGTCAGGTAAAGTCGTGGCTAATAGGCAACCCTATGGCTATGATTGGGATGAACAAAATTGCAATTACATTATCAATACACACGAAGCGGAAATTGTAAGATACATGTATGGCTTATGTCTTGATGGCTATGGATTAAAAAAAATAGCCGCTGCTTTAAACGAAAAAGGACTAGTTAATAAGCACGGCAAACCTTTTAAATTTAAATATGTATATAATATTTTAAAGTCCGAGTTGTATTCTGGCACAAACTATGAATTCCGTGAACAATGGAAAAAAATAAGCCAAAGTGAGTATGATATAAAATCTAATCCCAGAGATGAATGGATCTCTATTTCTGTTCCTGCGATCGTCTCAAAAGAGCTACAAGCAAAAGTATTAATTCAATTTGATAGAAATTACAAACTATCGCATCGTAATACCCGTAAAGACTACCTGCTTACAGGTATAATTAAATGCGGCGTATGTGGTATGGGAATGTGCGCCTTGCCAGGAGCTGAATATAAAAAGCAACAAAGCTATTACGTATGCTATGGTAAACGAGAAAATAAAAATTGCCCTGACTCAAAATACATCCCCAGACCAGAAATTGAGAGCGATGTTTGGGATTATATTTTGGACATCGCAAATGGTAACGTTAATATTTTAGACATAATGAATCAAAAGAGCGAAACTCTTGACCGTACTGCAGAGATCGACAAACACAGTAAAATAGAAACTCAATTGATGCTTAAACGTGACGAAATAACCAGTTGGTTTGTTGATGGTTTAATTGCTGCCGATAGCGCTAAAAAAACCTTAAACGAGATTAATAAGGAACTGAATCGTGTCACATCGGTGTTAAATAGTCTTCGACAAACGCAAGAAAAAACCAGGAAAAACATTCCCAGCATCAATCTATCCGATGTTCTCAACGCAAACACGACAAAGGAAAAGCAAAAATTACTGCGTAGCTGGAACTTAAAAGTATATGTAACCCGCGAAAACAAGATTAATAAATTTATTTTAGAAGTTTAATTTTTTTACGTATTTGTGTATCTTGGATGACAGTAATCGATAATGTTAGTTATGGACTGCGCATGCGAGGGATAGCTAAAAAAGAACGAAATATAATTGCCGAACATTATATAAACATGATTGGTCTTAGTAAATTTACTCATGCATATCCATCGCAACTGTCGGGTGGTATGAAACAACGGGTCAGTGTAGCTCGCGCCTTTGCCAACGATCCTGAAGTATTACTAATGGATGAACCATTTGGTGCTCTTGATGAACAAAATAGACTGATTCTACAACAAGAATTGCTACGCATATGGGAAGGTACAAAAAAGACCACGGTTTTTATTACACATAGCATTGACGAAGCTTTATGTTTAGGTGATAGAATCATGGTCATGGCAGCTCATCCTGGTACGATTAAGACGATCATCAATATCGACCTCCCCCGCCCTCGTGATATCGCCACCATTCGTACGTCGGTTTATTATAATGAGTTATTTCAATCCATCTGGTCTATTTTGCGTGATGAGGTACTAAACAACAAAACATCGTAGCCTCTGCTATATAAAAAATCTCCAGCCAATGGCTGGAGATTTTTTCAATTAAGTAAAATAGTTGAATTACTTGTAAGGCAGCATAGGCAGTATTGGATGGATTGACACCACCATGCCCCAACTACTAAAATAGCTTTTTTATCCATAGAAGTATCAGCAACACTCGCTATTTAACAGTTAGCTCGTAAACCTTTAATAAAATAGATGACGTCATTATCAATAATCTCGGTTACATGATAACCAAATTCCGTGAATAGATTGGCAATTTTATCTCCTTCAGCCAATCGATCATTCTTCACTGCATCACACTGTCCATGTATCGAATTAACGGCAGCTCGCGAAATGTCATGCATAATGACTAAACATCCATCCTTCGCCAACATATTCAGCATTTTCTTGAGAAACTGTGATTTATCAGTAACGTGAGGGAAAAAATTAAAGCAAATGATTTTATCAAAATCGCATTCAGGCTGGAATTTCATAATATCAGCAACTACAAACTTTACACCTATTCTTTCTTTATGCTTCTCTATTGCTCGTTCAATCATTTTACTCGAAAAGTCAACTGATGTAACTAAACCACGTTCTCCAATTACATTCTGTACGAAGGGTACTAAAACGCCAGTACCACAACCGACATCAAGAACGTGGTCCCCCTCTTGAAAGCCCACCATATTCACTAAACCTTCAATTCTAGCAGAGTCAAGAGAACGCATATCATCCCATCGCTCCGCAAGTTGATCGAAAAATTCTTGCTCACTTTTACTCATTGTTCCCTCCATAAAGATTATAGTTTTTGCGTTAATGATGCGCTGAAGACTCTGCCTTGCATCGCGTAATTATATTGCTCGACATAATTTTTATTGAATATATTATCTAATGATACGGTTAACGTTCTACCGCCACCCATCTGCCGGACGGCAGAAAGATTATGGACAACATAACCACCAATCGTAACAGCACTCGCTGAACCATATGGATAGTTTGCACTCTGACGACCTGTATAATTCATCGTGTACCGCAATTGCCATGGTTTTGTATCAAGTTGATAAGCTAATGAAACTTTATGTTCTGGACGATAATCTAATTCACCTGGCAATCCATTATGATCTGCGGAATTTACACCATACTTTTTCGTATGTTGGTTGGTGTAGTTCAGTTGAAGTTGTGAATTTGTTGTCAATTTATATGTGTTTTCCCACTCAAAACCCCATATTTTAGCTTGGTCAATATTGTAACAAGAGAAGGGCCACTTATGTAAAAAGTTTATATAATCATTGATATCTTGATAATAAACAGACACTTTTGTGGAATATTTACTAGATACGCGCTTTTCAACACCTATTTCGTAATTCATCCCTTTTTCAGGTTTTAGATCTTTTCCTGCACCAATTACCGCTGGAACACTACTTGCATAATTTTTTGACCACCAATAAAACTCAGCCATGCTTGGAGCCCGCCATAAACGATTTGCTGAAATAAATGTAGTCATGTTTTGATTATTACGAAACGAAAAATTCACTTTAGGCGATACCGCATTGTAATCAGCATTACGTGTAGTAGAGTCTGCATCACCACTACCAGACATACGATCGTAACGAAGACCAATATTTCCCGTCCAGCGTTTATCTAACGACCAAGTGTTCTCAAGATATGCACCGAATAAATTTATCTTTTGTGATGGAAATAACGCCATCCCGGAGCCAGTACTATACGAACCATAATCATAGCGTAGTTGCTTATAATCGGCGCCATAACCAAATCTATTTTTATCGATCTTCTCTTCACCAGATACCTGCCATCCACTTGATTTATCAGCTACGACGGTACGATCAAGCGTAACGGTTCCTGTTGATGAAACATTGACTTCCCGCCTACTCTCATCATTCTTCCAGTACGTTAATGCTGTAAAACCTCTATTCGTTTTATGAACCCACGTACTATCCCAATTATTAAGAGTCTTTTGCAAATATGCCCCTGGATTTGCAGCGGTTCCATCAAAAAACGCTTCTGCATCTGTTGCTGATATTATAGGAAAATGAGGGTCGTAACCATTTGGAGCACCTACATAATTTGCAAGTATTAATCCTCGCTTTTCTTCAGCATGATTATAATTAAATTTGATAGCATCTTTGTCCGTTATATCATACTTAAGCTTAATACCATACTGCTCTCCATCATAATCATTGTTACGTAAAAATGCATTTTCGCCTGTTTTATTAGCATAAACGCTCCATCCCAGACGCTCTTCTTTTCCTCCATAGTTGAACCGATATTGATACTTACTGTTTTGACCCGCAAGGATGCTCACTTCACCACCGTTTTTCGAGGGATCTTTGGTTATGATATTAATGACTCCCCCTTCGGTATTACCATAAGCAGCAGCTTTCGCACCTTTTATAATTTGTATCTTATCAACTGTATTAAGTGGAATTGAGTTCCAATCTACATAACTTCCACCCATGACACCAGACATATTAATAGGACGGCCATCGACCAGTACGGTAAATCTCCGAGAGTCTACACCACGCATAACAACTGTTCCATCTTGATTGTCTCCAGCGGAAGTCCTTCTCTGAACATCAATACCAGTGACTTGTTGAAGGAGATCTGGAATGGATGATGCTTTGCCAGGACTTACCGTTTGTACATTGATAGTATCGGTAGATAATGCAGGTTTGACAGCATCCGCGCTTACTATAATTTCTTGCATGTCGTAGCTTGGCACTTCTGATGCATACACGGATGAGGAAACCACTGTAAGTGCCATTAATACCTTTAAAACTAGTCTTTTTCGATTCATCGTTAAATCACCTACTTAATAATATTTTGTAAATGCCGATTGAAGGCGTTTCACCAATAAGGGTACTGTGATGAACTGAATGATAATACCTGGAAGTCCAGTCACTACACCAGTAGTTACATAAGCTATAGGGTTTAGATTGATATGTAGCATAGTCGCCATGGTATAAACAATGATGATTGCAGCAAGTCTACCAGCAAGCATTGAACACAGTAATGCCACTAGCAGATTACAACTTTTACTTCGATATACGTAACCGCTGACAACACCATATATACTAAGTTCTACAATCATGACAGGAAGCACTGGCATGACCGGCGGCATACCGGTTAAAAAACTGCTAAGAATTGGCGCAAATACTCCTACCATAAACCCAGAATAAGGTCCTAAAAACAATCCTGCAATGAGAACAGGAAAGTGCATAGGCAAAAAGATCGAGCCTGAGGCTCCAAATGAATGAAAAACCATTGGGAAAATGATCCCAAGAGCGATAAACGCTGAGCTACCAATTAACCTACCTGTTTGATTCATTTGTTCACTCTTTTCTTTATTTTTTTAGTACTGAGTAACACTCTCAAGCTCTCTTATTATAATATACGCTCCCGTTCGTGCTACTAATATTTAAAATAGTAACACAAAAATAAATTAAAATCCATCTTTTTCTATACAAATGGAAGCCATTTTCATTTACTATTCGTCACTGGCGACTATGAGATCAGCCCCGAAGGAAAACTTTTCTTTAGTATCCGCGGAGCTGTAGCAGCCTTTGAAAAAAAATCCGCGAACGTACTATTCGCGGAAAAAGACCGAAAGCGATGTCAGATAAAGTCGTGGCAAATCAGCAATAACTACGACATACTTGCATAAAATCATCTAATACTGGCACAATAAATTTATTTTTATGATGGACAATGCTAAAATGCCTTTTAAAATACACTCCCTCTATGTCTACAATCGCTAATTCATTCCTTTCTACTTCTTTTTTTACTGCCATCCTTGATATCACTGAAATTCCCAATCCAGTTGACACAAATTTTTTGATGGTCTCTGCATTATTATACGTTCCAACAACCTTCCAATTTATACCTTTGCTCACCATCACTGACTCAAACAATTCACGAGTACCGCTACCTTCCTCCCTTACTATAAATTCCATGTTATCAACATCTGCTGCTTTCACTCTACTCTTTTTTGTTAAAGGATGAGAAATACTTGTCACTAATACAAGTTCATCATCCATAAAATGCTGGCTTACTACTCCTTGAGAATGAACCTTACCTTCTACTAGACCAATGTCTAATTCATCTGCCAATAACATCCCCTCAATTACTGTTGTATTATGAACGGATGCCGTCATTTTGACATGAGGATTCTGCTTACTAAATTCTATAATGATTTCATTCAAGATACAGGTTCCAACAGTAACACTGGCACCAACTCTGATGACTGCATTCTGATGAATTTCACGCATAGCCTCTTCTGCTTCCTTACTTAAATGTACAATATGCCTAGCATAGGTTACTAATTTTTGTCCAGCAACAGTAATAAACAACTTTCTTCCCAGTCTCTCGAATAATCTCACATTATAATACTTCTCAAGTTCTCTGATCGCCTGGCTTACAGACGGCTGTGCAATATAAAGTTTTGCCGCGGCAGCTGTCATATTTCCTTCATCATAAACACATAGAAAAATCATCAAATGCCTTAACGTCATAATCTCACTCTTTTCACTATAGGTAAATACCTATAGTTTTTAATATATTATAGTATTTTACATAGTAATTTTCAAATGTTATGATCCTAATAATGAAAGGAGAGGTATATATGACAAACATTGTACACATTTTCCCAGGAGTTTTTATCGTTATGATTCTAGCACTTCCGGCTTGGTTGTTAGGAACATTCATTCCTTTAATAGGAGGTCCAGTATTTGGAATACTATTTGGCATGATCGCTGCCTTTTGGAAAAGACCAACGATTTATGATACTGGTATTCGCTTTACAGCAAAAATAATACTACAAGCTTCCATTATATTACTTGGTTTTGAAATGAATTTATTTAATGTTTTTAAAGTAGGTAGCCAATCTCTATACATCATAATTTTCACATTAACTACTGCATTCATCACTGCATGGCTTGTCGGTCGTTCTTTAAAACTACCAGGAAATACAAGCATTCTCATCGGCGTAGGCACAGCAATTTGCGGTGGATCAGCAATTGCCGCAACGGCTCCTGTAATATCAGCTAGTGAAAAAGATGTCGCTTATTCGATATCCACCATCTTTTTATTTAATATCGCTGCTGTTTTTATTTTTCCTTTTATAGGACATCTACTTGCTATGAGTAATATTGGCTTTGGTATGTGGGCAGGAACTGCAATCAATGATACTTCTTCTGTTGTAGCCGCAGGATATTCTTATAGTAATGAAGCTGGTAACTTTGCCACTATCGTAAAACTGACTCGTGCTCTCATGATTGTCCCCATTACATTAGCACTTGCAATTTTTACAGCAAGAAAAAACTCTCATAATGGTAGTTTTAATATTGTAAAAATATTTCCATGGTTTATTTTAGGTTTCTTAGTAGCTTCAATTATCAATACAATCGGATTTATTTCACCATCAATTTGCACTTTTTTTGCTGAAATAGGAAAGTTTTTGATCATCATGGCACTCACTGCTATCGGTCTTACTACACATCTTAAATCTCTTATCAGTAATGGTATGAAACCCATCCTACTTGGCCTATCTTGCTGGGTAGCAGTAGCGCTTGTATCACTTTTGTCACAACACTATTTGCAAATATGGTGAACAAACTGTCATATCTATAAAACCATTATGACTCCCATAAGAAAATAAACCTGTATTCATTACCTTGACTGAATCAAGCTAATGAATACAGGTTTCTAATACCTTTACTTATCACACTCATAAGGCCAAGAAACAATGCCGCCCTCTAGCACTTTGACATTTTCAAATCCTGCACCTTCCAAAATTCCTTCTGCTTCATACCCACGTAGACTGATTTTACAAAAGGCAACGATTTCATTATCCTTATTGAGTTCATTCACTCGATTACGAAGCTGTCCCAGAGGAATATACTGTATATTTGGGTACTTTGCCAGTCTTATTTGTTCACACTCTTCTGGACTGCGCACGTCTAGAAAAATAGCGTTCCCCATCTCCATCATTTCCTTAGCCGCAAGACTTGATATCCCCTTAAATTTACCCACTAACTTATTCATTGCTGCATTAGCCGCTACAGCCACATTATCAATCGGTGAATTATAAGGAGGAGCATAGGATAAATCAATGTCAAATAAATCATCGATCGTGCCACCAAATAGCAACGTTGTCGCTACCACATCTACTCTTTTTGAAACATCGCCCTCGCCGACAGCCTGCATACCTAATATTTTACGAGTATCCACATCTACAATCAGCTTTACACGGATTAGTTTTGCCCCAGGCATATAATGAGGTTTATCATGTCCTGCAGTCATCACCGTGATATAGTTGTAACCCAGTCGTTTCACATCGGCTTCTGTAAGGCCTGTCTTACCTACGTTAAGGTCTAAGACCTTCACTGCCACAGTGTTTAAGACACCACGAAACGTTGAATTTCCCCCACATAGGTTCTCACCGATGATTCGTCCATGTTTATTCGCAGTGGAACCCATTGGCGCAAAAACTTTTTCACCCGTCAGGATGTTTACATTTTCTATACAATCGCCACCAGCATATATATCTGGATCATTGGTTCGAAGGTATTCATCCACCACAATTCCACCCGTAACGCCAATATTGATTCCAGCCGAACGGGCCAGTTCAACATTCGGCCGGGCGCCAATGGCCAAGATTACCAAATCAGCAGGAATGCTACGTTGATCTGTTTCAACCGTTTCAACCTTCCCATTCCCCGAAAATGCCGTTACCTTCTCACCTGTTAGGATTGTTATTCCTTTTTCACGAGTAGATTTTGCCGTTATCCCTGCAATTTCTGGGTCAAGAAAAGCTGGAAAGATTTGATTTTTCATTTCAATCACAGTAATATTCAAATTCCATTTAGCCAAGGCTTCTGCCATTTCCATTCCAACAAGTCCTGCACCAATAATAACAGCATTTTTGAACTGTTTCGTCTCTAGACCTTGCCGTACTGCTTTCGCATCATCTGGATGCCATAGTTGGCGAATATTCGCAAGTTCAATCCCAGGCAGGGGCGGTTTCACTGGAAAAGCACCAGTTGCGATAACCAGTTTATCATAGCTTAGTACAGATTCTTCACTGGTTAGAAGGTTTTTCACTGTAACTGTTTTGCCTGTTCTATCCACACCTGTTGCCAAGGTATTGACCAGCACTTCAATATCCTTTACATTTTTGAAAAAAACTGGATTGCGCATTGCGCCGACTGGTGTCTTCATCAAATCAGTGATGTCATTCACGTGACCTGCTACATAATATGGCATGCCACAAGCACCATACGAGATTATTTCACCTTTTTCCACGACCGTAATCTTAGCATCTGGATTGCCTCTTCTAGCCTTAGAAGCAGCTTTCAAACCAGCTGCTACCCCACCAATAATCAGAATTTTTTGCATGGTCTCATCTCCCTTTTTCTATTTTTTAGACTCTTCCATTTCTTTTTCAAGAGCCTTAGCCAATTGATCTGTACAAGAGGTATTATTACGGCAAATATTGCCTTTCAGCATTTCAATTACCTTTTGGACTGGCATTCCATCTACTAATTTACTAATCGCATTTAAATTTCCAGGACATCCACCAACAAATGTTACATTTTTTACATTGCCATCTTCTACTTCAAATTCAATCTTCTTCGAACAGACTCCCTCTGGAATAAATGTACTCATTTTATAATCCCCTTCTTTTTATCATTTCTTTATATTCACTATTTTATAAAACTCATTATGGCACTCTGCTTTTTTCAATGACTCCACATCTCGCAATATTTATCCACCCCCTTAGGGAGGGGGGTATATCGATATTATATTCTTTTTTATTAAATTTGTATATCCCTCTTGCATTATTTCTAAAAAAATTTTTCAATGCTTTTTAATTTCTCATCGCAACCTAATTTATTTGTATTTTATAATAAAACATGCTCAAGCATTCTTGACAATGATATCCTAACGATGTATATTGATTATGAAATATATATCATAAGTTGAAAGGAGTACTATGGTTCGTCCACACAAAGAACGACGAGTTGAAAAATCACCTCCTCTCACCCATTATAAACCTGTCAGTATTCCTTTGTCCGATCTTGAGGAAATCATATTAACGATTGAAGAAATGGAAGCCATTCGTTTGGCAGATATTGAACAATTAGATCAAGCAACGGCTGCTGCAAAAATGGAAGTGTCACGTCCTACCTTTCATCGTATCGTTAATCTAGCATATCAAAAAATCGCGTCTGCTTTATGGCAAGGGAAAGCACTACGGGTAGACGGCGGTACATTTCGTATTGATCATCAATGTCGAACAGATTTACGTCATTGTCTTTGCCAAACCTGTGGTCACAAATGGGCCATACCTCATGGAACAGGACAACGTTGCTCTGAGTTATCTTGCCCTGCTTGTCAAAAAATCACTGTAATTCGTGATCCTAGTGAAAATCACGAGCTCATTTAGGATTACATTCTATTTTTACTATTTTTTTGTTTTAGTTACGAAATATGTTTCATAATTTTTTAAAAAGGAGGTGAATACTATGCCAAGAGGAGATGGAACTGGTCCTATGGGCACTGGACCAATGGGGCGTAGCCGTAAAAATATGCAAAGGTGTCAGGGCAATATGTCTGGTTTTTCTGGTATTAACTCTACAAAACAAGACTCTCTAGAAGAGCAAGCAGCTCGACTTGAAGAACAGGCTGCTAATTTACGTAAACTGGCTAAAAAAAACTCTTAATAGAAGATACCCAATCAAAGTCATCTACACAAAAGGAGGAACGGATGTGCTTATCAGCATTGCCAGTGGAAAAGGCGGAACAGGTAAAACGACGCTAGCGCTACTACTTGCCGCTGCAGACCCTACTGTAACTTTGATTGACTGTGACGTAGAAGAGCCAAACTGTCATTTATTTCTTAAACCCATGTGGCATGAGCAACCAGAAAACGTCACTGTCATGATGCCTCTCATAAATACTAACCTATGTAATGGGTGCGGCGCATGCTCATCAGTTTGCCTCTTTAATGCCATCGCAGTTTCTGGTGGAAAAGCGTTATTATTTGATGAACTCTGCCATAGTTGTGGTGGTTGCATTCTCGCTTGCCAGCATAATGCGATTTCAGAAGAAAAAAAGCCAATTGGCACCATTGCTACTGGAACTTCCGCTATACGACCTGGCATTCGCCTACTAAATGGAACACTTCATATCGGTACACCTAGTAGTGTTCCATTGATTAAAGCAATCAAGCAAAAAATTTCCCAGCTAAGCGGAGATATGTTGCTGGATTGTCCGCCTGGTACTTCTTGCTCTATGGTAACTGCCGTTAAAAACAGCGACTTTTGTATTCTTGTTACTGAACCCACTCCTTTTGGCCGGCACGATTTAGAACTGGCTATGAATATTACCCGCCTCCTCCATATCCCGACAGGAGTTGTTATTAATAAAAGTGATGAAGATATCGGTGATAGAACTATTGAAGACTTATGTCAAAGCCGAGAAATTCCAGTGATTGCAAAAATACCTCATAGCCTATCCTTCGCCAAGCAATATGCCGCTGGACTCATTCCCGATGATTTTAAGTCAATCGCCAGTAACATATGGGAACAACTCCATGCTCAAAGGAGGAGAGAAGTATGAAGGAATTAGTCATTGTCAGTGGCAAAGGCGGTACTGGTAAAACAAGTATTAGTGCAGCCCTCGCATCCCTATCACCACAAAAAGTCATGGTAGATTGCGACGTAGATGCTGCCAACTTTCACTTGATCAGTAGTGCTGTTATCAAACACACTTACGAATTCAACTCTGGCTTTGAACCCTATGTTGATGAAAATCTTTGCACCCAATGCGCTATATGTACTAACCTATGTCGCTTTGGAGCGATTAACGCTGGCGTGATAAACACCTTAAATTGCGAGGGGTGTGGTGTATGTGCTTTTAACTGCCCAGAACATGCGATTACCATGCAGGAGAAGCATGCAGGTCAATGGTTCGTATCGGATACCCGTTTTGGACAATTAATCCACGCGGAACTCGGTCTATCCATTGAAAATTCTGGAAAACTTGTCAGTAAAGTACGGCAAGAAGCAAAAAAAATTGCAACTGCCAATCATTTACCCCTCATCATTACCGATGGACCGCCTGGCATTGGCTGCCCAGCTATCGCTGCCCTATCAGGTGCCAGTTTAGCACTAGCGGTTGTAGAACCATCCTTATCTAGCATGCATGATTTGGAGAGACTGATAGAACTTGTATCTCATTTTAAATTACCAATCATGGTATGCATTAATAAAAGTACACTACACAAGGAAAATACCAAAGAAATTATAGCCTGGTGTAATAGTAAAGCCATTCCTATCGTTGGAAAGCTTCCCTACAGCGATGCTTTCCGCACTGCCGTCCAATCTGGTAAAACAGTAATGGAAATAGACAATGAGGATGTCAAGGAAGAAATGATCAAACTTTGGAAGAACCTAGCTAAACGCTTAGATATTCCAGCAGACCTTAGCAAGACCGATCTGTTAAAGCAAAAACTTAATCCCTTCCGCTAATACCAAACTAACGATTGGCATACTATACGCCTTATCTTTAGTATATTAAATAAAAAGTGAGGAACATTATACTATGAAAATTGCGATTACATCTCATGGCGAAGATCGCTATTCCGAAGTTGACTCTCGGTTTGGGCGAGCTGATTATTTCATAATCTATGACCAAGAAACCAATACCTATGACTGCCTGCCCAATACACAAAACCTTCAAGCATCTCACGGTGCTGGCATTCAAGCAGGTCAATCGCTAGCAAAATCCGGTGCCAAAGTGCTTATTACCGGGCAGGTGGGCCCCAAAGCATTCAAGGTACTGGATACTGAAAAAATCGCCATGTATTCTATTGGAGATATGACTGGGAGCGTAGAGAGTATACTAGCAGCTTTTCTAGATGGAAAACTAATGGTCATAGACGTACCAGGTGCAAGTCACGGCAAATAAGTTTACCTCAAACTAAAGGAGATGTATTATAAAATGTCTTGTAACACAACAACAGATGATGAATTTGAAGCACAAACAACAAAAATCAATAATTTTTTGCAAAATGTAGACCACAAAATTGTGGTCATGAGTGGCAAAGGCGGTGTTGGTAAAAGTACTGTTGCTACTAATCTAGCTGTATTTTTGAGCCAGCAAGGCTATAAAGTTGGTCTACTTGACGTAGATGTACACGGTCCGAGCATTGCTGGACTACTAGGACTTAACAATATAAAACTAAATACGAGTCATGATAAGATTTATCCCCATCCCTATACCGAAAAACTACAGGTCGTATCAATTCAGGGGTTGTTAAATGCACCTGATGAACCACTTATCTGGCGTGGCCCTATGAAAATCGGTATTATCCGTCAGTTTCTATCTGACGTTGCATGGGGAGCACTAGATTATCTCATTATTGATAGTCCACCTGGTACTGGTGATGAGCCATTAACAATAGCACAAACAGTGACTGACTGCCAAGCTATTATTGTGACCACACCGCAAGAAATTGCCCTCGCCGACGTTCGTAAATCCATTCAATTTTGCCAAAAGGTAAACATGCCAATCCTAGGTCTCATTGAAAATATGAGTGGCTTCATTTGCCCTTCTTGTGGCAACATGCACCCTATCTTTAAAAGTGGCGGTGGAGAACAAACGGCAATGTCTTCCAATATATCTTTCCTCGGTCGCCTACCAATTGACCCTAATGTGGTAACTGCTGGCGATCAAGGTCAATCGATAGATAGTCTGAGTAGCCCTATCAAAGAAGAAATGCAATCTATCGTAGACAAAATAATTCATCAACTTCCCAAAAAACAGAAAGGTGCTGATTTAACTATGAAAATCGCGATTCCATTAGCTGAAGGTAAACTTGCTACCCATTTTGGTCATTGTCAAAATTTCGCCATTATGACGATCGATAATGGTACCATTATCAAACATGAAACATTAACTCCACCGCCCCATGCTCCTGGCGTTATTCCTAACTGGGTTGCCGATCTAGGTTGTACAGATATTATCGTTGGCGGCATGGGCGAAGCAGCCCAAGAAATTCTAATTAAGCGCAATATAAAAGTTATGGCAGGCGCACCGTCTCTCGAACCTGAAAAAATTGTCACTCTCTATTTAAACGGTGAACTTACCAATTCCGGAAATGCCTGTGATCATGACCACGATGGTCATGACTGCGGCAGTCATTAAGTAAGTCTTTGGGCGCATCTAGAACAGGATTCAATAAACCTAGATGCGCCTTTATCTATACCAAAATAACTGATCATCCATTCATATATTTTCATATATTTTGAAAAGAGGTGTGCAAACTATAACTATAGCAATCGTAAGAGAGGGCTATTTATATATTTTTATTTTGCTCATAATCACTCTTATTTTAGGTATTACAATCAATCCCTATTGGAGCATAATTCCTGGTGTTTTAACAATATTTGTTACTTATTTTTTCCGCAATCCAAAACGTATTATGGCTAATGATCCTACCTTGATTTTATCTCCTGCTGATGGAAAAATCATAAGTATTGAAGAAATACATGAAGACCAATTTTTAAATAGCTCTGCAATAAAGATAACAATCTTTTTATCTATTTTCGATGTTCATGTCAACCGCAGTCCGGTAGAGGGAAAAATTACATTTCAAGAATATACTTGTGGTCGATTTAAGCCCGCCTATAAAAAATCAGCCCCGTTTCAAAATGAACGTCATACCATAGGACTAGAAACGGGAACAATTAAAATTCTCGTAACACAAATTGCTGGTATTATTGCCCGCCGCATCATTTCCTGGGTCGCTTTGGGAGATCAAATACAACAAGGTCAACAATATGGCATGATTAAATTTGGCTCATGTACAGAAATAATCGTACCAGCAAATATAGATATTCTTGTTATAGCAGGAGAACATGTTAAAGGTGGAAAAACCATAATTGGGAAGATTATCGAGGTCTCTTAATAACCTCCTTTTTTCTTCTCTATTTACTTTGCATTTATTTCTAGATATTTCATATTATATATTAATTATGAAATATCTTTTATAATTAATATAATGGAGGTGATTGGGTGTATTCTGAAAAAGTAATAGAACATTTTATCTCGCCTAAAAATACAGGGCGCATGCTAGATGCTGATGGAATTGGAATAATCGGCGAACCTGGTTGCGGGGATCATTGCATGATTTTTATCAAGGTTCGTGAGGAAAGAATTCACGATATTAGTTTTCTTATGTTTGGCTGCGGAGCCGCCATTGCTTCTGGCAGTATAACTACTGTACTAGCAAAGGGAAAAACCCTTCAAGAGGCTTTACAAATCACTGAACAAGATATCCTTGATACATTAGGTGGCTTACCTGAAGCAAAGGAGCACTGCTCGAATCTAGGAGCGGTTGCCTTACACGCCGCCATTCATGATTATTTAGAAAAACAAGGTAAAGTCATCAATGAATATACATAACAATATTTTTTATATCCATTTTGAAATATAGGGAATTACTATAACTGGAGATACGTAAAAAAATATAGACACTATCTCTATACTGCAAGTCTAACGCCTACTGACATCGAAAAAGTAACAAACCAGTAAAACACTATAAAGATAAGACTATATGAAATGGAGGTTTACATG
>CAXYVG010000055.1:0-24408 GCA_964292325.1 uncultured bacterium | reverse complement strand
TAGGAGTGACAAGGATTCGAGGGTGTTTTTCCATTATGCAAGTGTCAAAGACCCGTGTATCGAGATCGCGACAGGGATGTATAACTAATTCATACGAACGACATCGCCAATGATAGACGTTGACAACCTATATCGTTAGTGATACTATGAATAAGTAAAATTTAATTAATAATTAAATACAAAAAGCCGATCAGAAATCTGAAGGCTAAGGAATGTAGAATTTATGCATGTCCTTAGCCTTTTTTATTATATCAAAGGATATTGGGAGGTTAAAATGAAAATTGAAACGCGAGCGATTCATCTAGGTCATGAAGTGGACCCACTAACGGGAGCGATAGCATCTCCCTTATACTTATCAACTACTTTTGAAAGAGAACCAGATGGGAGTTACCCACGTGGTCATATTTATAGTCGGTTAAGTAATCCGAATCGGGATGCTTTGGAAAGATGTTTAGCGGGGCTAGAAAATGGTGAGGGGGCGATTGCTTTTGCCTCAGGTCTTGCAGCCATTATGAATGTCTTTCAAGCATTGTCTCCTGGTGACCATGTGATTGCTTCCCAAGATTTATATCATGGTACGACTCACATCCTGCAGGATATTTTTGAACCATGGGGATTGAAGGTTAGTTTTATTGATGTAACTGATTTCTCTGAGGTGGAAAAAGCAGTGCAGGAAAATACTAAAATTATTTATATTGAAACGCCTTCCAATCCATTGTTGAAAATAACCGATATTCGTGCTCTTGCTGATGTTGCTCATAAAATAGGGGCAATATGTGTTTGTGATAATACGTGGGCAACACCAATTTTACAACGTCCATTGGATTTGGGAGCTGATATTGTTGTTCATTCCACTACTAAATATTTTGGAGGACATAGTGATGTGTTAGGTGGCGCAGTCATTTGTAAAGTAAAAGATGCTTTTTTTGATCGCATCCGCATGTTACAACAGATTGGTGGAGCAGTTCCGGCGCCGTTTGATTGTTGGTTAGTGCTTCGAGGTATTCAGACTTTAAATTGTCGAATAAAAAATCATTCGGAAAGTGCTTTTACGATTGCTAAATTTCTGCAAAAACATCCGAACGTAGAGAGAGTATATTATCCAGGACTGAGTGATCATCCAGGATATGATATTGCAGTAAAGCAGATGAGTCAATTTGGTGGTATGTTATCATTCCAGATCAAAGGTAGCAAAGAAAATGCTTTAGCATTCACTGGGCGCTTACAGATTATTCGGCGAGCTACTAGCTTAGGCGGTGTGGAAAGTTTGATTGAGCATAGAGCATCGATTGAGGGGCCCAATAGTAAAACACCTGATAATTTATTGCGTTTTTCTATAGGGTTAGAAAATGTTGAAGATTTGATTGCCGATTTGGATGCTGCATTAAGGAATGAGAATGCAACATTCGTTAATAAGGGGGCAAAAAAGTGAACGAGGGATGTCCTGTATTGGCGGCTAATCCATTTTCTGTGATTGTACTGGCAGGTGGGCAGAGTAGACGTATGGGGCGGGATAAAGCTACTTTGGCCTGGGAACAGGGGGATATTTTGAGGAGCTTATTGGCTAAGCTACTACCGCTGTCAGATGATATATTGGTTGTCAGTAATACCATTAGAACTATTTCAGAGCCTGTCAGGCAGGTCGCTGATCTGATTCCTGGCAAGGGGCCTTTAAGTGGTATTCACGCTGGGCTACTACATGCTCGTCATGATCTTGTATTTGTTACAGCTTGTGATGTTCCTTTTTTAGTGCCTGCGTTGATTTTGCAACTAGTTCAAGCTGTGGGCGTAGCGGATGGTAGTGTAGCAGTCTATAAAGAAAAAATCGAACCTCTATTCGCTTGTTACCAAAAATCTTGTGCGCTAGTGATTGAACAATTATTGGCAACAAAGCAATATCGGGTAACGGATTTTTTAGCCCAAATAAATTGGGTGGCTGTCCAACAATTTGCTGGAGTAGATGAGTATTGTTTTATGAATGTGAATACTAGTGATGATTATGAGAAAGCCAAAGCAATATTGGCGAAAGGTAGATAATATGGTGCCGATTGTTTCTTTTGTGGGTTATTCGAACAGTGGAAAAACTACTTTTTTAGTAAAAGTGATTACGGAATTAAAAAAACGAGGTTATCGTATTGCTATAATTAAACATGATGGCCACGATTTTGAAATAGATCATGTAGGGACTGATACTTGGAAACATCAACAGGCTGGGGCTGATGTGGTGTGTATTGCATCAAGTTATAAGGTTGCTGTCATGCAAAAGACTGTTAAACCATCAACTATCGACGATATCATTCCCTTCATTAAAAATATAGATATGATTTTAACGGAAGGGTTTAAACAAGAACAAAAACCACAAATTGAAGTGAATTGCCAATGCCAAGACATAGCGTGTATTGGCAAGAAAGGCAATACGATTGCTGTAGTGGCTGATCATCTGCTTTATAATGAGATACCACATTTTGGTTTGGAAGATGCTGAGGGCGTAGCTAATTTATTAGAGAATATGATAACGAGTGAAAGAGGGCGCTAACGATGGCATTATTACTGGAAGATGCTCTAACATTATTGTTGGAAAAAATAAAATTGCAAGGGACAAATCATATTCCTCTTGCAGAGTGTTATCAGCGAGTATTAGCGGAAGATATTATAGCCGAGATGGATTTTCCGCCCTTTGATCGCTCACCACTCGATGGTTATGCAGTAAGAAGGGCAGATGTACAGCATGCTTCTATAGCCCAGCCTATAGAACTTATACAAGTGGAGAATGTGCCAGCAGGTAGTGTAACTAGTAAAACAGTAGAAACAGGCCAAGCTACGCGGATTATGACAGGTGCCAAAATCCCTGCGGGAGCAGATGCTATCATTCGTCTAGAAGATGTAAAAGTCAATCAAGATAGAGTCAGTATATTCGCTCCTGTTTTCATTTCTAATATCTGTAAACTTGGAGAAGAGATTCGTAAAGGACAAATTGTATTACAACAAGGGACGATACTTCGCGATGGTGCTTTAGGACTACTTGCTATGCTAGGAAAGGACAAACCGCTAGTGTATGAGCGGCCGAAGGTTGCTATTTTAGCTACTGGCACTGAACTTGTTGGTGTAGAGCAGCCACTATCTCCGGGGAAAATTCGTAATTCCAATAATTATATGTTAATGGCAAAAGTTAGAGAAGCTGGTTGTGAGCCGATTCTCTTAGGACATGTGTGTGACGATCTAGAACTTATCGAGCAGAAACTCACAGGTCATGAAAATATTGGAATGTATATTACTACTGGTGGGGCATCTGTTGGTGATTATGATTTAATGGAACAGCTCTTTGCCAAACTGAATATCCCGATGTTAGTCACGCGGCTCGCGATGAAACCAGGTATGCCGGTAATGGCAGGTTGCTGGCATGATACTTTGCTGGTAGCTTTATCGGGGAATCCGGCATCTGCTAATGTCTCTTTTGAAGCCTTGCTACGACCTTTGCTCAAAAAAATGTCAGGTGCTGCTATTTTTGAACGTCCCAAGATCAGGGCTATCTTAAAAAAATCCTTTACGAAGCCGAGTCAATCGCGTCGTTTTATCTGGGCACGTTGTAAATTTGAAGATGGAATGTTGTATGCGGAACCTATGGTGTTTCAAGGAAATGGTATGTTGTCAGGCATGGTATCTGCCAACGCCTTGCTTGATATTCCAGCAAATAGTGATGGTTTAGAGATCGGGACTGAAGTGGTAGCTCGGTTGTTGGTTGATTAAGAAGGATGATATATCATCAAGGTCATATTAGCAAAGAATCGAGTAGGAGGCTATTTAAAGAAAAAATAGTCTCCTACTCGATTTTACCTAGAGTTATTACTTCACTGGATAGAGTTGCCCATTTTTTAAAGTAAGGATTTCATCAGCTTGTGCTGCTAAATTGTGGTCATGAGTAATGATTACGACACTCGTTCCTGCACTGCGTGCTTGTAATAAGCAATCGGCAACAGTGGTAGCCAATGTTGGATATAAGTCATTGGTTGGTTCATCGGCTAATAGAATAGAAGGATTTAGCAACAAGGCTCTTGCAAGAGAAATCCTGCGCAATTGCCCTAAACTAAGTTGCTCAGGTTTGTGATGTAAGCGATGATCCATATTAAAAAAATGGAAAATGGCAAGATTGTTGAGCATTGGGATGTTATTCAACCGATACCAGAAAAGTCAGCAAACAATAATACGATGTTTTAAAGGCTTTGAATTTTTTTTCTTACGCCATTCCATTATCTAAATACAGATTACTTATCAAGCCACGAATTTCGTGGCTTTTTTGATTTGTGTGGTTTTATGTATTTGCTAGTAAAATATGCTATAGCATATACAATTATCTTACTAATCTGCAACGAAATATCTTGAGATAGGTAACGTTCTGTTAGTATAATATCACACATTAAAAAACGTTCTAAAATGAACTAAAATGAACGTACACTTAATATAGTTTACATTTATGAACGGTTATGGTAGTATATGTTGTGTAAATGAATAGTATCGGAGGATGATATATGAAGATTGCCTACATGCTAATCAACCATAATGAACCAAAAGATAATAAAAAAATAGAAGATTTGAAGAAATATGGTATCGACTACATCTATGAGGAACAAATATCCGGTAAAAAGACGGATCGGCCAGAGCTGCAAGCAATGCTTACTTATGCAAAAGAAGGCGATACAGTCTATGTTGATAGTTTTAGCCAGTTAGCAAGAAATGCCGTAGATTTGCTGGAGATAATTAATAGGCTTTCTGAAAAAAGTATTGAATTGGTTATCATTAAGGAAAATATTGATACAAGAACTTCTGTAGGTCGGTTACAACTAAGTCTAATTAAGGCGATATATCAGTTTGAACGCGAATGCTTCAAGGAACGGCAACGTGTAGGCATAGACTTAGCTATATCGCAAGGACGACCATATGGCAGACCGCGGATTGAACCGGGAATTTCATTCTTTACAGCATATAGAAAGTGGAAAGCAGGCGAGATAACAGCAGTAAAGGCAATGAATTTATCAGGGCTGAAAAAGGTGACTTTTTATAAACGAGTTAAGGAGTACGAACGTGTGGCCGGAGTTTTTCCTGCCATTACTCAGATGATTATTGCGTTAGGTGGTGGAGATAAATTAGTTGCTACGGTAGAAAGTCAAAAAAGGAATAGTGGATTGTTGACAGTATATCCTCGTCTTGCACAAATACAGACGCCTTGTAGTAACGACTTTAAAATTAATGTCGAAGATTTGATAAAATTAAACCCCGAAATTGTTTTTTGTATGAGTCAGGATCAGGTTAATCAGGTAAATGCATCTGGCCTCTCTGCTTTAAACGTGATAATTAATAATTATGCTGAATTAAAGCAGTTGGTTTTGCTCATAGGTGAAATTCTTGGACCAGATAATCGAAAAAGGGCTGAGAAATATAATATATATCTTGAGGGTAATCTTACCAAAGTAAAGGTGGTCACCGATAAAATACCAGCAGTCGAACGACCAAGGGTATATTATATATGGGGTTCAGATGTGCTGAAAACTTGCGGAGAAAATACGTTAGTAGACGATTGGATTAGATATTCCGGCGGAGTTAACATTTTTGGTCACATCAATGACAATGGTGGTGGCAATGCCACTCAAACTTCTCTGGAGCAAATCATAAAGGAAAATCCGGATATTATTATTATTGGTGGGGAACACAATGCTGAGGCGATGAAAACTATCAAGGCTGATCCAGCGTGGGCTAGTATTGCCGCAGTAAAGAATAATCAGGTTTATTTCAATCCAGCAGGGGTTTTCGTATGGGATCGCCTGGGTACAGATTCTGCCTTGCAGGTATTATGGGCGGCTAAACTTTTTCACCCAGATAAATTCCAAAATATTAAGATAGAGCAAGAAGTTAAAGATTATTATCAAGAGTTTTACAATTATTCTTTAACTAGTCAGGAGGTAGACCTTATGTTACGGGGCCATGGACATTGGCCTGCACAGGAAAAAAGCATGGAGACAATAACATGCAAGATTTAAATAGAATGTATTTTTATAAAACGACGGTATAGCAGTATGTAAATACTATATTTCAAATATGAGGGGTGCAGTCATGAAAAAATTCAAAATAATACCAGTAACACTTTTATTTACAATGGTCACCGCAACGGCGCCTGTGTGGGCCGAAAATGGAACCAATGATCAAAGCCTTGACACAGTATACGTAACAGCAACAAAGGTTCATTCTAATGATAATGTAGCAGAAACAAACGCCCAAGAACCCCCTTACAGCCATTTAGCTGTTCCTGAAAGCAGTAAAGCGACGACGGAAACTTTTACCAGAGCGGATATTGACAAGATCCATCCTAAAGATATTTTTGACTTGATTCAACACGCTGCAGGCGTGATGGGGTACAATAATGGCTCGAAAGAAATGACTGCTTTTAAAAGTCGTGGTGGTAATGTTGGTGTTATTCTTGATGGATCATATCTGACCTACGATATGTATACGCGCATGCTGGCCCGCATTCCAGTGGATATGGTTGGCTCAATGACTGTCGTCAGGGGTGCCTCGTCTTTAACAGTAGGTCCGATGGCGAATATTGGTGGATGGGAAGGCATTGCCAATTCTACGGATCAGACTTATATTATTATTAAAACTCGCAAAGCAACTTCGACGGGAAATGAAGTGATTGCTAGTTATGGATCACTAAATACCAATAAGGAAACCTTAATACACGATGAAAAAATCAATGATAATTCCTACTATAATTTTGCGTTTTCCGGTAATTGGAAAAATGGAATAAACAACAACTATGAAGATTCAAAGTCTGTGTTCTTTAAGTATGGTGAGACGGATAAAAACAACATGAGCGTTGATGCGACATATTTTTATAATCATGATAACTGGAATCCCGAATTGTCATACACTACCTCTGGAATGCAGCCTGGTAATTCTTCTCGTTGGACATATGACCCAATTATCAGCAATTTTTTTGCCGTAAATATTACCAAACCGTGGAGTGACCATAGTGTCACTACATTTAATGTAGGGTATTCTGGTGTGCAATCAACTTACCTCGCACATAGCACAGCAGGTCGATTGATACTCCCCATTTATAATGAAAAAGAAACCCTTACTCAGATGAATTTGCAACAGACAATCACTTCCGGAAGTAATACTTTCAAATTCGGGATACAGGCTATGCGGTGGCTTTCACCGTCTGGTATGGTATACACTACGACCTGGACCAATTTCGATCAACATCTGTATGGTATATATCTTTATGATGAAAAAAAGATTAATGATAAATTAACCCTCGATGGCGGCGCTAGACTTGATAAACAGTCGGGCTCTTATGACGGACCGGCTTGGAGTTGTTTTGGATACAAGAATTCTTGGAACACGAATACGAAAAGCCTATCAATAGGGGCAAATTACAAAATGGATTCAGTATATACCTTGTCAGCAAGAATGGGCTATGTCAACGAACCAACTGATACCTTTGTTACTTCAACGAATAACACCATTCTTCAGGATGAAAAAAAATTAATGTACGACCTGGGAATTACCGCAAAATACAATAAGCACTTTAATGTTTCGTTCACTCCTTATATATACAATATCCAAAATTGCAAAGTTCCAACGAATCTCAGTACACGTCCTTCTAATGGTGGTGTCGCTAACGTTGTTGCGTATAGTGCCATGAATCTTACGCGTTCAGGGTTTGAATCGGCCATTTATGGTCAGTTTACTGACCAGTGGGGTTATAAAATCAGCGAAACACATTTTACCTCGAATAATGCTGCAGACAGCGTCACCAACCCGCATAATATTAGTTCATTTATGCTGAGCTATAAGCAAGGTAGCATTAACGGCAATATCAGCCTCTTGCATTACAGCAAATTCTTACTTGCGCCAAATAATCCCTATCCAATGGGGGGGTACTCGGTAATCAGCGCCAATATTAGCAAAGAGTTAAATTCTACAACGAAAATAACTTTATACGGAAACAATCTATCTAATGCAAAGTATGCTACCGGTCTATGGACGATGGGCCAATATTTTTGGGCCCCTGGTAGAACTTATGGAGTCGAGCTTAGTAAGAAATTTTAAAAGGTGATTAATGGAAAATTTCCCGCAGAAGTTGCGGGGCATTTCATTTAATTTTGTAACTGATATTATAGTATAGTTTTATAGGAATTCAAAAAGGCCTGTTTTTAAGCCTTTTAAGCCTTTTAGAGATTTCATTAGATTAGCATGAAATAATTTATAACTAGATAACTCAAACTTCGCATATTAAAATTTTAATATGGTATCATTGCAAAATAGTATAATTTTATATAATTATAATGAAAATGAGTTCATTTAAGTTAGATGTTTTTTAGAAAAGTAAGTAAGGTTTGTAACTAATAGTTTCTAACTAAAAATTAGGTTGCTTTTTTCTAGTATACAAATCTAAAACCTGGGTTATGATTTACGTCCAATAGAAGAGATAAAAAAAGTCGTCATACCTACCGCAAATAGGAAGACGCATAAAAAGTTTAGCGTAATGCATTGTATAGTGTGCATGGCTGAGTTTTAAAAAACGTGGTTGGTGCCTGTATTTATGTATTGCTGTTTTTTAAAGTTTAGTTATATGCTTATATTTGTGCATAACTAGACTTTTTTTATTTAATTTAGAGATAAATACGAAAGGAAATGACATATTTTAAGGCTATCTATTGGGGAATTCAGGTTAACAAGCATTTATATTTGAAGAGGAGTTTTTTTAAATGAAATTAAAATTGGGATAAAGGTAAAGATTGGATTGCCAATATGACACTGCTATATAATGAGGGCGATGTTCATAATAAGGCTTATTTTAACTCGGTAGCAGATTCTAATGCTCTTCACATAACTCCAGGAATTGAATTGGTCCTTGGCGGATTCTTGCCGATCAAGACGACAGTATTAGCGGTGAATGCAGCAAAAAAATGGGATGCTCATAATACAACTGACTTTAGTTTCGGCTGGAGTCGTGTAGATTCATATCGATGGGCACTTAACGGTAACCCAGTTACAAGGAATAGCGTTGGTGGCTACATCAGTAGGCGCGGCTTATCAGATCAACGAGGTTTATAAAACGACGGCGCGTTTGGGGTATTCGCAGCAGGCTGATAATAACTTTGCCCTCGTAGCAAATAATGAGAAACTGGGCGATGAAAAGCGTATGAAATATGAACTAGGTGTGGAAGGAAATTATAGTAAACAACTATACTGCCAGAGATTTGCAACGTAAGGGTTTCGCATGATGATGTAACCGATCACTTCGGTTATAAAGCGAGCTACGCTTATTTCATATCAAGTAATGCCTTGGATAATAGCCGCACACCACATAATCTTTATAACATAGAACTAAATTATAAAAATAAGGACATTTCTGGGAATCTGATGCTGCATCATAACAGCCAGTATCGCGGTACAAGTAGTGGCGTACATGCAGGTAGTGGTACAGACTTTGCGATGAGCGGAGTTACTACCATTGATATTAACAGCAATAAGGAATTGAATGCAAATACCACACTTACTCTGTTTGGCAACAATATCACCGACCAGCGCTATGCTACAGGTATGAATGTATATGATACTGGAGCTACTTATGGTATTCAGATTAGCAAGAAATTCTAAATTTATATTGAATTTATAAAATATAGTAATCAATAAAGTTGCAGCCAACCTAATGGTTGGGCTAAGTGACATAATAAAGAAATAGAAGTGGCAAGTGCCTTATGTATCTATAATCAGCGCTTTGAGTCACAAGAAGGCAGAAAGGATGTGACATTATGTCATATAAAAGTATACAAAGAAGTAGTTTTATTTTCGTAATATTATTGTTATTGATTTTGGCTTTAGCTGGTTGTGGCGTTGAGAAGATAGCAAGAGAACAAGATCAATTAGTTATAACGGATTCTGCTAACATTGAGGTTCAGATTCCTGCTAATATTCAAAGTATTGCAGATTCCTGGCCGGCTCATAATGAAGTAGTAACAATGCTTGGGGCGGGTGACAAAATAAAAGCTACTGTAGATATAAAACGTGCCAAATCTTGGCTTTATACTGTGAATCCAGCGATGAAGGATGCGCGATTTGTGTTCACACCCAACGATGTGAATATCGAGGAACTTATGAAGACAAAACCGGATATTGTATTTATTTCGACAAACACTGCAACTGCTAGCAAATTGAAAAATATAGGGATACCAGTTGTGCAATTGTTTTTTACTGATTTTACAGGACTTAAGGAGTGTTTTCGGATAACTGGTTCAATTTTGGGCCCAGAGGGTAAGGCGAAAGCCGATGCTTATATTGCTTATTTAGATGAAAAAATGGCTAAGATTAAGGCTGTTACCAACTCAATTCCACGAGAACAAAGGCCTAAAGTATTGCATATCCATTCTTGGAATCCATTGCTCATTGACGGGACAAATACAATCATTGACAGTTGGATTGAAGTTGCTGGAGGAACGAATGCTGCAGTTGATGTGGATGGTAATATGAAACCGGTAACAATAGAACAAGTTATGGCTTGGGATCCTGATATTATCATTGCGAGCAGCAATGCCTTGCCTATTAATCTAGATGGTACTCGCGATATACATACGATTATAGATAATCCTGTTTGGCAGGGCATCAAAGCAGTCCGAAATAACAAAGTGTATGCCAATCCAGAAGGGGCATTTTTTTGGGATCGCTATGGAGCAGAAGAGGCACTGCAAATTCAATGGGCAGCTAAAGTATTGTATCCTGAGCAATTTCAGGATATAGATATTGTGAAGGAAACACGGTATTTTTATAAGGAATTTATGAATTATGATCTTTCAGAAGCGGAAGCAAATCTCATTATTTCTGGAAAAAATCCAGAATAATAAGAGCTGTTTGCTATCAATTGTTGCTGCTATAGCTATCTTTTTGTCATGAGCAGTGGTTGGCACTTAGTGCGATTTCGGTAGGCAAACTCAAGAAAGCCATTTTTCAATTAATTTGTTAAAATCATTGAGATCGATAGGTTTTGACAGATAGTCATCCATCCCTATTTCCATACACTTTTCTTTATCACCAGTGAGTGCGTGAGCAGTTAAGGCGATAATCGGTATGTGCCTATGGGTTTGTTTCTCTATTTCTCGTATTAAAGCAGTAGCAGAATAACCATCCATATGAGGCATATGGATATCCATTAAGATGAGATCAAAGGAACCTTCATTATACAATGCCACTGCTTCCTGACCATTTTGTGCTGTCTGAAACAGGATGCCTTTTTTTCTGAGGAGAATACAGATTAAATTGCTACTGACCTCATCGTCTTCCACTACTAATATCTTCTTTCGTATGAGATCGTTATCTTGTAACTTATCACGATCAAAAGTGAAATCTTTCGTTATGACTAAGGCATCTTTTTCTATCCCAAAGACTGCGGTAAAGAAAAAACTGCTTCCTACAGACTCTGTGCTTTCCACCCATATAGATCCATTCATCATTTCAATCAGTTTTTTGGAGATGACCAGTCCGAGGCCTGTGCCACCGAATTGTCTAGTAATGGAATCGTCTACCTGGCTAAAGCGTTTGAATAGTTTTTCAAGCTTGTCTTCCGGAATTCCGATTCCCGTATCAGCCACGGTTACTTTTAGTTTGATGCGATTATCAAATTTGTTTTCACAATCAACACTAATTACTATTTCACCTTTTTCCGTGAATTTTACTGCATTACCAACAAGATTGGAGAGTATTTGTCGGAGTCTTATGGAATCGCCAATGATCATCGTTGGGATTTGGTCATCGATATTCAGTTTGAGTGGCATTTTCTTTTGCTCGGCTACGATTTTAAATAATTCGATTACTTCCCCAAATGTTGCTCTCACATCAAAAGGTGCATGCTCCAAATCCAGTTTTCCAGCCTCGATTTTAGAGTAATCTAAAATATCATTGATGATTCGTAGCAACGAGGTAGAGGCAGATTTAACAATCGTTAGATATTCTCTTTGTTCACTGTCGAGTTCTGACATAAGGGTCAAGTCTGTCATACCAATAATTCCATTCATGGGTGTACGGATTTCATGACTCATATTGGCTAAAAATTGACTTTTTGCGGCATTGGCTGCTTGTGCTTGGTCTCTGGCTTTTTTTAAAGCTTCTTCCGTATTAATACGCTCCTCAATTTCCTCTTCTAACAGTGCATTGCTATCTTCAAGCTGAGAATTGCTAGAGGCCAGCTCTTTCGTTCGCTCGTTAACTTGTGATTCGAGTTCATCGTAAGCTTTGTGAAGAGCTTCTTCTGCTTGTTTTTGTTTTGTGATATCTGCCATACTACCATCATAGTATAAAATTTGCTGCTTGCTATCTCGCACGACTAGACAGCGAATCGCTACCCAAATAATGCTTTTGTCGTACCGCTGCATCTTTATTTCGATACGATCGGTCTTTCCTTGTTCTACGATCGCTTGCCAGTGCTTCCAATCCTTATATGACAAATACAAGTCAAAAGCATTCATTGCCAGCAATGTATTACGATCTGGAAATCGAAACATACTGATATATGCATGATTCGCATCTAAGATTGTTCCGTTCATCGTAAAACGGAACAGTCCAGTTGGTACTTTTTCAAATAGTTCGCGATAGCGTTCCTCGCTTTCCCTAAGTGCCATTTGACGTAGCTGAAGGGTACTACTCATACATTGAAAATCATGAACTAAACTAGATAATTCAAAAAAAGCGGTAGGCATAGTATCTAAGACGCTGACCTTACTATAATCTTCAGTGGCGAGTGCATCTGTACTTTGGCTCAATTGTACGAGCGGGGTGACAACGTTTCGCTGAAGTTGTTTGCGTAGGTACCACACCGAGGCTAGCCATATCAAAAGCATGACGACCATTGTCATCCCGAAGGTCATAACATAGGGACCTAGTAATGCGACGAGTGAAATTTGGTCAATAATAACCCAGCCAACTCGTGGGATCTGAGTTGTGCTACCAAAAAATGTTGTTCCGCCCTCATTATAAATCATAACAGCATCTTCACGGAGTCCTTTGTTAAAAATCTTTAAGTGACTCATATTGGTTTGCTGTTTCACTAAATCTGACAAAGGATGAGCGAGTAGTGTACCTGATTGATCCAAAAGAAAGATGGAGCCTTGTTCCATTGTATCTTTGTACCTTGCGATTTCGTTTTGAAATGTTCCCAGGCTTAGTTCGCCAACTACACACCCGCCACGGGAAAGTGACCGGATTAGGTAAACGGTTGGTGCACCTGTGCGCAGTGATATAAAGGGGCGGGAAATAGCAATATCGTTATTTGCTGAATTGTGTTGAAAGTTTGGCAAATTTGACATGTCTAGTCCCAGATACATAGGGTCAAAAGGTACCAGTAAGGCGATCTTACTATTGCTATCTAAATAATAAATGGTATCAAAATGCTTATAAGCTTCCCAAGTACTTTGCATAAAAGGAGTCATATCTTCCAATGGCGTATTTTCAGCCACCTTGGCTACCATATCTAATATACGTCCTCCCTGATCTAAATGAGTATCAATCATTTGAACCATTGAGCGTACGATTTTTTGTTGTTGATTCGCAAGAGTATGTATTAAAAAATAGCTGACACCACTAATTGCTACCATCCATATGATTAGTAGAGGCAAAAAGAAACGACGAATCAGTAATTGTAATAACAGATGATTAAGAAAGGGTAATTCTTGTTTTCTCACAGGCAAGTCCCTCCCGGTATTCGGTTGGTATTCATCAAGATTTACAACCATTAATATCTTAAACGTATTCCTCCAATGTAAAAAAAGTCCTGCTTATAAAATGAGTAAATGACAAAAAAGGAATTTCCTTTTGAAAGTGGAATAACAAAATAATAAACTTCAGACTCATACTCTTACCATGACCATCTGATACATAATCAAAATCATATAAAAGAGGAGTGTTACGGATGGAAGTTTATAAGCAAGAGTTCAAACTTTTATGGCGCGTTGTTGTTGTGAGTGTAGTCGTTGGAATACTGGGTTTATCTTTTTTTGGGATGTACAAAAAAAGAACCGATCCGTATAGGATTTGTCGCTGATTTGACTGGGAGACAAGCGGAACTTGGAGTGCAAGAGCGTAATGGAGTCCAATTAGCGCTAGAAAAAGTAAATGCTGCTGGTGGTATCAAGGGAAGACCTATTGAACTGATTATCCGTGACGATCTTGGAATTGCAGATGGTGCCAAGAAGGCAGACCAGGAATTGATTGATAGTGGTGTAGTAGCGATTATTGGACATGCAACGAGCGGACAAACGATAGCAGGTCTCCAAGTAACCAATCCGGCACATATTCTAATGCTCAGCCCTAGTAGCTCAACGCCAGATTTAAGTGGTACATTCGAGTATTTTATGCGGGTGTATCCTAGCTTTGCGGATAGTGCAAAGGGTTTTGCCAAACATATTTATCAAAATCGTAATTTGACTAAACTTGCTATTTTATATGATAAGGATAATGCTGCTTATGCCCCAAAATACGAAAGTATATTTGCTGATACGTATCGATCTTTAGGAGGAGTTTTGGTTGGTGAAATAGGATTTTCAGCAGCAGCCAAGACTGATTTTAATCCAATATTATCAGAATTACGTGCAAACAATGCAGAAGGTCTTCTCATCATCACCTCTGATGTAGATGCCGCTATGATTGTTCAACGGACCAGATTAATAGGTTGGCAGGTGCCTTTATTTGCTTCGGCTTGGGCACAGACGGCAACTTTAATCTATAGTGGTGGGCAGAATGTAGAGGGAATGGAAATTGAAGAGGCATATGCATTCAATAGCCAATCACCTGACTTTCTAGATTTCAAAAGACTCTATCAAGATCGTTTTGGTCAGCTTCCTTCTTTTGGTGCGACCTTCGGTTACGAAACTGCTATGGTGCTTAGCTCTTCTTTAGAAAAAACGAATGGAGAGTCTTTGGGATTGCGACAGGCAATTCTAGAGAAAAAGGACTTCAAAGGTTTAATCGACAGCTTCTCTTTTAATGAAGATGGCGATGTAGTAAGGCCGTTCTACTTGAGTGTCATTCGTGATAATCAATTTATCATTGTCGAGCCTCTAGTTTCAACGAATTAGTAGTTTTTGTAATAATGCTATAGTATGTAATGCAAAAAAGCTCCTACATTTCATTAATGATGTAGGAGCTTTTCTGTATGAAAAATTCAAAAATAGTGTTTAGACGGCTTTTTCTATCATTGCATCAAGACATTCTTGGCAAATATTTTTATTTTTAAATATTGTTACGTTGTCAGTATTTCCACAGAACACACAAGCACAAGTCGGTTCATATTTGCGTAGGATGATGCTATCGCGATCGACATAAATTTCTAGAGCGTCTTTTACTGCAATCGCTAGCGTATGGCGTAGTTCAATCGGAATTACGATCCTACCCAACTCGTCCACTTTTCTTACAATACCAGTTGATTTCATAATACAACCCCTCCTATTATTCTAACGATCTTCGACAAATTGTCTGTCTAAATTGTACCAATTGTTACAAAAAATGTCAACTTATTTTTTTGTTTAGCGAGAGATTGTAATTCGACAAAAACTGCATACATTGATGTTTATAATGAGCCAGTTAACAATTTCTTAACTGAAAATTAATCGAATTCGCCTATCTCTTACGTTGATTATTTGTTATATTATTACAAATGGAGTTTTACAGAGGAGGTAGAAGGATGAGAGAAACCGTTACAATTAATAGAATTATTGAATGTTCTTTGCTGGATAAGGAGGTTGCGCAACAAATTTCAGCGTATACACTTAGTATGGAAGACCGTCTATTTACAAGTGAAATACTTACCAAATACTGCAGTGGTGAACATACCTGCAAAAGTCCTGATTGTCAGTTTATTGTTGGTGTATCAGGAAAATCATATAGCAAACCATTAGAAATTATCTATAATTTTCTCAAGAATGATCCTACATAATCGCTAGAGTATTATGTCTGGGGCTGTCACACTACGCATTTTTCACAAATCAATATGCAATGTATTTTTTGAGAGGCATAATTTTGCACATCAAATGAATGATTTTTGCATATTGATCTGGATTGTGCGTTTAGTGCGATCGTCCCGTTTTTTATTGTTCAATAATTGCAAGTAATTGTCAAAATAGTGTGAAACAATTCGGATATTGGCAGGGATTTCGTAATTTTATGGGAATATAAGAAGAATAGTGTTAACGACAATAAAAAAAAGGGGACACTTTAAAATTATATAAGAAAAACTATGGAAAACTATTATTAAAAGATATTTTATATTTTGTGATATATATCACAGACTGGTGCTGATTTTTATGCTAATATTACAAATAAATGCAATTTAGGAGGCTATAAATATGGGAATCAAAACTGTGGATAGCGATATTCTAAAACTTTCGGACAAGTATAAAGGTTTTTACCACGCTATCGTAAAGTTCATACCGGAAACGAGAGTTTTTGCTGATCCGATTAGAACGCTAGCGTATGGTGTTGATGCTAGTTTTTATCGTTTATTACCTAAATTAGTCATAAAAGTAGATACTCCACAAGAAATGGCAGATATTTTGAAAGTTGCCAATGAGATGAAAGTTGCCGTGACCTTTCGTGCGGCAGGTACAAGCTTATCAGGGCAGGCAATCACAGATTCTGTTTTGTTGGTGGCTACTCGAGGATGGACGCAGTATTCGATCAATAATGATGGAACGCTGATATCACTACAACCTGGGATTATTGGATCAGAGGCGAATGACTATTTAAAGCCGTACGCTAGAAAAATTGGCCCAGATCCTGCTACCATTAATAATGCAATGATTGGCGGTATTGCTGCTAATAATGCGAGTGGTATGTGTTGTGGTACCGCAGATAATAGCTATAAAACATTAGCCGATATGAAAATCATTTTTGCTGATGGTACTACCTTAGATACTGCAGATGCCGCTTCACGCAATAAGTTTCTCACGACTCATTCTAATATTATTCGAGAAATTGAAAAGCTGCGTGATCAAATCGGGGCAAGCGAAGAATTAAAACAACTGATTCAACGTAAGTTCAAAATCAAATGCACTACCGGATATGGCATAAACTCTTTTGTTGATTATGTTGATCCTTTTGATATTATTAAACATTTGATGATTGGTTCAGAAGGAACATTGGGCTTTATCACGGAGATTACTTATAAAACAATTATTGATCATGCTCATAAGGCTTCGGCTCTGATGATTTTTCCTGATATGAAAGCTGCTTGTTTAGCAGTTATGCAACTTGATCGTCAGCTAGTTGCTGCTGCGGAATTGATGGATCGTGTTTCTTTGCGGTCAGTTGAAGATGAACCAACGATGCCTGCCTATTTAAAAACGTTAGATGCTGAGGCAACTGCCTTGCTCGTTGAAGTGCGGTCAGAAACAAAAGAAAACTTGGCTACTTTAATGGAGGGCGTAAAAAAACGTTTGGCTTCTATACCAACCGTATTGCCGATTACCTTTACCGATGTGAAGCATGAATATGAGCAATTATGGCATATTCGTAAAGGTCTTTTCCCCGCAGTTGGTGGTATAAGAAAACCAGGGACTACCGTTATTATTGAAGATGTAGCGTTTCCGAAAGAAAGACTGGCAGATGCGATACTGGAACTTCGATCTATTATGGATAAGTACAATTATAATGATGGTATTATTTATGGACATGCTTTAGATGGTAATGTACATTTTGTAGTGACGCAATATTTCGATACGGGAGAAGAAGTGGAACGGTATAAATCACTGATGAAGGATGTATGCGATCTAGTAGTTGACAAATATAATGGCTCTTTGAAAGCAGAGCATGGTACCGGGCGCAATATGGCTCCGTTTGTGGAACTGGAATGGGGTAATGCGGTCTATGGGATTATGCGAACATTAAAGCGAGCATTTGATGCCGATAATATCTTAAATCCTGATGTTATCATTACGGATAATCAGTCGATTTATCTAGAAAATTTTAAACCTATGCCGATAACGGATGATATTATTAATAAATGTATTGAATGTGGTTTCTGTGAGATTAACTGCCCTTCCAAAAATCTTACCCTCACACCACGTCAACGTATTGTCGTACAACGTGAGATTGCTAGACTAAAATTAACGGGTGAAGACAATGAACGTCTTCGACGTTTAGAAGAAGATTATATTTATTTTGGCGATGAAACGTGTGCGACTGATGGGCTTTGCCAGACAAGCTGTCCGGTTGGCATCAATACTGGAGAGTATACAAAACATGAAAGAGCTAGAAAAATGGGTGACAATGGAAAATCTATTGGTAGATTGATTTCCAAAAATTTCTCATGTGTATCGACAATGGCAAGGTTAGGGCTATCGACTGCAAGTCTTGCCCATTCTATTTTGGGAACAACCGTTATGACGGGTATTACCAAAGGACTGCGCTCATTGAGTGGCGATCACATACCAGAGTGGAATCCGTCTTTAGTTCGAGCAGGGAACACGCCAGATCCTTCTAAATCGAAACCTGGTATAGCAGGACGTAAGGTCGTATATTTCCCAAGTTGTGTCAGTCGAATGATGGGTGGACCTGCTGTGGGTGATAAAGATCAACGCCAACTTAGCGAAGCAATGATTCATCTGATGGAAAAGGCTGGCTATGAAATCATTTTTCCTGCTGAGATGGATAAGTTATGCTGTGGTATGCCGTTTGAAAGTAAAGGGCTATTTGAAACAGCTGATAATATGAGTAATGAGCTAGAGAAAGCTTTAGTTGCATGTAGTAACAATGGCGAATATCCAATTGTTTGTGATACCAGTCCTTGTATCTATCGAATGAGAAAAATGATGAGTAAAAAGCTGAAAATGTATGAGCCATTAGAATTTATTCATGATTATTTAATGGATAAGTTGAATTTTACCAAGCAACCGGAAACCATAGCAGTTCATGTTACTTGTAGTTCCACCAAACTAGGCCTTAAGGAAAAGTTCAAAACAGTAGCGGAGGCTTGTGCAACGACTGTTGTTATGCCGGCAAAAGTTAGATGTTGTGGTTTTGCTGGTGATAAAGGTTTTGAAGTGCCTGAACTGAATGAATCTGCCCTTGCGGAGCTAAAGGATTGTCTTCCAGACGATTGTAGTGCAGGTTATTCCAATAGCCGTACTTGCGAGATGGGACTGTCTCATAGAAGTGGGATTAGTTACCAGTCTATTGTGTATCTAGTAGATCGCTGCACGACTAGCAAGTAAAATTTAGACGCTAGTGAAATCGACGAGGAACGCACCCACTAATGGAAGTAGATAAAAAAGAGTTATGCAATAGTGAACTTTAATTCGCTAAAGCATAACTCTTTTTTGCGGAATCAGAAGGTATAACACTTTCCAGATTCCAAGTAAGAAAAACTAAGATTTCTACCTGTATCTGAATTTTTGGCTGAAGCCAAGTGCTTTCTTAGGAAAGTATATTTTTTAGTGGTTTTAAAAAAAATATAGAATTTTATGGTATTTTATTAAAATTTATACTTTAGGATAGTGCACTTTTATTCAAAATATGTTATTTTATATAAGTAAAGAACAAATTATGTTAATCAACTAAATGAAACGGGAGTATTAAAGAAGGTCGAAGAGCCACAAGTAAGTACAGCAGATAACGAAAAGTAAGTTCAAGTAGCATAATGTATGATAAGAAGTGATTTAATATATTACGAAAGAAGGTTCAATTAATTGATGATTACAATGAAAAAACAGCTTTTTTCTTTAGCCTTTGCTCTATGTTTGATACTAGGAACTTGGGGTAACGTCCAGGCTGCACCAGCAGCTACTGCTTCAGTGGGATATGTTGATGTTCTCTATCTGATCAATCAGCACCCTGATACTGCGCAGGCGAATGCCATTCTCAAAACGGAGCAGGATGCTGTGAAACTAGAATTTGAAACTAAATCACCAGGTCTTAATGATCAAGAAAAACAAAATCTTGATAGACAACTTCGCCAACGCCTGGATCAAAAACGGTTAGAACTTTTGAAGCCAATTACGGATAAAATTTTAGTTGCTGCAAATGCAGTGGTTGCTGAAAAAGGGCTAGCAATCGTGATTTCTAAAAATGAAGTCGTTTGTGGTGGTGTAGATATTACAGCAGACGTAATGAAAAAAATTACCGGGAAATAATATATTGTCGCTGTGAAGGATTTGACTGAGATGGTACTTGTACCATCTCAGTTTTTATATTCAATCACAAAGTAGAATTCTTTCTTGATTCCAAGTAAGAACAAGCTTTCTACCTGCATCTGAGGACTTGCTTAAAACCAAGTTTTTTCTTATAAGAGCGATGTATATATGAAAATAAATACTTCAAGCTGGAAGGAATTCTGTATAAAAGGATGGAAGAATGTATCTAAAAGACACCCCTCTACTAAGGGGTAGATATAAATATGAATAAGAGAAACAATGGAGAATTTATTTTGTGCGCCACATAGGCTAAGTCGCCTATCGTAATATTAGAATCTCACGTTTACTAACCATATAGAACTGTAAGGGGGGAGTTTTGTGAAGACGTTCAGTACTTATTACAAAAACCAGGCTGAATTTGCTGAATTTGTACGGGAACACCAGCAGATGTTGTTTTCGCAGGAGAATACATCCGTACTGGTACAAGTATTTTGCGGACGCAATGATCCCGGATATATTAAACAGTTATTAGTAGTCATTTCAGCAGAGTTACCAATGGCTTATATGATTGGGGCTACTACTGCTGGGGCAATTATAAATGGAGAAGTTTGTGGGCAAGAAACAGTGCTTGTGATTAGTGTCTTTCAGCATACGACTATTCGTATCGGAAGTTTTCATAATGAGGGTCAGGGTGATTTTGTACTTGGAAGACATATTGCCGCAACGTTAGGTAGTGACATGGCTAACGTGGTGCTATTATTTGGTGCGGGGAAAGAGACGACTCCTGATCAAGTATTAAAAGGAATTGAGATGGAGAATCCGCAATTGTTGGTTGCAGGCGGCAGAGCGGGAAATAGCGGTAAGCTAAATTCTGAACTCGTTTTTTATAATCATGGTATTATTGATAATGGTTTTGTTGGAGTTGTTTTGGAAGGGACGGTGCTAAAGGTCCACTCGTATTCACATTTAGGTTGGCAACCTATCGGTAAAACAATGACAATTACTAAGGTGAAAGGAAATCGCGTATATACAATTAACGACATACCAGCATACCAGATATATCGTCGATATTTAGGGATTGATAAATCGTGCAACTTTTTAAATGCAATTGAGTTTCCTCTAATTCTTAATCGCAATGGATTTTTAATGGCTAGAACACCGATGATTTATTATGAAGATGATTCTATTGGCTTTGCCGGAGAACTTTCACAAGGAGATAACGTCCGATTGAGTTTTGGGGATGCGGGATTGATTTCGGAGATGATGGAACAGTTATGTCTAAAAATCCAGCAAGAAGATGTAGAAACCATATTTGTTTATTCCTGTGAAAGTCGACGGGGATTTTTGCAGGAATTAAGTGATATTGAGACTGTGCCACTTCAAAATATAGCACCGACATCAGGTTTCTTTACTTTCGGCGAGTACTATCATGCTGGCGAGAAGAATTATTTGCTAAATGCGACAATGACAGTACTGCTACTAACGGAACGAGATGAAAAGCAACGCGAAATAGATAAAATGCTACGGGAGGATCGTTCTTGTCTCGTGCCTACTTTATCATATGCTGATAAAGTGGCAGGGCGAAGTAGGGGAGTACTCAAGGCTTTGACGCATTTAATTAATGTTGTTACTGCTGAATTAGAGGCTGCAAATCATGATTTGCATTATATTGGATTACATGATTCACTGACCGGAATTTACAACCGTACTTTTTTTGATCAGGAAATGGAATGTCTGGGAAAAATCGATGAGACGGTAGGCATTATTATTTGTGATATCGATTATTTAAAACTTGTCAATGATACATTGGGACATAAATATGGTGATAAAATAGTTAAGCTGCTTGTCACTATCCTGCAGGAATCCTGTCGAAAAGAAGACGTGATTGCCCGAATTGGTGGTGATGAGTTTGCGATATTGGTGACAGGTGAAGTAGACTTAGCTGCTATCTGTGCTCGGATTGACGCTGGTATACAAACTGCGAGAGCGCAGGATGAGGCTCGTTTATTATATATTTCTATGGGGTTTGCACAGCGAGAAAAGGGTAGTGAGCAAAGTTTAAATGAAATTTTTATCGCTGCTGATAAGGCGATGTTTTACTCTAAGTTGGAACACAAAAAAATGGTGCGAGATGCTATGATGCAAGGTTTTGTGCAACTGCATTGTAAGGTTGTAGATACTAGAACATGAGTAATCAAGTAAAACTATAAAAGTCGATAAATAGAGTGTAAGGATGGATTCATATGATGAAAGAGTATTTGAATGAACATATTTTAATTACAGATGGTGCTATGGGAACTTATTATGCAGAGCTTACGGGGAAATATAATGTTTTTTCGGAATTTGCAAATGTTACAGAACCTGAAGTGATTGAAAGAATTCATAGAGAATATATTACTGCTGGGGCAAAGTTAATTAAAACGAATACTTTTTCAGCAAATAGTATTATTTTAGATATTTCAAGAAGCGAAGTGGAAAAAATTATTGTTGCGGCAATCGAAATAGCAACGACTGCTTCTCACAATAAAAATGTTTTTGTTGCCGCAAGTATAGGACCGATTCCTGAGATCGTTGATACCATTGCAATCGCGCAAGAAAAGATTATTGATGAATATAAATTTATAATCGATATTTTTTTAGAGCACAAGACGAAAATATTTATCTTTGAAACCTTTAGTGATACTGTTTCTCTTAAAGAACTTGCACAGTATATTAAAGAAAAGGATGATTCTACTTTTATATTGGCACAATTTGCAACAACGCCGGAAGGGTTTACTAGAAAAGGAATTAGCAACGAAAACATTATGGCTGATGTCAAAAACACTCCAAATATTGATGCGTATGGATTTAATTGCGGGGTTGGACCAGCCCATTTATATAATTCATTGAAAAACAATATCTTTGTAGATGATATTGTTGCGATATCGCCGAATGCTGGGTATCCCGAAGTGGTACATGAAAGAACGGTATATATTCAAAATCCTAATTATTTTGCTGAAAAAATGCAAGAAATCAGTAGATTAGGAGTGAAAATTTTAGGTGGCTGTTGTGGTACGACTCCCGCTCATATCAAACAAATGGTTGAGCTTATTCAGGCGAGTTCAAAGAGGCAGCTTCTACAGGAAGATACCATAACAAAAGAAGTACCTGATCTCAATTGTAAGACCTCAGATGGATTTTATGAAAAAATGAAAAATAAACAATTTGTGATAGCAGTAGAATTAGATCCGCCTTTTCATGCTGATTCGGCATTGATTTTAGAAAAGGCACGGATTTGCAAAGAACATGGAGTTGATATCGTAACCATAGCCGATTCGCCTATGGGCAGAGCAAGAGTGGATTCTGTTATGATGGCAGCAAAAATCAAAAGAGAAGTTGGTATAGAGGTTATGCCGCATCTTTGTTGTCGAGATAAGAATGTAAATGCTTTGAAATCAACTCTGCTAGCTGCTCATATTGAAAATATTCGAAATGTATTAGTCGTGACAGGTGATCCGGTTGCATTAGGTGATAAAAATGATATAAAAAGCGTATTTAACCTGAATTCTTTTAAGCTTGCAGAACTGATATCCATCATGAATAAAGAGGTTTTTGCACAAAATCCAGTCAAAATCGGAGGTGCTTTAAACTTAAATGCAACAAATTATAATGGCGAAATTGCACGAATGCTGAAAAAAACTGAAATGGGAGCTACCTTCTTTTTAACGCAGCCTATCTTTGATGATCATGTAATTGAGCTGTTGCCACAAATGAAACAGTATGATCATGTAAAAATCCTAGGAGGAATTATGCCGCTTGTCAGTTATCGAAATGCCCAATTTATGAATAATGAAGTGGCAGGCATTCGCATACCAGATCAAATCATCAATCAATTTGATAAGGACATGGGAAAAGAAGAAGCGGAGAATCTGGGGATTGAAATTGCTGTGGGAATCGCTAATAAAATTAAAGATCATGTAGATGGTTTTTATTTTATTGTACCGTTTAACCGAGTCGAAATGATAATGAAGATTATAGAAAAAATTAACGTGTAATGAACATCATCGATTCAGTGGGGGATTCTACCCCGTCTACATCGATGAAGGATGCACCCACTTGTAGAAGTGGGAGTCTTATAATTGAATAAAAATGTCACATAAACCTTAATAAATGGTTTATGTGACATTTTATTTTTTTTAGCCAGAGGTTTCGCATCAATAAAAAATAGTAGCGTAAATTCCTTATTCTATAAAGG
>CAXYVG010000054.1:0-25689 GCA_964292325.1 uncultured bacterium | reverse complement strand
TTTTTTCATAACCTGTCAACATTTTTCTTTTTTCTCATTACCGTGATCGGCAACTTGCTAATATTAACACACTTCGACAAGTTGTGTCAACCGAATTCGCTAAAATTCCTAAAAAAGTTCATCACTACAGACTATATTCACTAAATTTTTATATTTTTTGTAATGTATATTAATGAATAAATTAGGTATACTAATCTTATTCTCAACCCTCCACTTTATTTCCTTCTGACTCTCTTTTCGAGAGTCCTTTTTTTGTTTCTGGCTATTTTTTTGCAAATCAGCATTTTTTTCATCTCTTGCGACATGATTCATGACTCTTCATCTTGAATTACGATACATAAAAATACTACCATACATTTCTATATTTTCTAAGCCTTTCTTTATTTCTAATAATTACTTATAATATAGTAGATGCATAAAGTCTGAGCATCAAATAAAATTTAAATGTAAACACTCTTGAGAGGTGGTACCATTATGACTTTTTTGTTTAAAATATGTACGACTTTCCTTTTATGTACCTTATGTTTCATGTTATTTCCTGAAACTTTATCTGCTAAAATATTAACTTTTGAAGAATCTGGTGACGAATTTACCATCGATGTTAATACCGTTACTTTTGTAAATGCAAATGGTGTATTTGATGGTACAACTGATTATGTTGAAGTAACGAGTTCTATAAAAAACAAAGAAGAAAATTTAGAAGGTACAATTTATCATTTAATAGATCTTAGGAAACCATATAGTAAAATATATAAAATGAATTTTACAGAGATATCATTTGAAATAGCCAAAGGAGCTACGTTAATCACTAATTCACAATGGAAAAGTATGACGTCTAATGATCGTAGCCATAATTATGAATTGTATCATGAAGTCGTAAAGTATGTAGACCAGAATCGGAAGGCGATATATGATCACAGTATAAAACAGGCAGATAAATCATCACAAAATCTTTCATGGAATGGCACATGGAGTACGATAGGAGCAACTATAAAAATTACCCAAAACAATGATATCGTCGAATGTATGATTAATGATAAAAAATTCATAGGAACAATTAATGGTAATATATTTACCGGGAAATGGTCCGATATGAAGTTCTTCTCATCTGTTGAACCAAAAGGATATTTCCGTTTCATTATGTCTCCTGAAGGTAAACATCTTAAAATTCAATGGCAAGATGATACTATGGGATGGGTAACAGATTTAACTGCTGATAGAGTAAAGTAAGCCCTCAGGCTTGGCTAGCCTATTAAAGGCTGATTGCATTATGCAATCAGCCTTTTGTGTTATTAAATATTATAACAAAGATCCAAAAAACCGCCAAAATTCGCGCCAGCCCCAACGCTAGTGAACGATTATTTCATTCCTTATTCATTATTTTCTCCTGTATTTTCCATCGTTTCATTAAAACTCCCGACCCTGTATCCTTCTAAATCTAATGTTACATATTTAAAGCCAAATTCCTTAAACTTATCAGATATGTCATTGAGAAGTTCCTCATTAAATAATTTACTTCTATCTTTTTTATCCACTTCAATTCTTGCCAGATTATCATGGCACCTTACCCGAACCGCCCTAAATCCTCTAGTCATCATATACTTTTCTGCGTTTTCTATTTTAATAAAATCTTCTTCTTTCAATTCATCGCCATAGGGTATTCTTGTCAACAAACATGCATAGGATGGTTTGTCCCAAGTAGCAAGTCCTAGTTCTTTAGATAAACTTCTTATGTCCTGTTTACTCAATTGACATTCTAGTAAAGGACTTCTTATATTCAGTTCCTTCAACGCCTTTAATCCTGGTCGATAATCACCGATATCATCAAAATTGGTGCCATCCATCACATATAGATAACCTTCTCTTTTTGCAATGGCTTTGATCTGACTAAATACTGCCTTTTTACAAAGATAACATCTATTTTCGGGATTATTTCTAATTTCATCAATAATTGGCGCCTCTACTATTTCAAACGCCACCCCCAGTTTTGCTACTAATTGTTTTGCCTCTTCAATTTCCCATTTAGGAATATAAGGAGATTGTATAGTCACGGCTTTAAGATTATCACCTAAAGCTTCCTTGGCTGCTTTTAGTAAAAATGTACTATCTACGCCTCCCGAAAAAGCCAAGATTACCTTCTCCATCTTTTTTAAACAATGAATCAAATTTATATATTTTTCATTATGTATCATCAATATTGCTCTCCAATATATTATTCTTTTTTGTTCTCACTTGTATTTTCATGACCAAGATATACCCTGAGTACATTAGGAATCTCAAGTTCTCTATGACCGATGCCATAAGCAATCTTCTCTACTGTAAAATCCACCTGATCTGTAAATATTTCTACATTTGCCGTCAATATTCCTTTCTTATTCAAACATTTCAGCTACGTCCTTTAAACATTTGGTAATCTCAATATGCTGCGGACAATGTTTTTCACACTGTTTACATCCAATACAATCGGATGCCTTACCATATGTTTTTGCATAATTACCATAATATACTTTTTGCAAAGAAAACCCGTTATTCAGCGATTGCTTTTGGTTATTATATAATGCAAAATATTTCGGAATGGCTATGTTTTTCGGACATTCCTCTACACAATACTGGCAGGCTGTACATGGAATGGCAATGGCTTCATTAATAATCCCAACTGTTTTTTTAAGAACATCATATTCATCCTGTACCAAGGGCTTAAAGTCCTGCATATACCCTGTATTATCTAGTAACTGCTCCATATTAGACATTCCACTTAGTACCATCATAACTCCCTCATGACTTGCCACAAAACGGATGGCCCATGATGGTATGGACATGTCAGGATGATATTCTTTAAATAGTTTCTCTGCTTTTTCAGGCACTTTCGCAAGCGTCCCGCCCTTGACAGGCTCCATAACAATAACCGGTTTATTATGTTTTCTTGCTACTTCATAGCATTTCCTTGACTGAATGCTTTCATTGTCCCAATCCAGATAATTAATCTGTAGCTGAACAAAATCCACTTCTGGATGCGCTGTCAAAATTTCGTCTAATAAATCTGCATGATCATGATAAGAGAATCCAATCTGCCTAATCTTTCCTGCTTTTTTCTTTTCCTCAATAAATGCAAAGCTATCAAACTTTTGAGCGATCTCATAATGGGCTACCCCAAGATTATGAAGAAGATAATAATCAAAATAATCCACACCACATTTTTCTAACTGTTCGTTAAAAATCCGTTCTTGATCTTCCTGCATTTTCAAAAACATCGTTGGTAATTTTGTTGCTAACGTGAAGCTATCTCTTTTATGGCGTTTTACTAAAGTCTCTCTAATTGCGATCTCACTTTTATTCATATGATACATATAGGCTGTATCAAAATAAGTAAATCCTCTTTCCAAAAACGTATCCACCATATGATTGACTGCATCCATATCAATACTTGCTAAATCATCCGAATTGATTACAGGTAAACGCATAAAGCCAAATCCCAATTTTTTGTTTTCCATATCGCTATTTCTGCCTCCCTAATTTTACTTATGTTTTTTTATACACTTGGGCATTTTTCAAAATCATTGTAGAGGTTGTGATATTTTATTTCCCAATAGTAACATCATACTCCTTTGAGTGAGCTCAAAGTCAAGCCTTTACATAGAAAAATTTCTAAAATGAAAAGATAAATTCGTGATTGCAAGGTTAAATGTGAGTTTAAAGATTTTAGTCTTGCACAAAAAAATACAGGAATACAAACGCAGGGACAGGTATGATGTTTCGAAAACACTATACCTGTCCCTGCGTTTGTACATATATCATCTACACTTGCTTATTTCACAGGGAAAATCATTTTGTATAAACTATATTGAAAGGACATTTTTAAATTTTAGCGATCTCCACTTGATCAATCTGTTCTCCTGATGGCAGAAATGACGCTAATTTCAAGGTATTTTCCGCTACCTCCAGCGTCATGTAATTATTGGTTTCTGGCTGTGGAGCTACGGTCTTATCAAAGGGATGATTTACCCATATATTCGGATAGCGTACATTTCCAGCGACGCCGGTAACGATATAGAGCGGACCGCGCATATCCGGCTGGAAGTTATATAAATGCTCACGACGACGGTAAGTGTGAAGATGTCCTGTAAGTACAGCATCAATGCCAAATTGATCAAATAACGGCATCCACTGTTTGCCAATATCCGAAATTCCCGCCTGACGGTCGCTCCGGTTGCTGTGTTCATAGGTCAAAACATCTTTATGCATCAATACAATTTTCCACTTTTTCTGAGCGCTTGCCATATCATTTATGAACCATTTCTTTTCTGCATCCAAAAGACCTGGCTGGAATGGTTCCATTTCGTCAAACTGCGTGTTCAAAACAATGAAATGAACCGGTCCGTAGTTAAAGGAATAAAACTGATTCCGGCGCTCGACATCACCATTTTCCGGCAAAGAAAAGAGATGTAGATAAGCCTCTGGCATCCGCACTTTCCAGTCCAAATTATAAGTTTCATGGTTTCCCAAGACTGGTGCTACAGGAATGGTATCGATGATACCATCGACGCCATGAAACCACGCCCGCCACTGGCTGTGATCCTCGCCGTTATCAACCAGATCGCCCATATTGACAAAGAAAGCCGCATCTGGATTGTTCTTTCTGGCTAACTGGGCAAGATTATTCCAATCACGGTAGTCACTAGACTGAGAATCGGGGAAAATTAGCGCCTTAAAGGCGCCCCCATCATCGGTATGCAAATCATGCCAATCACTGCGTCTACTGCCATAGCCTACGCGGTATTCATATTGCGTCCCCGCTGTTAAATCATTCAACACAGCCATATGTATATAGGTCATCGTTTTCTTATCGGTAAATTCCTCATTGGTTGCCATGTTGGATTTTATATCCTTTTTGCCTTTTCTCCGATATTCTACGATAGCATCTTTTTCGGCAAGTTCCGACTGCCACATGATTGTCCGCGAATTAGAACTATCCTCCGTGATAATTTGGCGGACCGATAATACATCTATCATGTCACCGATCGGCAGATAGTGCCCAGCAATCGCTTTTGCCGAGTCAACCATCTGCTGTGACCATGCTCGCATACCCGGTAGGAATGTATACAGACCAAAGGCACCTACAGTGATTCCGCCAGCAATCTTTATAAACTTTCGCCGAGAAAATCTTTTATGTTCTGTATCCATTTCCTCACACTCCATTTTTATCTTATATATATATTGCCCATCATTATGATAATTTTACCTTTTCCAGCCTTAAAAATTAAACAATAGCCGGTTATAGTAGTTTTTAGCTACCATAACCGGCTATTTCACGATATAACTACAAGTAGGATGTTACAACCACTTAAATCACCAATTCATATATTCTGTCATATCCAAGCTGCTGCTTACTAATAAGCTTTTCAAGTGAATCTCTATACTCTGGATTTTCTCGCCATGCCAGACCACATCCAGCGCCAATCGCTCTTGGCAGCGGAATGATGCGACCGCTTAACCCTTCTTTTTTAGCAGCTTCTTCAAAAGCCATAGCTTCCGTAGTCGTTTGGAAGGTCACTACGCATTGCAATTCTTTTGGTCTCATAAGCTTTCTTCCTCCAGAATCCGCAAGGCACGTATGGCTTCATCCACCTCGCTGTTCGTATTAAAATGCGAAAAACTAAAACGCACCATACCCTGCTCCACCGTTTTAAATATCTTGTGGACTCCTGGGGCGCAGTGGGCTCCTGCCCTGGTTGCAATACCAAAACGCTCAAAAAGTTCATCCGAAACTTCTCCCGAATCAATCTCTCGTAGGTTAAGTGCAACAACCGGAGTCCTGATGGCTCCATCAAAGTCACCATATAGAGTCACTCCCGGCAAATCTTTGACACCATCTATGAACCGATTTGCCAAAGCCGTTGCTTCTTGAAAGATTCGTAACGGATCATAGGTATGCAAGTAATCACAAGCTGCCAAAAGACCAATTAAACTATGGGTATTTAATGTGCCAGCTTCCAGCGCGGCAGGCAAAATCCAAGGCATTTCCTGGGAAAAGCTGTCCACTCCTGTTCCCCCAACCTTAAGAGGCTCTGGCTGAACGCCATCAGCTAGGCAGAGCACACCAGTCCCCTGTGGTCCTAGCAGGCTTTTATGTCCTGAGCAGCACAGTGCTGATATTCCCACTTTTTCCATGTCGATAGAAAGTAACCCGGCACTCTGAGAGGCATCTAAGATAAATAAAAGGTTATGTTGTTTGCAGACCTTACCTATTCTCTCAATGTCAAGAACATTGCCTATCACATTGGAGGCATGGGTCAATACCACTGCCTTGGTTTCTGCACGAACTGCAGCTTCTATATCTTCTATCGCAATACACCCTTTTTGATCTGCTGGAACCACTGTCAGGCTAACGCCCCGCTTCTCCATCAAATATAGGGGTCGTAATACACTATTATGTTCGAGAGCTGTGGTAATGCAATGATCACCAGGCTTTAAAAGACCTTGAATCGCAATATTCAGCCCCTCCGTAGCATTTAAGGTGAATACGACTCGTGATGGATCTCCCACATGAAATAAGTTTGCAATTGTCTCTCTGGTTTTATATATCTGGCGACTGGCATCTAACGATGCGCCATGTGCACCACGTCCACTATTTCCAATACCTTGCAAAGCATGATAAACAGCGGTAGCTACCTCTGGCGGCTTATGAAAAGAAGTTGCCGCATGATCTAAATAAATCATAATCGATCCTCTCGTTAAATAATTTCCTTGTTTTTTCTTATGGGTTTACAATCTTTGTTGCCTGTATTTGTTTCTCTACGATTACATACATATTCGTAACCGATCCTACCGCTAATTTCTCAGCCAGTCCATAATGATTTAGGCAGGTTCCACAAGTTAATATCTCCACGCCCTGAGATTCTAAAAGTTTAAAATCTGCCAGAGAATCCGAGCCCTCTACTGATAGTTTTGCGCCGTTATTATATAACAAAATCGTTTCAGGCAATTGATCTTGTTCGGTCAAAGCATAAATAAAACCCTTCATAAGGGTACGGCCTAATTTTTCATCCCCTTCTCCCATTTTATCAGAAGAAAGCACGACAACGGTCTTATCGATTCTGCTATCAGGAATACAAACTGTTTTTTCTGTTTTTTCATTGCTGGAAGCTTTCGTCACTGTCAGCGTAACAAGATAGTGATTCTCATCTTGTTTTTCCGAAGATACCTCAATATGCTTCTGCGCAGCCATTTTACTTAAATTCTGTACCGCAATAAAATTGTCTACCGCTACCTCTACAGTATCTCCGTCCTGAAGTGTTGCTAATACTTTCTTAGTTTCTACAACCGGTATTGGACATGCTTTCCCTCTAGCATCTAAGGTTTGCTTCATTTTTATTCTCTCCTTATCTTACAATCATTCTTTTATCATCTTTTTGTGTAACAGTTCCAACGATCCCGCAAGGAATCCCCAAGGCTTTGATCTCATGTAAAGCAAGTTCTGCATCTTTAGAAGGCAAGCTGACTAGAAGTCCACCTGAGGTCTGTGGATCAAAAAGAATCTCTTCCATAGCGAAAGGTACGTTCCTAAAATCTACTCGATTTCCTACGTGATTGCGATTTCGCTGCGCAGCTGCCGTGAGAAAAAACTCATTTACATAATGAACCGCCTCGGGAATATAGGGTACTTGCAGACTATCGATCTCAGCCCCCAAATCATCTCCTAACATCTCTTGAAGATGACCTAGAAAACCAAAACCCGTTACATCTGTACAAGCATGCACCTGGTACTTTCCAATAATTTCCGCTGCATATTTATTAAGTGTGGTCATAGAACGAACAGCCAGCTCCATCGCTTTTGTAGAACTCTCCCCTACTCGCTGGGCAGTACAAACGATACCTACCCCTAAAGGTTTGGTTAAAAGCAGTTGATCGCCCTCTTGGCAAGCGTTATTCTTGTAAATCTTATCTGGATGGATGGTGCCCATTACAGAAAGACCATATTTCACATCACTGTCAGCAATAGAATGTCCACCTACTAGGACTCCTCCTGCCTCCTGAACTTTTTCATTCCCGCCCCGCATGATTTCTCCCAAAATATTCAAATCCATTTTTTCAGGAAAGCACACAATATTGAGCGCCGTCTTAACTTGTCCTCCCATTGCATATATATCAGAAAGAGCATTGGCCGCTGCAATCTGTCCAAAAGTATAAGGATCGTCCACCATCGGCGGAAAAAAATCCAATGTCTGAACAACCGCTAAATCATCTGTTAACTGATATACTGCTGCATCGTCAGAGCTATCAAACCCTACTAACAAATGTGGATCTGTACCCTTAGGCAACTTCTGAAGAACGGAAGATAACATTCCCGGCCCTAGTTTCGCGGTGCAACCTCCGCCTTTACAAAATACAATCTCCTCATGCATACTTTATACTCATCCTTTCCAAACTATCTAGTGCGCTAGCATCATTCTCCAGTTCTTAAATGACCATATACTACATTATAGTTTACGTATATACCAATATTACCATACAAATACACGAAAACCTCCCTATTTTCGTGTATTTGTATAATTTCATATAAAAATTCGACATCTCTCCAACAAAAAATGTCCAAACTAAACCGAAGTGAATGATTTTTCTGCTATAATATGAATAGAATAAAGAGAAAGGTTAAATCGGTAAATAAGAATTGTGCAAAATTATTTCTATCCAAGATGCGATACCATTACCTAATCGATTGTTTATTGATGTCCGTACACCAAAGGAATTTGCTGAAGGACACTTACCGGAAGCAATCAATGTTCCTATATTCACCAACGAAGAAAGAGCTACTGTTGGTACATTATATAAACAAGTCAGTGTTGATGCTGCCAAGCAACTAGGGGTAGAAGTTGTATCACCAAAATTGCCTGCCATAATAAAAACCATCACAGCGTATGCAAAACAAAACGTTCAGATTGTTATCTATTGCTGGCGCGGTGGAATGCGCTCTAGGTCCATTGTCAATATTTTGGACATGCTAAATATTGCGGCATTTCAGCTGGCTGGCGGCTATAAATCCTATCGTCGCTATGTGCTAGATCACTTGGAATCATTTGAGATAAAACCCCAAATTTTAGTATTGCATGGCGCCACAGGAGTTGGAAAAACAACGATCCTCGATAAATTGTCATCACAAGGAATCCCAATCATTAATTTAGAAGAGCTTGCCAATCACCGTGGTTCCGTCTTTGGACAAATCGGGCTCGGCAATAGCACACCAATGTCTATGTTTGAAGCTGCAATTTTAGATCACTTAGAAGAATTACAAACGAAACCCTATTTTATTGTGGAATGCGAAAGCAATCGAATCGGTAATGTCTATATACCGAAAGTCTTATATCAACGAATGCTGTCAGGTAAAAAAATACTAGTGCAAGCAAGTGTGCCAACAAGAGTGCAGCGATTAATTGCTGAGTATAGTCAAGATGGTTCAATTGATAAAGAAAAAATACAACAAAGCATTCAAGCCATTTCAAAAAACTTAGGTAAGAAAAAAACGGCATTTTTACTAGAATGCCTAACCAATAATCATATTGAAGAATTAGTCACCACGTTGCTCACTGATTATTATGATCTGTTATATGGCTTCGAAAATCCCAAAAACGTTACGTATGATGCAATAATCAGTGCTGAAGACTTAGACCAAGCAACAGCAAAAATTGTAGAGATGGTACAAAAATAACGCAACAATTCCCTAGGCATCATTTGCTTAGGGAATTGTTTTCATATACTTAACTTGTAGAGCGGGATCTAATTTTATGAGTTGCTATCGCTTCTAGCGGATTATCTGGCCAATAGTGTTTAGGATAACGTCCCATTAAATCTTTTTTGACTTCAAAATAAGTAGTTTGCCAAAAACTTGCTAAATCCTTAGTCACCTGCACTGGCCTTCGAGCAGGTGACAACAAATGTAGCGTCAAGGGTACTTTTCCTTGTCCGATTAAAGGAGTTTGCTGTAAGCCGAACATTTCTTGTAAGCGTACCGCTAATACAGGGTTGTCTGATTGACTATAATCAATTGGAATACGTTGCCCACTGGGAACAGTGATATGAGTTGATGCCCACTCATCAAGCTGCTGACGCTGATTCCAAGTCAACATGGATTCTAAAATAGTAGTCATCTGTAGTTTTTGCAAATGCTCACGGCTACTCATACCATATAAATAAGGGCTAAGCCATTCCTGTAAATTACTTAGCAACCCTTCATCCGATACATCTGGCCACTCATGATGACAATCATGCATAAAGGCAAGACGTTGCCTAAATTGACAAGCCCCTTTTGTCCACGGAAGAATTCGGATTCCATTTTGCACAATACCCTCTAGTAATGCTGAGATGACTTTTTCTGGATCAGGATCAGGAATCGGGGTCTTAGTAAACACCAAGGCTCCTAATGATTCCAATCGTCGCGCTCTTACTGCCTGCACTTCATGATCCCAGGCAATGATCTCTTGCACCACTATCTGGTCTTTAAAGTTCTTCTTTATTTCACCTTCGTCGATTGGTGCCGCCAAAAAAATACGATTTTCCGCCCCAACTTCTCCGCCAAGTTCAGCAGCAACAAGATATGGTATTTTTCCTAATGCCTGTTGTTCTTTAAAAATAGCCCCTCGTCCATTGCGCAATAAAAAACGACCATCTCCTCGTCCTTGACCAATCCGATCTGGATAAGCAAACGATAATACCAGCCCACACGCATGGATATCATCTACCTCACTCTTTGGTATAGCAAAAAGCTTTTTCCAGTGACGAATATCAACTTGTAAACGGCGATAAACCCCAATATCCATGGTATAACCCAAAGAATATCCTGCAACTAACTTTGAACTGCCACGACGAAGAGCTTCAATACGTAAACGTAAATCTGCATCAGGCGCACTCTTCTCTCCTTGGAATAAATCTCGCTGTCCAAGTAATGCAGCAATCTCACAAGCCAAGTTACCATATCCTAAAGAACTAGCCTGTATGAGCATATGAGAAAGCCGTGGATGAAGTCCAACTTCTGCCATCTTACGTCCGTGAGGTGTAATTTTTCCGTCTATATCTAAGGCACCTAATTGCTGAAGCAGCTCCGTTCCTTGACTAAAAGCAGCCATTGGGGGTGAATCAAGCCACAATAATTCTTCTGCCCTCGCACCCCATACCGCAAGTTCTAGAACTAAGGGTGCAAGATCCGCCTCCATAATTTCTGGAGCACTATATAGTTCATGGGATATTTCTTCTTGTTTGGTCCACAAGCGATAACAAATACCTGATGCGACGCGTCCTGCCCGACCACGCCGTTGATCTGCCACTCCCTTTGATACCTTGATAGTTACCAGATGAGTCATCCCTGTACGTGGTGAAAATCGAGGGACGCGCATAAAACCGCTATCAATTACAATGCGTACATCTTCTACGGTAATACTCGTTTCTGCAATAGAGGTAGCAAGAATGATCTTACGCTTACCTATGGGGTCAGGTAATATGGCTAAATCTTGAGCAGCCTGTGGTAAGGTGCCATATAGTTTGGCAATTGTTACCTCTTCTCCCATACCCAATGCTAGTATCCTAGATGCCACCCAGTGAATTTCCCCGACACCAGGTAAAAACACTAGCATATCCCCTTGTGTATCTCGAATGACTTCCTGTATCTTATGAACAACCGCTATCCCAATAGGACCTGTAATCGGGCGAGTTACATAATGGGTGTCTACAGGAAAACTTCTACCTTCACTGACAATAATCGGCGCATCATCCATCATCTTAGCAACAGTAGATGCATCGAGTGTCGCAGACATGACCAAAATCTTTAGATCTTCTCTCAGCAACGCTTGCGCTTGCAAACATAGTGCTAAACCTAAATCAGCATGTATACTACGTTCATGAAATTCATCAAAAATGATCAAACCTACATTTTCTAGCATAGGGTCCTTCTGTAACATACGAGTAAGAATCCCTTCTGTAATGACCTCAATCCGCGTCTTAGGACCGATACAAGTATCAAACCGAATGCGATAACCAACCGTTTGTCCTACCTGTTCTCCAAGAAACTCTGACATATAACCCGCTACTGAGCGAGTTGCCAAACGCCGAGGTTCTAACATTAATATACGCTGTCCTTTAAGCCAAACTTCCTCTAATAAAGCCAAAGGAACACGAGTCGTTTTTCCCGCCCCTGGTGGTGCTACAAGAACAACATTCCTCTGGCAAAAGAGCTGTTCTTTCAATTCGATTAAAACCTCTTCAATTGGTAGTGTTTTCATTCTATGCACCTCACTAGAAAAGCCACTATATTTTTATTATATCTCATTTTTAATTTAACTTAATTTTCAGTCGATTTTCCACCTTATCTTACCACATTCTTAATTTAAAAAACAACGAAACCCATCTTTTTTCAAAGATGGTCGATTATATAAATAAAGTCCATAACTATAATGAGCAATATGGGTTCCCGAAAATCCCAATGCCTATCTTTAGCGAAACGCTGTAACAATTATAAACGGATACTATATGGGAACACTAAACAGATATACGTACTGTTATAGTCTAAATACAGAAAGTAGGTTTTGATATGATAAAGGAAATACTAATCATCAGACTCAGTTCTATTGGAGATGTTATTCATTGCACGCCAGTGACTAGATCATTAAAACTTGCCTGGCCAAACTGCAAAATCACCTGGCTCGTTGGTGAGGTTTCTGCAGAACTAGTAAGGTACAATCCATACGTCGATGAAACAATTGTCTGGTCAAGAGAACAGTTCGAAAAACACCTGCGAAGCTTTGAATATATAAAAGCCTTTGAATTGTGGAGAAACTTACGTGAACAATTATTGGGCAGAAACTTTTATGCGGTTTTAGATATTCATGGATTATTTCTTACTGGTCTGATAGCAAGAATGTTAAAAACAGATAGGTGCATCGGCATGAGTCAGGCCAGAGAGTTAAATTTTCTATTTATGACGCAAACCACTAAATCTCTTGGCAAGCATATTACGGATAAATATCTAGGTGTACTCAAACCTTTAGGAATTACATCCGTAGACCACAAAATGATTGTTGTCGTGCCTGCGAAAGATAAACGATTTGCTGAAACTTTTCTAGCTAATGAGGGTATTGTAGGAACTAGAAAATTCGTAGTGTTAGTACTAGGAACGACTTGGCCTTCAAAGACTTGGCCAATTGAATTGTTCGCACAGACTGCGCAACTTCTTTTTACTGATTTCGCGATAGTCTTATGTGGAGGAAAAGCAGACGTAGAGTTAGGGATCAAAATCCAAAATACTGCCCATGTACCCGTTATTAACGCTGTAGGTAAAACCAGCGTACTGCAAATGGCAGGCATAATTGAGCGAGCAACAACCATTGTCTCAGGGGATACGGGACCTCTTCATATTGCCGCAGCGCTCGGTATTCCATCGGTAGCTTTGTTCGGCCCAACTGATCCGTCAACCTATGCACCACTAGGATCACGAAATGCTATATTATATAACAGACATTCTTGCTCTTTTTGCCATAAAACAATTTGCCCAACCGGCAATTTCATTTGCATGAGTAGCATTACCCCCTCCGAAGTTGTTAAGAAAGTATATAGCGTAACTAGAGAGTAAGTCGATTGGCATTTGGATCATTAGCCAAACTAGATAAGTCAATGTGGCAATATCCATTTGGATTTTTTGCTAGATATTTTTGATGGTACTCTTCGGCTACATAATATTTCTTGAGTGGTACTACTTCTGTAACAATTGGTACTTTATACTTCAATTGTTCTTGCCCAATTACCATGTCAATTGTATTTTTATCTGCTACATCTTTGTAGTAAATCCCACTCCTATATTGGCTACCACGATCATTCCCTTGTTGATTCAAACTGGTAGGATCAACAATTTTGAAGAAATAGGTCAACAACTTAGCAAGATAAATCTGGTTGGGATCATATTGTACATATACTGTCTCCGCAAAACCTGTGCGACCTAAACAAACCTCTTCATAGGTAGGGTTTTCGGTTTCTCCATTAGCATAACCTACATTTGTATAAACCACACCATTTAATTTACCTAAATAAGCCTCCACTCCCCAGAAGCAACCACCTGCCAGCCAAATTTCACGTAGATTCTCATTAACCGAAGATAAAACTTGTCGATTTGAAGCTTGTATAGTATCACTTACCTGCTTCCCACTCATGTTATTCTCCTTTCCTCATCAAAATTAGTATGATTAATACGAACATTTTCGTTGCCTTATTACTATGATATATGACCTAGAAATCCCTAATAATTTAGCAATATCTCGCTGCGTCTTCCGATCACCATCTAGAATACCAAATCGCATCTCTAGCACCCATTTTTCCCTGCCGCTCAATCGATTAATTTGTTTACTCAGCCGTTCATTTTCACATTGATTTTCTACAGCTTCCGCCACTACATCCGGAGCAGTGCCGAGAACATCGATCAAGGTAATTTCGTTCACACTAACCCTTTAGACGTAGGCGGAAATATTAATGTCAAACGAGCTCCCATCAACATTATTATAAAAGCACTTCGCCCTCTTGATAACACGTTTTAATATACTCTGGTGACATATAATAAAAAGCAATGTTATAATTTTCTATTTCATCTACGATCCATGAATGATAGACGGCTAATAATGTATCAATCAGATCACCTTGTGAAACATCCCTTATTAGCCTCATATATATTTTCCCCAAATCCCAATATGACGGATAATTGCCCCTTGCCTCAGCTACTTTGTCGTAGTTTCCTTGTTCAATAGCAAAATCCTGAATATAGCGATCTGCAACTTCCTCAATTCGCTCACAATGTAAAACCTCTGCATGCTGCATGATATGGCAAAGTTCTTCTTTCCCTAATAAATTTACAATCCATGTACTTTTCGTTTTAGTTTGCCTTCCGATAAATTCTATAAGTGAACATATATAAAATAAATCATTTTCTTCTTTTGACATCATAATAATTCATAGCTCCTATCAAAAGTTAAGCAATGTAACGCTCTCGCGGAATGAAAACTCAATTGATGCGTGGGATATTTAAACTTTACCAACTCCCAAAATGCATCTTTACTTATTACACCATCGATATAATCATTTATATAATTATATATTGTATCATCAGCCATAGGTCCCTCTACAATCTCATAATCATGACTTCCACCACTTCTACAATTAACAATAAACTCCAACCACTCTTCATTCATATCTGCAAATTGCTTACAACGAAGCCCTTTGGTATTAGTTAACCGATATATATTTACAATCTTACATTTTCTATTTCTTCTTGCCCATTTCTCTGCTTGTTCTTGTAATAATGTACAATAAAATCCCCAATAAAAATCTTTAGTAAACTTGCCAATTCTTATCTCTGGCTGGCTTACAATAGCATTACTTCCATGATATATGATAACCGCATCATCTTGCAGCTTTGTTAAATCAGGGATTGATTGTAATGTACCCATCTTTTTTCCCCTCCGCTATAGCAAATTAAATCAATGTCAACTTACTCTTATTTAGTATTTCTATTAATACTAAATAAATCCTGTGACGTATTAGAATATAATGCAAAGTATTATGGGGATATCAAGGGGATATAACTGTGAACTAGATAATATAATAGTACGACTTAGATACTTATAGCTCAACTCTTTGCACCAGAACCTTTAATACTGCATATCCGCCCGTATCAGATGCACTTGCTTACTTTCCAAATTACTTATTCTTAAGGTGTTTTTTTTATTTTCATGTTTTCTATGTAAAATCAATGCGTCTTTTGCATAAAGTTCATATGTCCGTTCTTCCTCAGCAAGAAACCGTACACTACCGTCAATACAATAAAAAACTGAAGTGCAATGGTTACACCCTTTGCCAGTTCGAACGGATATTTCGATACTTTCTCTTTCGCCAAGTTGTATGGCAGTTAGTTTTCCTTGGCACTCCTGTGACATCATCAAATTAAAATCATTCACTTTGCCAACACTTTTCGTTATCCAATCTCCACAAAAATGATCTTGTTCGAAGGGCTTTAAATAAGCACTGTGATGCCCTTCGTGCTCAAGTTTTAAAACTCCATCAATCACCATAAGCACTCGAGAAATTCCAGGGAGAGAAGTGAAAGTGGATTGCGCTAAGTCCACTTTGGCAGAACTCAGTCGCCATATAAAATTGCGTTTACTATATTCAGCATTCGAGGGGTAAATAGCAATTTGCGTAGTAGTACCCCCTGACCAAATTGTTGTATTCTGCTCAGCTTTACGTATTAATTCAATGGAGTCTGACACATGCTTACCCCCTTTCATAACCCCCAGTGATTAGCTAAACATCATTAGATATTTTCTGAATCGTATTTTTCTTATTTATGAGAATTTAGTTTTTTAATTAACGTTTGCAACCGGTTGTAAATTTTTTCTTCAGAGACGCTCGTAATCTTGCTGTTTTTTACTTGTTCTCTTCCACCGACAACAACCCGGGAAATCGCATTGGGTTGCATCGAATATACGATATTCGGTAAGAGTTGCTCATTGACTGAATAGATAGGCTGAACAGACAGATCTTTTGTATCAATACCAACAAAGTCAGCGTAATAGCCAGGTTCAATCTTCCCAACAGGTATGCCGAGAAGTTCTTCGGCGTTCGCTGTTCCCATAGCAAATACTTGTTTAGCCGATATGGCAGTTGCATTAAGCAGGGAGACTTTCTGCAATAGCGCCGTCATACGCATTTCTTCAAATACGCTGATTCGATTATTACTACATGCACCATCTGAACCTAAACCAACTGTAACACCTGCATTCATTAAATCAATAATTTTGGTCACCCCGTCTGCTAAGAACATATTGCTGGAAGGGCAGTAGGCCAGTTTGGTTTTGTGATCGCCCATAAGCTTAATATCGCTATCCTTAAGCCATACGGCATGAATGGCCACCATGTTTTTATCCAGAACACCAATTTTATGCAACAATTCCACAGGTGTTAAGCCATATGCCTTTGTCGTTTCTTCGACTTCAAAAGGTTCTTCTGCAACATGAATATGGAATTTCGTTCCAAGCTCCAAGGCTAAGTTATGACCTGCTTTCACCATGTCTAAAGAAGCTGCATGTAGGCTATGAGGAGCTGGAATGACTTTTACCATTGGATTTTGATTATATTTAATAGCTAGCTGTCTTGTATTTTTCACCGCTTGGTCAACAGTCTCCTGATAGCCTTTAGGAGCACCATCCCAATCATACATGGTTCTAGCCAAGACAAGTCGAATGCCTACGTCTTTGGCTGCTTGGATGATAGCTTCATCACTTTCAAGGCCTTGATTGTGCAGATAGAAAAAATCGCAAACCGTTGTGACACCATAGCGCATCATTTCGCCAAAGGCAAATAATGCTCCAGTATAAATATCTTGCGCATCTAATAGTGGGGAGTAATGGTATAATGCCTGGTCGCGCCACTCTAAGAAGGGACGATCTATTACAAGTCCGCGGAGCAGACTCTGAAAAGAATGGTTATGAGAATTGACGGTTCCCGGCAACATGGCTAGTCCAGTCCAATCCATGATTTTTGCATCCGGGTGCCGATATGAGAGTTCCTGCATCTTATTAACTTCCACAATGACTCCATTCTCAACTAGAACGCCTTTATCAACTACAAAACTGTCATTTTGTAATAAAAAGGAAGGTTTATATATTTGTTTCAAATTAATCCAACTCCTTATCCAATAACAGAATGCTTTCCAGTAAAGCATTGCCGGCTTTTTCAATATCTTCCCGATAACAATTTTCTTCTGGGCAATGACTTTTACCGTCAATACTGCGTACAAAAAGCATTCCTGATCTGGTTATACTAGCCATATGAGTGGCATCATGCCCTGCCATACTCGTTAGTGTTACATAAGGTTCTGTCCTTGTTACAATTCCTCTTGCCATGGCATTCATTACAGTTTCATCCAGAGCAACCGCAGCTTGATCAAGTAGCACACTCCGCTGTATATGCACTCCCCGTCTTTCAATGTCTGCTATATATTTTTCTAAATCACCAAGAATTGTTGTTAAAACTGTATGATCCGGCGTTCGAATCTCCAAGGTCAGCACGGTTTCTCCTGGGATGATATTGACCGCATTGGGGAAGATATCCATATGTCCTATGGTACCAACTACATCATCGCGATTCACTTCTTTTAGAACTTTTTCAAAAGCGAGACAAAACTCCGCAGTTCCTAATAGGGCGTCGTGTCTGTCGCGCATCAGAGTCGTACCAGCATGATTGGCCTCACCACAAATATGAACATTTTCTCGGTAAATGCCAGTTATATGAGATACTACAGCTAGAGATGTCTCGCTGTTTTCCAAACGTTTCCCCTGTTCAATATGACATTCTATAAACGCACTAAAATCCTCCCTCTGGAGTTTGGCGAGTGCTAAATCCATTATGCAACCACCTGCATTTATTAAAGCCCCAGACAGACTCATGTGATTGCTAACATCTTCTACATCCAGCAGTGTATCTTGAATTAATTTTCCTGTTGCAATTCGACTGCCAAATGTAGACAGATTAAAAGGATTGGGTTCTTCGGCAGTAAAAGAAACCATTGTTAACGGGTGCCGCAGTGGATAATTATTTTCTTTTAAAATTTGAAGAACTTCTATTGCTAAGATAATACCTAAGGCACCATCATACATTCCGCCGTTGGGTACTGTATCGTGATGAGAACCGATTGCAATCGCCGGCAATGTAGAATTATTATTCAATTGGGCCCATATATTCGCAGCCGGATCAATGTGCACTGCTAGACCTATTTCGGTTTTCAATAAATCACTTAAATATTGTCTGGCAGCTACATCGGCTGCAGTACCAAAGCTGCGATCAATACCACCATTGACATTTTTACCAAAAGTAGCTAAAGCTTCTAAACGTTCATAAATCCTCGTTTTATTAACTGATAAGTTTGCGTTGTTACCCTGTGCATTGTTCATGGTGCGCTCCTCTTTTCTTGCTTGAAATAGCTTATTTTAACACGTTAATTTTCCAACACCTGATTTAAAAATTATCTTTATCTATCAAAATCCGCCCTTTTTTGATCACTTTATCTACTACATTCATACCAACATTGTACATCAAAAACAGATGCGAAGCATGATCTAGTATGACTATATCAGCATCTTTTCCACATTCCAAACTTCCCACCTTATTGGCCCTACCTACAGCCGCTGCCCCATTGATTGTTAACGCGGATATGATTTCCGCTGGCGTCATTTTAAGTTGAATGGCGGCCAAAGATGCCATGAGAGGAATGGAATGACTAAAACAACTGCCAGGATTATAATCTGTCGCTAAAGCTACAGCAGCACCGCGATCAATCATAGTACGCGCCTTTGCATAGGATTCACACAAGCAAAAAGCGGTGATTGGCAAAACCGTTGCCACCACTCCTTGGGCCGCAAGACAATCAATACCAGAATCCGTTGTCTGCAACAAATGATCTGCAGAAATAGCCTTAAGTTCCCCTGCCAACTCCGCCCCGCCCAAATTAACAATTTCATCCGCATGCAATTTGCTTTTTATACCAAAGCCCTGGGCGGCCTGTAAAATTTTCCGTGATTGGGCTACAGAAAACACACCCTGCTCACAAAACACATCACAAAACTCTGCCACCCCCTGCTCAGCTACTGCCGGCAAGACCCGATCAATCATAAACTTCACATAATCATCTGTCCGCCCCCGATATTCTGGTGGTATCGCATGAGCCCCCATAAAAGTAGGTACCACATCAACAGCATGTTCCTGATTTAATTCTGCCATAATGGCGAGTTGCTCTAGTTCCGTACTAAGATCCAATCCATAGCCGCTCTTGCCTTCCACTGTAGTTACGCCCATGGCCAGCATTGCATTTAGGCGTCTAGCGCCTATTTTTTTAAGCTCGTCCTTACTAGTATTTCTTGTCCCTTGGACGGTACTTAAAATTCCTCCACCTTTTTCTAATATGTCTAAATAAGGAGTTCCGTTTAAACGCCAGAAGAACTCCTCTGGTCGATACCCACCGAATATAAAATGAGTATGTGAGTCAACAAAACCTGGCATCACACATTTTCCCTTGGCATCAATGACTTGGTAGCTTCCCGCGTCTACTCTTGCCAAAATCTCTGCCGTTGTCCCAACCTCTTGAATGATTCCATTTTCTATAACAATAGCACCATCGATAATGATACCAATCTCATTCATCTCAATGCCCTTTTTAGGAGCCAAACCACTACATGTTACCAATTCAGCAGCATTTTTGATGAGTAAACGTTGTCCATCAGCCGTAGCTAAACCATCTAAACTCATTCACACACACCTCACTACCATTTCATTATACTGTTTACTAAGCAAAACACTTGCTAACCAAATCATCAATCAGTTTATCATTAGGAATATATGGCAGAGTCACATGCCCCTGGCCTGAGTATTGCTGATTAAACTCCAAAATGGTTTCGATGGAATGCTCATTTCTAGCCCATGCTCGTCGAGCCACTCCACCAATAACATCCCATAGCATTGCTGATTCTAATATTTCATCTACCCGAGTACTTCCATCAAGAACCATGCCGAACCCACCGTTGATCGATTTACCAATACCAACACCGCCCCCATTATGAAGAGCGACTAGGCTCATCCCCCTTGCTGCATTACCCGCAAAACACTGCACCGCCATATCAGCCATTACATTACTACCGTCTTTGATATTGGAAGTTTCTCGAAAAGGCGAGTCGGTTCCACTGACATCATGATGATCACGCCCCAGCATGACAGGACCAATTTCACCATTGCGAATCATTTCGTTGAATGTAAGCGCAATTTTCTTCCGGCCCTCTGCATCCTGATAAAGTATCCGAGCTTGCGTACCTACAACTAACTGGTTTTTTTCCGCATCGCTAATCCAGATATAATTATCTCTATCTTGCGCTCTACGTGTAGGATCAATGCATGCCATGGCCGCCTGGTCTGTTTTCCTTAAATCTTCTGCACTACCAGTTAAACATACCCAACGAAAAGGTCCGTAACCATAATCAAAAAGATCTGGCCCCATGATGTCTTCAACATAGGATGGGAAAATAAATCCATCTTTTTCATCATAGCCGTTTTTAGAAATTTCTTGCACTCCTGCATCAAATATAGCCTTCATAAAAGCATTGCCATAGTCAAAGAAATACGTACCACGCCCAACTAACGTCTTAATAAGCTCGAAATGACGCTTCAAACTATTATCAACCAAAGCAGTGAATTTCTCCCTATCCGTTGCCAATAAACTGGTTCGCTCCTCAAAAGTAAGTCCTTGCGGACAATATCCTCCGTCGTATGCTACGTGGCAGGAAGTCTGATCAGATAGCAAGGGAATTTCTATCTGATTGGCGACCGCATATTCTAATAAATCGACGATATTTCCATGATAACCAATCGAAATGGCTTCTTTTTTCTCTTGATACTCACGCGCCAAAGCAAATATTTCATGCAAATCAGCCGAAATTTTGCGTACCCAGCCCTGATCATAGCGGGTTTTGATGCGAGAATAATCGACTTCTGCAATGATTCCCACTCCACCTGCAATCTCAATCGCCTTTGGCTGAGCACCGCTCATTCCCCCGAGGCCCGAAGATACAAACAGATGACCTCGCAGATCACCATCCTGTGCAACACCAAGTTTCTGCCTGCCAGCGGTCAGCAGAGTGTTAAAGGTACCATGCACAATACCTTGTGGACCAATATACATCCAGCCACCTGCAGTCATCTGACCATAATTCGCTACACCCATCTGCTGTGCAATTTCCCAATCTTTTTGATTATCAAACATACCAATCATTAGTGCGTTGGTAATAATAACACGCGGAGCTTCAGGTTTGGATGGGAACAATCCTAACGGGTGCCCCGATTCAAGCACTAAGGTTTGTTCATTCGTCATGACTTCCAAATACTTTTTAATAAGCTGATATTGCATCCAATTTTGGCATACACTTCCTGTTTCACCATACGTAACGAGTTCGTAAGGATAAAGAGCAACGGCATGATCTAAATTATTATCAATCATCACTTGGAACGCCTTGCCTTCCACACAATTCCCACGATATTCATCAATTGGCTTCCCGTAAATTCTTTCTTTCGGCATATAACGGTAAGCATAAATCCGACCTCGCATCTTAAGTTCTTCCATGAATTCAGGAGCTATTGTATCGTGTAGTTCCTCTGGAATATATCTGAGTGCATTTTTCAGAGCTAGTTTTGTCTGCTCTGACGTTAATCGAAACCCTCTGTCTGGCGCGCGACGAATGCCTTCTACAAAACGCGGCATTTCTGGTAAAACATTGTCTAACTTGATCGTCATTCTTTTAGCCACATCACTATTGTTAATAGCCATTGAGATTCTCCTCCATTTCTAAATTGTTAATATAGATTACGTATATCACCCTAGCTGTGCGTCCCCATTACCTGAAAACCCACTTTTTTCTACATATTTATCTTATTCTCTGTAGGATAAATCATTTTCTCTGGCGCCACATTACGGCGCATTGCCCAAGGATAATAGATGATAGCAGTTGCAAGTAATCCCACAATCCAGGAAATATCAGTGCCTCCTAGCATCTTGGTAATGGGGCCTGTGTACATGGCTTGGGCCATAAATGGAATTTGTACCAATACACCGATGCTATAGGAGACAAGAGCAGGTACATTCCATGTACCGTAACGCCCTTTGGGATCATATAAGGCAGGAATATCAATATTTTCTTTTGATATCCAATAAAAATCAATGAGATTAACAGAACTCCAGGGTGTGAAAACCATGAGCAGCAGCAAAACAAAGTTCTTGAAAAGATTGAGAAAATCTTTGCTAGCAAAAATAGCAATACAGACTGAAGCTGTGATCATGGCCAATATGAAAAAGGTACGTTGGGTTGTCGTAGTGCTTTTTTTACCATTTAGCGCAGTCGTGATCGTCAACATTGACATGAATGAACCATAGGCATTAAGGGTATTGACCGTTAGTTTACCAATGAGGATGACCATATAGATCAAGATGGCAACCATTCCGACTCCCGCTAATTCACCTAAATAACCTACTTGATTTTTCAAAAAGCTTCCGCCATAGCCCGCAATGCTCGCTGCACTGATAATGACGCCCAGGGTCATCGCCCATTGGGTACCAATCACACTTCCCATAAAAGTATTCCAAAATGTAGATGATTGTGATGTGTTGCGCGGCAAATAACGGCTGTAGTCTGCAACATAAGGACCGAAGGTGAGTTGCCAGCCTGCCGACAGAGAAACCGCTAATAAAAAAGTAGTCAATTCGAAAGGCTTTACACCAAATAAAGATGCAACGGGAAATTTCACAAATGCCATCACCGTAAGATAGGTAAAGCCAATAATCCCTGTGACGGTAGCAATCCTACCCAGACGATGGATATATTTGTACCCAAGAAGCGCCAGTAGTGCTGTGAGGCTTCCGAAGATGATGATACCGATAGCTGGAGTTTGGACACCAAGGATTCCATTTATAGCCTGTCCAGAAAGAACTGTGCCAGTGGAAGCGAAGCCAAGGTACATAATTACAGCTAAAACAAGGGGAAGGATTGCACCCATGACACCAAATTGAGCACGGCTGGAGATCATCTGCGGCAATCCTAAACGTGGTCCTTGTGCAGAATGAAGCGACATAACAGCGCCTCCTAGGATATTTCCAATAAATAGACCCACCCAAGCCCAAAGAGGGTCCGCACCAAAGACTACAGCCAGAGCACCGTCCACCACAGTAGTAATCTGCATATTTGCTCCGAACCAAAGTGTGAACTGACTGAATGGATTGCCATGCCTTTCATGATCAGGAACCATATCAATAGAACGTGTTTCAATCAAATTTTCTTTTACTTGAGCCATTACTTTCACTCCTTTTTTCATAACCGCTCAATCATCAATTGAGCCGAATTAGATTTTTTGAAAACATTTCAATTCCTTCTATTTCCCCTGAAACAATATTCTTTTCACTAGCGATATCACTCCTATCTCTTTTAAATTGTTATCATTTTCTTTTATCTTTACGAAACCTCAGTGAGTTTCAGTGATTTCCGGCTATCTGTGCAAAATAAAAAGACGCTTAACAGTAGACAGATAATCTGTCCACTTATTGTTAAACGCCTTTGTTTACAATAATCAAATAAAAACTATATATTTTATTTGTTACTTGTTAATTTTTCTATAATAAATATTATTTAAAGATTCTATTTTTTCTATTTTACTTAAACGTTGGTCTAAGTCGTCTATTTCTTTTGCCACATCTCTTAATAAAAGATTTAAAAAGATCATCGGTGTACTGTAAATATCAAAGATTGAAGATATAGTAATCGGCACATTGATAATTGGGTCAGCTATGTAGGCAATCGGCGAAACAATACTGTCAGTTATGGCAGCAATTGAGAACCCATCATCCTTTAACTCTTGCAGCTTATTGACTAGTACAGTAGGATATCGCGGAAAAGAAATGGTAAAAATCAATGTAGTTTGTGGATCACATAAATGCAAGGTATCCCACAATGGAGTATCGGGCGTAACCTGACGCACATTATTTCTGATTTTATTTAAAATGTAACAAGTATATGGCAACAGTGTTGCTGACATTCTGGCAGATACTAAAACAATTTCGCGCGCTGATACAATTTTTTGTATCAATTGTCCATAAGCTGGCTGACACACGATAGCTTCCAACTCATCGATATTTTTATGTTCCATCGTAAGGATATTAGAGATTTTATTATTATTTTTATTCTGAGAAATATATTGCAATCTCTGCGGTGCAGTAATTTCTTCACTAACAAATTTTTGTAAGTTCCGTAAAAAATCAGTAAATCCACGATAACCTAAGGCACTACAAAATCTAGAAACACTACCTTGGCTGATATTGGCTTCAGTTGCCAGTTCTCCAGCCGTCATAAAAAGGATCTGCATATAATTTTTTTCAATATAATGAGCCAACTTTTCATAAGTAGGAGACTCACTTGAAATTTCAATCATTTTTTGCATTATTTTTTTTAATTCCTTACCCTCAAATGTTGAATCCATACAAATGTTCACTCCTTTAGAGATAGTTCGTAATTGATCATCTCATTAATTACCATAAAATTAATAATGGCATCATCAAATTTACAGTAAAAAAAATGTCCAGAGACCTTTTTTAAGACTCTAAACGTCATTGTCTAGATATAATCGCATGTGTAATGCTTTGACGCTAATTTATCATAATTATTATAATTTGTCAATCGATAAAATTTGCCATCTATGATAGATTATTCATACCTAAATGCGACTCAGAAATCGAAGCTGCTGAATAACCATTTTCCATCCCCGTCATTAACCCACTTGCCATACTGGGGCTTGCTTGCCAACAGAGAAAAGCAATGGTCATTGATAATAGAAAAAGGATTTTCTCACCATAACGGTTTCGAAAATCCTAATACCTATCTTTAGCAAAAACTTATAACAACTACCGATCTTCCGCTGATAAATGATCACCCAGCTTACCCATCGCCTTCTTTTCTATTCTTGACACATAAGATCTCGAAATACCTAGTAATTTCGCAATATCGCGTTGCGTCTTCCGATCACCGTCTGGAATACCAAATCGCATCTCTAGCACCCATTTTTCCCTGCCGCTCAATCGATTAA
>CAXYVG010000053.1:0-25690 GCA_964292325.1 uncultured bacterium | reverse complement strand
CATGCTGTTGATTATTATATGCTGGACGTTGTCCTTGTGGTGCATGCTGTTGATTGTTATATGCTGGACGTTGCCCTTGTGGTGCATGCTGTTGATTGTTATATGCTGGACGTTGTCCTTGTGGTGCATGCTGTTGGTTGTTATATGCTGGACGTTGCCCTTGTGGTGCATTTTGTTGGTTGTTATGCACTGGACGTTGTCCTTGCGGTGCGTTTTGTTGATGATTGATAGGGCGTTGTTGAGGGGGAGTAGTAGCCTGATTTTGCCGTGGAACCTGGGTTGCATGTTCAGGCACTGTTGGTGCAGGAGTTGGTGTAGCGGATGCGGATGGTGCTATCTTATGAGCAAACGTTCTGGTAATCACTTCTTTGGCATCATCACCTACGCTACTCATATGATTTTTGGCCTCCATATTATTACGAGCCAGAATATCAATAATCACTTTACTTTCTGTATTAAAATCTTTGGCTAATTCATATATTCTATATTTGGACATTCATCTACCTCCATTTTCTTTATTTTTCGTGAGAATCTTCTCCAGAACTATTATCTAAATGTTTTTTTATTGTTTTACTAAAACCGGTATCAAGTACTACTAATGCTGCACGGTATACTTTTCCAATGCATGCACCTAACTGTTCTTTGGAAAAAATTTCATAAATCTCCACATTGTAATATGTAACCATATCACGATAGTTTTTCTTGGTAGCTTCAGAACAATCAGTAGCCATTACTAATAATTTAGCTTGACCTGCTTTTACTGCTTTTTCAACGGATAATTCACCAGAAACTATTTTGCCGGCTTTTTGTGCTAAACCTAACAAGGAAGCGATTTTCATTTCATTGTTCATTGTATAATACCTGCATGTAATTGTTCATATACCTGAGGTTCAATCGCTCTTTTCAATGCCCGCTCTAACCTTTTTTCTTTAAAAGCCTTTGCTAAACACTGTTCATTAGCGCACACATAGGCACCACGCCCTGATTTTTTACCCGTTGTATCAAGTACAACTTGGTCATCAGGTGTACGTACGATACGCAATAATTCTTTTTTATTTTTCAGTTGTTGGCAACCAACACACAGACGTTGAGGAGTTTTTTTTTGCACTACCATACAAACCTCCTATTCATCGGCCTGAGCTTGTGATTCACTTTTAATATCGATTTTCCAGCCAGTAAGTTTTGCAGCTAACCGAGCATTTTGTCCTTCTTTGCCAATGGCAAGGGACAACTGATAATCAGGTACTACGACTCGAGAAACTTTGTCAACTTCATTAATTTCTACACTTACAACCTTTGCTGGACTTAAGGCATTGGCAATATATTTAGCAGGATCGGTATTCCATTTTACGATATCAATTTTTTCGCCGCGGAGTTCATTTACAATGGATTGTACCCGCATCCCTTTATGTCCAACACAAGCACCAACAGCGTCAACATTTTCATCGCGGGAATGTACAGCGAATTTAGAGCGTAAACCTGGTTCTCTAGCTACGGATTTTATTTCAACGATTCCATCATGAATTTCTGGAACTTCCAGTTCAAATAGACGTTTTAATAATCCAGGATGTGTACGTGAAACTAATATTTGAGGACCTTTAGTTGTTTTTTTAACTTCAATTATATATGTTTTTAATCGATCACCATGTTTATAGACTTCACCAGTAATTTGCTCTGATGGTGCTAAAATGGCTTCGGCTTTACCAAGATCAATATATACATTTTTTTGTTCAATTCGTTGAACAATACCATTTAAAATATCGCTTTCACGATTAGAAAATTCATCATAAATAATACCGCGTTCTGCTTCACGGATACGTTGCACAACCACTTGTTTTGCTGTTTGCGCTGCAATACGTCCGAAATTTTTCGGCGTAACTTCTATTTCAACAATATCATCTAGTTCATAACGAACATCGAGTAACCTAGCTTCTGCTAAATCAATTTCTAATCGGTCGTCTTTTACCTCTTCCACCACATTTTTTCTGGCATAGACGTGAATTTCTCCTGTTGTACGTTCAAGCGAAACTCGGACATTTTGTGCGGAACTAAAATTTCGCTTATAAGCTGAAATGAGTGCAGCCTCAATTGCCTCAAATAAAACTTCAGGGGCGATCCCTTTCTCTTTGCCTAACTGCTCAAACGCTTGCATGAATTCTGCGTTCACTTAAATTCCTCCTATTCAATTTTCATAGTTAAAAGTCAAGATATAACCTGACCTGTGAAGTTAGATCGCGTGGAATATTTATTTCGGCGCCATCAACATCAATACTTATATTACCGTCATGTAAGCATTTTAAGGTACCAATAAATTTCTTTTGACCATTAAAAAGCTTAAAAGTGCTGATTTCTATTTTATCACCTATATGACGGATAAAATCTCTATCTTTTCGTAATGCACGATCAAGTCCAGGTGAGGATACTTCTAAATAGTAACGTTCTTTAATCGGATCAAGTTCTTCTAATTTCGCTTCGATTTGTTCACTAACCCAATGGCAGTCTTCTATTTCAATACCGCCTTCTTTATCCAAAAAAATACGTAAATACCATTCACGTTCCTTTACATATTCTACGTCAACAAGCTCTAGTGCACTACCAGTCAGAATGGTTTGCACAAGTTTTTCAACTAGAATTTCGACATCTTCCTTTGACATAAAATTACCTCCTACCTAAGTATAGTTTTCTACCTTAGTGTAACCTAAAAATATGTATGCTTATACCCTATATTTGGTAGGCTAAAATAGCCACTAAGATGAAAGAGTGGGTATTATACCCACTCTTGTAGCGCTAAAAAAACAATTACACTACCGATAATTATAGCACTATTTATTTTCATTTACAACCTCTATTTGTCAAACCACCGAATTGGCAATGGCATGATTGTAGCTAAAATAATATCATTTGATCGGATTCTGGTAAATCTTCAAGGCAACCATGCGTTTTCAATATATCAATTACAGTCTTTGAAACATGTGCCCGGCCTCTTATATCATCAAGGGAAGAAAAAGGTTTTCCCTCACGGCAGGCAACAATATTAAGAGCGGCATTGGTTCCAAGACCTTGTAATGATGATAACGGCGGTAACAGTCCATTCTCAACAATTATAAATTTAGTAGCATCAGAGTGATATAAATCCACTCGCTCAAAGGTATATTTACGTAAATACATTTCTAAGGCCATTTCCATAACCGTCAATAAGCTTTTCTCTTTTGTTGTGATATTATTGCCTTTTGCCTCGAATTCTACTAGTTTATTACGCAACGCTAATTCGCCCTGCACTACAAGATCGGCATCAAAATCAGTACCACGAACACTAAAATAGGAAGCATAAAAAGCCAATGGATGATGTACTTTGCAATAGGCAATACGAAAAGCCATCATGACATACGCAACGGCATGAGCTTTTGGAAACATATATTTGATTTTTTGGCAAGATTCAATATACCATTCGGGTACATTTTTTTCACGCAATTTCCCGATATCATCCGGTTTTATTCCTTTGCCTTTACGTACACTTTCCATCACTTTAAAAGCGGTTGATGATTCTACTCCTTTATGAATCAGATACATCATAATATCATCACGAGCCGAAATGGCCTCTGATAATTTAGCAGTACCCTCTTTAATTAAATCTTGTGCATTGTTAAGCCATACATCGGTTCCATGGGAAAATCCACTGATCCTCACTAATTCACTAAACGTTTTCGGCGTAGTATCTTCTAGCATTTGGCGAACAAATTTGGTACCAAATTCAGGAATGCCAAAAGTCGCAACGGTACTCCCTAGTTGTTGGGGCGTTAACTGCAAGGCTGTGGTGGAAGAAAATAAGCTCATCGTTTCTTCATCATCGAGTGGAATTTCTTTTGCATCAATCCCTGTCAAATCTTCGAGCATACGAATTACAGTCGGATCATCATGCCCGAGTATATCAAGTTTGACCAAACGACTACTAATTGAGTGATAGTCAAAATGCGTCGTAATGATGCCCGATGTCTTATCATCAGCAGGATGTTGAATGGGCGTAAAATGATGTACATCCATATCGCGCGGTACAACCATAATGCCGCCTGGATGTTGGCCTGTCGTACGTTTTACCCCTGTACAGCCATTAATTAAAGCATTAATATATGCATTGCGTGGTGTAACGCCTTTTTCTGTAAAATAATTTTTCACATAACCATAAGCCGTTTTGTCAGCAACAGTGGCGATGGTTCCTGCCCGAAATACATTATCTTTACCAAATAATTCTTCGGTATATTTATGAGCAACTGGCTGATAATCTCCTGAGAAGTTCAAATCAATATCAGGAACCTTATCTCCATGGAATCCCATAAACACAGCGAATGGTATATCATGACCATTTTTGAGATACGGTGTACCACATTTGGGACACTTTTTATCGGGCAAATCAAACCCACCGCCATAACTACCATTGTCAATAAACTCACTATCTTGACACTTGGGGCATAGCCAATGAGGTGGCAGCGGATTTACTTCGGTTATATCCGTCATAGTCGCTACGAACGAGGAACCTACAGAACCTCGTGAACCAACCAAATAACCATCATCGAGTGATTTTTTTACTAATTTATGAGCAATCAGATATAAAACGGCAAAACCATGATTGATAATACTGTCGAGTTCATATTTTAAACGATCTGCTACAACAGGAGGCAAATCTTCTCCATATAATTGTTTTGCTTTTTTATACGACATGGAACTGATCTGTTCTTCTGCCCCAGGAATTTGTGGTGAATACAGTTCATCGGGAATCGGCTTAATCACATCAATTAAATCATTAATTAATCTTGGATTTTCCACTACGACTTCATATGCTTTTTTGTCGCCTAGATATGAAAATTCACTGAGCATTTCTTCTGTTGTGCGGAAAAATAAAGGTGGCTGTAGATCGGCATCACTAAAGCCCTTACCTTTCATCATAATTCGCCTATACACTTCATCTTCTGGATTTAAAAAATGTGTATCGCAAGTTGCTACTACTAATTTTTCGAGTTTAGCCCCAATCTCGCAAACCTTCACGTTAATTTGTCGTAACCCTTCATCATTCGCTACGATTCCTTCACGTACTAAAAAAGAGTTATTGCCAATTGGCTGAATCTCTAAATAATCATAGAATTGAGCAATTTCTATTAATTCCTCATCATTTGCTCCTCTTAATATAGCCTGAATTAATTCACCAGCTTCGCAGGCTGAGCCGAATATCAGTCCTTCTCGATATTCTGTTAATATTTTACGAGGGATACGAGGCGTTCTATACAAATACTTTAAATGAGATAAGGAAACTAAACGATATAAATTCCGAAGACCAATACTATTTTGCGCTAGAATAATAATATGGCGAGCTTTTTTTATATCATCATCTACTAAGTAACCTTCCATCCCATAAATAACTTTGATACCTGCTTTCACTGCTGCTTCATGAGCTTCCGGAAACGCTTGTACCACCCCATGATCCGTAATAGCTACTGCTGGATGCCCCCATTTGGCAGCTGTTTTAACCAAATCCTTTGCTGATACCATAGCATCCATATTGCTCATTCGAGTATGAGCATGTAGTTCTAGGCGAGGAGTCGGCGCATTATCCATACGAAACACTTGGCTTACTCGGCACATACTATCAGCATATAAGACCAATTCATTACTATATTTATCAAACTGAACGGTACCCTTTGCTTTAATCATCATACCTTTACTTAATGCAGCTCCGATTTTAGGAATTTGATCTTTGTCTTTATCGTCAAAAAACACTTTTCCACTAAAACCATCGCTCATGTCACTGACATCAAAAGACAATAGTTGTCGCCCCGAACGAAGTTCTCGTAACTCAAAGCTAACTAGCTGTCCTTCTATAATCACATTACGGGCTTCCTCTTGAATCGAGGACATTGGTGAAGCCTCTGCCTTAATATTCCTACCAAAAATCACAGGACTCTCATTTTTGACTTCACTAGGGGATTTATAATCGGTTAACGCCTCTAAATATTCAGGCGTTAATAAATCGTCAGCACAAGTGCTAGTGTCTTCAGGAGTGGTGGTAATATATTTGACTTCACAATGGCGGTTAAATTCATGTAAGATAAACGTTTGCATTTCATGTGCAATATTATGCGAAGATAACATTTCTGTTGGCAAATCACCATTCATTTCAATGGATAGTGTATAACCATCAAAATCCCATTTGGCGCTTGACAGTAAATGTTTTATTGAATAGATATTATTAGAAATAATCGAAATAAAATTCTGCCATTCGTTCGCTAAATAATCTTCTAAAACTTTAATGGTTTGTATAAACGTTACGTTCGTTAGTCCACAATCCATACAAAGTTTTTGAGATACCACTGACAAGGTTTTAGGCGACAATTCCGTAGGTACATTCATAAACACATCCCAACTATTTACATTCGGACGCACTTCCACTTTTGTTACAGTAGAATACTGCAATAGCTTTTTGTCTTCATCTAGAATCGGCAGTTTTGTAATGAAAGTTAAAAAATTTTGTGGATTATCAGGTATAATGCAGTAACTATGCATCCCGGTTACCTTCTTTCTTGACCAATTAGCAGAAGCTACCGCTATGGGTGTTAATTCGCTGTAGCGTATACAGGCTATTTTACTGTATTTAAATGATCTTCGTCAATGATCGCTTTTTTATACAGGGGTGGGAACAGGAAATAAAGCATACCGGACTCTTTAGTAGCTTCGGTATGCCTTGCACATCATTATAGAAAGTACTATTTCAGTGGCGAATTTGTAAAAGGAGTTACTACTCAGCTTGATAATTGTTCAAATGATGTGTATCATTGACCAATGAGACAATCACTTGATTATCATAATATTCAAGCATATTGATCGCAGTATTATCTTGTTTGATATTCCAAAGGTAATTTAAATGAATATTAAGAACGGAGCATAATAGCGTACGTATGGTTCCGCCATGAGAAACAATCACAATCGTCTGCTTAGGATGTGTAGCTACTAATTTATCAATGGCGATAGTAGCACGCTCTTTCACCGCACGAAAGGTCTCCCCACCTGGTATGATGACCTCATCGGGATGAGTAAACAGTTTATTTTTATCAGCGGACCACTGATGCTCATTCCCTCTAAAGGTTAATCCTTCCCATTCGCCAAAATTAATTTCTCGCAACTCAGGTATTGCGGTAACGGGTAAGTCATGTTTCTTTGCAATGCACTTCGCTGTTATGAAAGCTCGACTTAAATCGCTCGCGTATACCGCAGCGACATTTTCATTCACTAGACGTCCAGCAGCCAATTCTGCTTGCTTTAAGCCTAGCTCTGTTAGTTCTATATCACGATGTCCTTGGCATTTCATTGCGACATTCCATTGCGTCTCACCATGACGAATTAGAATTACTTTTGTCATATTGTACCACCTAAAATTTTTTTTAATGCTTCTATGAGTTGGTTATTTTGCACAGGCGTTTTAACTGCGATGCGAATATATTGCGAGGATAATCCGGGATAATTACTACAGTCGCGGATTAAAATATTATATGCTATGAGAGCGGTTTGCAGTTCTTTACTCGTTATATTTGCTTCTTTCAGACTGATTAATATAAAATTGACGGATGGAACATATGGTTTTAAGCCTGGCACCGTTAATAAACTATGATATAAATCTTGATTTACCTTGGCAATAAATTCTTTGCTTTTATTCTGATAACTATGGTCATGTAACGCTACTACACCAGCATTTTGCGCTAATGTATTTACATTCCATGGATCTTTGCCAGCATGTAGTAATTCCGTTATATCAGGATTTGCCAATGAAAAACCCAATCGCAGTCCAGGGATCGCATAAAATTTGGTTAATGAATGTACTATGATCAGGTTAGAGTACTGAGTCAATAATTGGCGACAACTGTATACATCATCAGTAGCCAGAAAATCAATAAATGATTCATCTACTACAATATAGGTGTTTTGCTGTTTTGCTGCAATTACTAGTTTTTCCAGTTCTTTGTTCGTTAGTAAAGTACCCGTTGGATTATTAGGATTACATATAAATACGATATCTATACCAGCTAGTTGCTCTGCAATAGCCTTAAGGTCAATTTTAAAATCATCATCAGCCTGTAAGTAAAAATATTCAATGGCTGCACCGCTCGATCTAGCAGCCGATTCATATTCACTAAAAGTAGGTGCCGTGACGAGTACTTTTTTAGGATGCAGCATATGACATAAAATATACATCAGTTCTACTGCCCCATTGCCAATCGTTATCATATTTTCATCGATATGATAATGTTGATGTAGTACTTGTCGTAGAGCATATGCCTGCGCATCTGGATAGTGAATCACGGATTCCAAAGAGGCATGTAAGGTTTGGCGAACCGACTCTGGAAGACCCAGCGGATTAATATTAGCACTAAAATCTAATAGTTCATTAATATTGCCACCTCTTTGCCTGATAGCAGCATATAAATTGCCACCATGTTTAGCGGCATTGTTTCCATTCATTATGTTCACCTTCTTGCTTCATTAATCCACCCGAGATAAATTGTACGGTACGCAAATAAGTCACACCAGCACAATCGGTATTAATTTTTTTTATACAGGCAGCACTATTATGTAAGGTATGTGGAGAAAACAATACGCCGACTACCGTACCGCTGTGAGCGATATTGACTCCAACAGCTCCGAGTGAAAGACTAATGTCAATGATCTTTTCTAAATGAGGTTTGAATAAAATTTTTTGATTGGCTAATGCACTGATGGTAGCTCCTTGCCCAATGAGGGAGATATCTTTGAGGGCAAGTCCTTTTACAATCAAATCGATCGCCTTGTGTAGCTGGGGTTCATTCGCCTGATTTAGTTTTTTCAAATCACGCCGTTGATTAAAATGTAAGGTATTAATCTCACCACCTACATCAAATATTGCAATATACATTGGTAAAGCATTTCCTAAGTAATGCCGAATGGAACCTTGAATATGATCAAATAACATGATGCCAGGATAAAAGATACCATCCGTAGGTTCAATTGATAACGCAATATCGGCAATTTCATCAGCTGTTAATAGTTTACCAGCGCTTAACGCAATGGTTTGGCATATGGCGCTAATGTCAGCACTACTCGAAGCCATCCCCTTACCCATTGGTAAGTCGGATGCAATATGTACATGAAATTTCTTCTTTTTAAGCTGTAGATATTCGGTTGTTTTATTGATAGCGGTTTGCATTTTACTACCGATATGAAATGGTGTATATCCATCGGTACTGACCGTTATTGTTGAATATACATCAATGGGACACGTAATTAAAAAGTTTTTCCCATCCATTGTACCTTGTGCTAATTCCCCGCAAGAACCTGGGGCCTTGACCGTTACCTTCATACAAAAATTCTCCATCAATTATGATCCAGTCTAAAACAAACTATATCGCTCGCAATATAGTTTGTCAATCCATAATATGTGTAGTCTACTATTAGAATAGAAATACTAGTAATACCATTATTTCGCCGAGTTCACTCAATGTACCATATATATCGCCAGTGAGTCCGCCTAAAATATTGGTAAAATAACGAGCTAATAGCATTGTCGATAGACTCACCATGACAAAACTTGCAAGCGCCTGTTTGCCGCAAACTCCGATCAGTAATAATGTGATCACTATACTAATCAATGCGGTATATTTATCAGCATATTGAGCAAATGCTTTACCGATACCGTCAGGGCGAGCATAAGGGAAAAGTGTAATTCCCATCACCATGGCAAACCTCCCGAGTATTGGCATAACTAGTAAAGCTGTTGGCAAAAGTAGTGATGAGATATCCATGAGCAGTGACCATTTTAGTAAAACCAGTAAGACAAAAGCCATAACGCCATTGGCTCCCACTCGACTGTCTTTCATGATTTCGAGCATTCTCTCTTTTGAACGACCAGAAAATACTCCATCCATCGTATCCATAAATCCATCACAATGCAGCCCACCTGTAAGGACTATATTCATTATAATCAGTATGGTGGTGAAAATATGGGGTGGTAAGTAAAAGCCGATCAACGGAAAATACTCCGTAAGTAATTGGTTTATGATGACGAGCAAGACACCGATCACTCCACCGACTAATGGAAAAAATTTGACACTTCGGCCAAAACTTTCCGGTGACCATTCGGATTGTTTTGCGATTTTAATACGTGTTAAAAATTGTAATCCAGTGATAAAATTTTTCATTGATCCTTTTCTATAGCTACATCATCGAGCCGTAGCTGTAGACCTTTCCAATTATAATTTATCTTAAATATAATAAGATTGTGATACCAATGACAAAAAGCAACGTGGTTAGATACATGATTTGAATGGTTTTTTTTATATGGATTGGCGCTAAGATCGTCAATGAATCGCCCATATGAGCTCTATTCGAGGCAACTCCACCATAATAATTTAAACCGCCTAAGCGGATACCTAACGCACCAGCTACCCCTGCTTCGGGAAAGCCACTGTTAGGGCTAGGATGTTTTCGAGCATCTCGCCAAATTGTCTTCATTGTCTCATGTGCATCTAAACGTAATAGCGTGGCAACGATGATTAAGAGTAGCCCTGTGATACGTGCGGGAATATAGTTAAACACATCATCGACTCTAGCGGCAAACATGCCAAAATCTTGATACTTATCATTTTTATAACCGACCATAGAATCCAGTGTATTGACTGCGCGATACAAAAACGCTAGTGGTACACCACCAATGACAAAATAAAACAGTGGTGAAATGATGCCATCTACAATATTTTCAGCAATGGTCTCTACGGTTCCTCTAGTGACTTCTGCAACATCAAGTTGATCGGTATCACGTCCTACAATCCAGCCCACTTTGTAGCGAGCTTGGACTAGATCGCCGTCTTGCAGATAATGATAAATTTCATGACCAGCTTTTGCTAAGCTGTTTGGTGAAATGGTAAAACTGAGTAACAAAGCACCACCGATAAATGGGGCTAAAGCGTGAATAGCTGATAATAATTCCATGATCCAAGCAACTAGACCATAGGTTGTTCCTAATACTAAAAAGACAAGCACGGTACCAGTTACTATTTTTAATTTAGGAGAAAAATTTTGATGTAATAATTTCTTTTCCCAAAATGAAATCCAATTACCAATCAATACAACAGGATGGATACTTAACCTCGGATCACCAATTAGAGAATCAATGATTACTGCTACTAAAGGAAGATAAGCCTCCATTATTTTGCGCCCACAATTTCGTATAGTAAATCCATATTGAGGCTACTTCTTACTGTATCGGCTAATCGATTATAGCTATATTGTTTACGAGTATATGTATCATTGATTTCTGTAATAGGCGCTAATCCTTTTGCTACTCGCAGGGCATTCAATAAACTACGGCGATACCGATCATTATCAAATATACCGTGAATATAAGTACCCATGACAAGGCCATCAGAGCGTACTACCCCATCCGCATCCTGAGTTGTTTGTCCAGAACGGCTAGAAATCATAAAGGCATGATCTACTTCACTGAGAAATTCGGTTCGCCCCATATGGATTTCATAACCCGTTAGATGCTCACAACTCAAATCTAAACCTAGAAAACCATTATGATTACAAGTAGCCGTGATTTGATGCGTTACTTTATTAGCTACAAATGTAGTTGCGATATCCAAAAGCCCAATTCCTGCAATACTGTCTAGATTCGATTCGGTATGTTCTGGGTCATAGATTTGTTTGCCTAACATTTGATATCCACCACAAATCCCGATTAAAGGTGTGCCTGCATTGACTAAACTAATAATTTCTTGTTCATAACCTTGCTGACGAAGATACAATAAATCTTCAATGGTATTTTTGCTACCAGGTAATAAGATCAGATCTGGTTTCCCCAGAGCTTCACCTGGTTGAATATAACGAACCGTTACATCAATTTCGCTAGCTAATGCATCAAAATCTGTAAAATTAGATATTTTGGGTGTACGAATCACAGCAATATCAAGTTCTTTGACAATATGGCTTTGTTTATCATCAAGAGAAACAGAATCTTCATCATCAATTCCTAATTGGTCAAGATGAGGTACGACCCCGATGACTGGTTTTCCTGTTTTGGCTTCCAAAAAGTCTAATGCTGGTTTTAATAAATCTAAATCACCACGGAATTTATTAATAATAATGCCTTTAATTAATGCACGTTCATCTGGTTCTAATAATTCTAAGGTACCAACAACAGATGCAAGTGCACCACCACGATCAATATCCGCAATTAATAATACAGGAGCAGATAATAATTTGGCAATGCGCATATTTACAATATCATTAGCTTTTAGATTGACTTCGGCAGGGCTTCCTGCTCCTTCAATCACGATGGTATCGAATTCTGCTCCGAGTGTATCTAAACATTCCTTGATCACTCCTAGGGCTTTTAAACTATACCCAGTATGATATTCTTTGGCCGACATATTACCGATGGATTTACCCATTAAAATAACTTGAGAAGAGGAATTTCCTGTAGGCTTTAATAATACGGGATTCATTTCGACCATTGGTTCCAGTCCAGCAGCTTCTGCTTGAGCTACTTGGGCCCTACCCATTTCATCACCTGTTTTTGTTACATAGGAATTTAATGCCATATTTTGCGCCTTAAAGGGTACAACTTTTTGTCCATCTTGTAAAAAAATACGACATAGGGCTGTTGTAAGGATGCTTTTTCCTACATGGGAACTAGTTCCTTGTAGCATAATTGTCTTAGCCATGTTATATTATACCTCCTTTGGAATCGTTACGGCTATTTTTTTGATTTCTACAGCTAAACCACTAACAACTAAATAGACTTCATCAGCAAAGGCTGCCACTTTTTGATTGACGATTCCAGCGATATCACGGTATCTACGGGCTAATGCATTTTCAGGTACAATTCCCATACCGACTTCATTTGTAACAAATAATATCGTTTTTTGGCTGGCGCGAGCGCTAGCTAGGAGTTTATCAATTTGTTTCATGATGTATTGGTATTGCTTTTCGGGGTCTGTTGGAGTGTTGGGCGATAATAATAAATTACTAGTATATAACGTTAAACAATCGAACAAAATAACGTTAGCTTCGCTAGTAGCTTGCTCTACTGCTACATCTGCATCATAAGGCGCTTCAATCGTTAACCAATTGGCTGGTCGGCGTGTGCGATGCAAGGCAACACGTGTTTCCATCTCTTGATCATACACTTGTGCGGTAGCAATATATGCTACTTTTTCGCCCTGATTCATAGCATATTGTTCTGCAAATACACTTTTCCCACTTCTGGAACCGCCTGTGATTAGTATAATTTTCCTATTCATGTATCTATCTCCCTATGGTATAGCATTTGAAGTAATGACACTCGGTAGACATACTATATAGATAGCACTTCCTTAGCTGAGTTCTACATTGTGTAACATAGATGGATAGATGGACGTAAAAAACCAACTAAGAACGTATCTTCTTAGTGCATTATATCATTACAATTTATTCTGTTTAAAATCACTACATTTACCAATAAAACAACTTGCAGTTTGTTCATGACCAGCAAAATGTATATGTAGATAGGAAGCCAGTATGTTGCCATGAGCATACCCACTTAGATGACTAGCTCCCGTACGTACTTTCTTAAAGGAAAAAGCCCATGGGAAAGTTTCAGTACTTTCATCCATATTCATCAGAGAAAAATGAAATTCGTGGCCGCGTAAACAATCACCCTTTTCACATAAGATGTTTTCGGAAAGAGCTGTTGCTTCTATATATCCTACCGTTTGTAATTTGCCTTGCATACTACAAGTAGCAGGGATCGCGCCTACCATATCGTAATGTCTTCCATCAAAATCGATAATTTTTTGTGTAAGATACATAAAGCCACCGCACTCAGCATAAACAGGCATATCTTGTTGGCAAGCTTCATAGATAGATTGACGCATACTGTGATTACAAGCGAGTTCCTGAACAAACATTTCAGGAAAACCACCACCAAATAACAAACCATCCACTTTAGGTAAGTGAGTATCTTTTAGTGGGCTAAAAGGTACAATTTCAGCCCCCATATTTTCTAGTATATTGAGGCTTTCAGGATAATAAAAAGAAAAAGCCTCATCTTGGGCGACACCGATGCGCACGTTTGTTACGGATAAAGCGCTTGGAGTAGGCGCTACGTTGCTATCTAATGTAGGTGCATTTTGACTGAGAGTAATAAGTTGCCCGATATCTACCTGATCCGCAATCTGTTTACTCAGTGTAGCAATCATATCCGCTGGATTGTGTTCTGTCACAGGCGTAAGTCCTAAGTGCCTTTCTGGCATAGTCAGTGCTTCATTACGATAAATTGCACCTAATACTGGGATGCCAATTCGCTCTAATGCCTCAGTGACCATTTTTTGATGGCTCTTAGAGCCTAAGCGATTGATGATAACTCCCGCCAAATTCACTTCTGGATCATACATTTTGTAACCTAACGCAATCGCCGCTGCACTTTCTCCCATTGATTTCGCATCAATGACAAGAACCACTGGTGCTTTCAGGAGTTTGGCAATAGCTGCCGTACTGCTAATACCTTTTCGGCCACCATCATAGAGTCCCATTACACCTTCAACAATCACCATATCATTGCCGACTGCTGTTTTAGAAAAAATCGGGACTATTTTGTCAGTCGGTACCAGCCATGTATCTAAATTATGGGCAATTTTCCCACTAGCTAATTGATGATAGCCCGGATCAATATAATCTGGTCCCACCTTATAAGATTGGACACTCAGTCCACGCTCTTTAATCGCTGCTAATAATCCTGTCACAATCGTCGTTTTACCGACACCACTATGAGTGCCAGCAATAATGATACGTGGTATACGAGACATTTTCTTTCCCCTCTCTTATAGTGATCAGATGATTTAACGTTTATGCATATAAAGTAAGGCATTGATGGTAGCTGCAGCAATCGGACTACCGCCTTTGTTACCACGAACTGTGATGTATGGAACGGATGAGGTTTCAGCTAATAAATCTTTGGATTCTGCTGCACCAACAAATCCTACAGGCACCCCTACAATCAATGCAGGGCGGATCTTCATTTCTTTCATCATATTTAATACTTCAAATAATGCAGTTGGTGCATTGCCAATTGCGATAATCGAACCATTTAGTTTTTCGCCGAAAGTACGCATTGCAACCATTGAGCGAGTAATACCGAGCTCTTTGGCTTGAGCAGCTACTTGTTCATCACCAATTAAACAGTGAACAGTGCCACCACATTCTGCCAAACGGCGTTTATTAATACCAGTACGCACCATTTCGACATCACAATAAATATCACACCCTGCTTCGAGTGCTGCGCAGCCTGCCTCAATAGCTTCAGGGTGAATTTCAACCACTTTCGAATATTCCGGATCTCCAGCAGCATGAATAATGCGTGAAACTACTTTGATTGCCTCAGGTGTTAAATGTAGCTCTGCTAAATAAGGAGCGATAATCTCCATACTACGTTCTTCAATCTTCATAGGCTCTGTTATATATTTCATTCGTGGGCCTCCTTAATAAATTGTATTATGCTATCGATTGTGTAGAAAATATTATCATATGCAATTATCGGTCGATCAATGACGACCACTGGCAAACCAAGAGCAATAGCAGCGCTTATTTTCGTATCACTGCCACCCACTTGCCCACTATTCTTAGTGATGATCACTTCTGATTGATATTCAGAAAATAAAGCCATATTTAATTGCTCAGAAAAAGGTCCTTGTAACGCTACAATGTCTTGCGGCAAAAAACCTAACTGTAAGCATTCTAGTAATACATTAGGCTCTGGTAATATACGTGCAATCAAACGATGTTTTTGTAAACAAGGGGCACTTTTAAATATCGGTAAGTGACGGCTGCCAGTAGTCAAAAAGATGACCTTTCCTAACAAAGAGGCAGTTTCTATTGCTTGCTGATAGTCATGTACGATATGTAATCCTTCATATGATGGCATGGGAGCTGCCGGACGTTCATACCGAAGATAGGGTATATTGGCTCTATGGCAAGCTTCCATAGCATTCTTAGAAACATTAACGGCATAAGGGTGACTTCCATCGACTACCATCGTAATATTTTGGTTTGCAATTAAGTTTGCTAGCCCATCGCTATCAAGAGGACCTGTATGAATGGGTACGTTTGTGCTTTGAATCAAATCTCGACCATAATCACTAAATACAGAGGCCATCACCTTATAACCAGCCTCAGTTAATAAGGTGATCAACTCTCGTCCATCTTGGGTTCCAGCTATTACTAAAATCACAATTTATAACCACGAGGAGTAATCATACGGCCATCTTTTACATATGTTTGACTATTGCCAATAATAACTAATGAGAACATATCAATAAATTCAAACGTAAATTCTTTCAGATTGGATATCTTCATATCTTCTCCTGAGCGAGTTGCATGGTGGACAATGCCCACTGGCGTCGATGCAGAACGATGTTTCATGACCATTTCACGTACTTCTCTGATTTGACTCGTACGGCGCTTGCTCTTAGGATTATAAATCGCAATTACAAAATCACCGATTGCTGCCATTTCTACTCGTTTTAAAATCACATCCCAGGGTGTAAGAAGATCGCTTAAGCTAATAACGGCAAAGTCATGCATTAATGGCGCTCCTAAAACCGCTGCTGATGCTCCTACGGCGCTAATTCCTGGAATGATCACGACTTCAGGACGATTGGAGGGATCACAGTTCATCGTTAATTCTAGTACTAGACCCGCCATACCATAAATTCCTGGATCACCACTGGAAATCACAGCTACTTTTTTGCCAGTCATTGCTTTGTCAACCGCAATTTGGCAACGCTCTATCTCTTGCATCATACCTGTACCAATGACAAGTTTATCCACTAATAATTCTGTAATTAACTCAAGATATGTATTGTACCCTACAATAATATCCGCGTTTTCAATGCTTTCTCTTGCCCGAGGCGTCATGTCGAGTAAACTACCTGGTCCGATACCAACTACTGCGATTTGGCCGGGGCAATTGCCACCGTTACCTTCTTGTATTTCGTTTTGGGAAGAAGAAGTTTGTTCGTCTTTCCCGCTAAGATTGCTGATGCTGCACATACATTTCCCACTCCTATTTGTTTTTTTACAAAATTTGATACTTCAAGTTGATGTTTATCGATACACTGTTGTAACTCTTCGTTCACAAAAAAATGACTGCGTACAGCCAATTGTTCAATCACGGCTAATAGTCCGATTTCATCTTGTTTTACGACTGTACTGGCAATTATCGTAATACTATCAGTGCGATAGCCAATTTGATAACAAGCATCCGTTACTGCTGCTAAAATTTCTGCGCTTGTTGTACCACGCCTACATCCTATGCCAACAGCAAGAGCCATTGGTTTTAGATAGAGATGAAGTTTTGGTACGGACAGGTACTGATCTGTAATACATACTGCTGCATCATAAGTAGTAATATGTATTTGCTTTATATCTTGTAAGAGAATTCCTAGCTTTTCTGCAGTTTGCCAATAGAGTTCTTGATTTGGTAAGGAGGTATCAATGAAGAAACTCACCCGATCACCATTTACAATTGCTGCATTGAGATGTTTCAGTTGTGAAAATGGCTCAATCTGTAGATTTAGTTTGACTGCTAGCATATCAACTGCTGGTTTTTTGCCCACATCTGTGGCAGTTGTAATGACAGGCTGAGCCCCTACTAATTCTCCAACGACTGTAGCTAGTTCATTAGCGCCACCAATATGTCCTGATAATAAGCTAATGACATATTGGCCATTTTCATCCATAACGACAATGGCAGGATCAATACGCTTGTCTTGAATATAAGGAGCAATCACTCTCACAACAATTCCAGTTGCCATGATGAAAATGAATCCATCATAGCAAGAAAAAATATCGGAAAGTAGCGTACTCAGTAATTCATATGGGGTGACATTTAGCGGATTTCGACTATGCTTAGCGAAAACATCGATCTGATTATTATGACATAACGTATCTGCGACTGCGCTACCTAGCAGTGCTCCTTGATTCGTTACCGAAATAACTGCGAGTTTCATTTTGCGTCGCGATACATATGGCCAAATTCAGGAGCATATAAACGAGACAAAGCATATTCACTATCTAAGCAATGACCAATTACAATCATCGCTGTACGATCAATATTAGCATTTTTAACAATTTCTCCAATGGTCTTAATGGTTCCACGGAAAATTTTCTGTTCCGGCCAGGATGCCTTCTGAACAATTGCTACTGGTGTATCAGGTGTGTAACCTCCTGATATCAGCTCATCCATCACATTATCAATCATATGAACACTCAAAAATATACACATAGTAGCATTATGACTAGCCAGTAGTGCTAATTTTTCTTTTTCAGGAACTGGTGTGCGTCCCTCAAGACGAGTGATTATGACCGTTTGTGAAACATCTGGTAATGTGTATTCACATTTTAATGCTGCGGCTGTAGCTAGAAATGAACTCACACCAGGCACTACATCATACGTGATTTTTTTCTTTTCAAGAGCATCCATTTGTTCTTGAATGGCACCATAAATACTAGGGTCACCCGTATGTAAGCGTACCACTTTTTTCTCGCTAAGAGCAGCTTGCTCCATTACTGTAATTACTTCATCTAATGTCATAGAAGCGCTGTTATAAATAGCCGCTCCTTGTTTAGCCAACGATAATAGTGCCGGATTTACCAGCGAACCTGCATAAATAATAACATCTGCTTCTCCCAGTAATCTTTGCCCTTTCACCGTTATTAGTTCAACATCTCCGGGACCAGCACCAACAAAAGATACATTCATCGAAAAACCTCCTAGCTTCTATTTGACTGTAATTAATTAAACATTATAAATGGCAATCGTCAGAAATAGGGTATCCTATTTTTCATCTGTTTTAGTACAAGCGATAATGTAGATTGGATTTAAAGCTTGTAGCATATTGCTAGTTTTAATGTGTTTAATGCGTGTAATTTGCGCACTAAATGCTTCTACCGTAAATTCAGGTTTCGCTTGCATAATACGAAGTGATTCATAGAGCGTTTCTATCGTAATTGCTGTAATAATGATTCTGCCTTGCGCTTTTAACTTTGCCGTAATTTCGGTTACAATATCCTGTAAATGTCCACCGCTACCGCCAATGAAAGCAACATCCATAGCAGGTAATCCTTCTAGCGCGAGTGGCGCAGAGCCAGAAATGGCTTTGACATTATTTAGGCCAAATTTAGCGGCATTGGCACGAATTAATTCTACTCCTTCATCATGTCGCTCAATGGCATATACTTGGCCTTGGCGAGCTTGATGGGCAGCTTCAATGGATAAAGAGCCAGTACCCGCTCCAATATCGATCACAATATCAGTAGCACAAATTTTTGCTTTGGCAAGTGCTAAAATTCTAACTTCCTGTTTGGTCATTGGGATATTGCCACGAATAAACTCATCATCAGGGATCCCTAGAAAATAAGTCATGTCATCACCACCATTACACAATGAGAAAAACCAATCAACTTAGTGGTTTCCTCTAAAGTAAGTTTTTTACTGGATTCATCATCATACGATAATTTTTCACCAAGCCAGACTTGTCCATCCACAGGCCAACCATGATCTAGTAATACATGAGCAATATGACTTGGGCTATATTCATGGTCTGTTAAAATGGCTAATTTCTTACTTGCTGTATATTGTAAATCCTCATCGCTGGCTTGGCGTCCATGCATACTAATCAATGTGGCATCTTGCCACACCTCTGCCATACGAGCAAAAGCAAGTTGAACGGAGCTAATGCCCGGTATCACCATGATCTGCGATGCGATAAAATCCTTTCTGATGGCCGCTAGCAAACTGTAAAAGCCAGGATCGCCAGATACCATGACAACAACGTCGTTATTTTGTAAAGATTCACGAATAAAAGAAAGTACGCCCACAATATCTTTATCAATCACTTTTGTTGTGATATGAGCAGGAGCAAAAGCGGTAAGAGCCCGCTGACTACCGACAAGTACCTTCGCCTGAGCAATGGTACGACTCGCAATTGGCAATATATAGTCTGGTGAGCCAGGCCCTATCCCCACTACGATTATTTTATGTTCCATCCTAAACTGCCTCCAATTTCTTTTGCGGTATCATCAAATCCTAATATCTCGCCTTGTAGTGTGACAATCACAGTACCGACGATTAAATCGTCGAAAACATAACGTTTTGCTCTAGCACTCGCTCGCTCTGCTAATATGCGATAGACGTTATGCATATTATACTTTGTAATGATAGGCATGGCAGCTTCGGTTGTAGTACAAGACAAAATTTCTAGGATAGCTTGTTGTGGAGCGCCTTGTGCGGCCATATAGGCAGCGATTGTTTCCATACGAGCATCTGCCATACGATTATGTGTATGAAAAACTCCAGCAGCTACTTTTGCCAGTTTACCTAAATGTCCAAATAGCAAAACTTTTTTCATACCATAGTGTACAGCACTTTCCAACATATGACCAATAAAATTACTTGTTTGAATCACGGTTTCAGCTGGCAATCCATAACGATGAATTGCAATATCTTGGCCAATTTTCCCAGGTGCAAAAACAACTTGATCATATCCTAACCCTTTTACGACGTTAATTTGTGGTGATAATGAATTTTTAAAAGCCTCTTCTGACATTGGCTCTACAATACCAGTGGTGCCGATAATAGATAGACCACCAATAATACCTAACGCAGGATTTAAAGTACGCTTTGCCAGGCGTTCACCTTCGGGAATGGAAATGGTAACAATAACGCCATACCCCTTCGGTAATACATCTTTTATTGCCTGCATTATCATATTGCGAGGACCAGGATTAATCGCAGGTTGACCAACCGGTACAGATAAACCTGGTTTCGTTACAATGCCTACACCTATTCCAGCTTGTATTACGACTCCAGTATGATTTTGTATTTCTACCTCTGCAAGGATCGTCGTTCCATTGGTGATATCGGGGTCATCTCCTGCGTCTTTCATTACGGTAGCTTTACCACCCGTCAGCAATTGTTGACTAGTGTCAATTTTCACATTAATCTTACGTCCCTGTGGTGATAAGACTTCGACAGTAGCTGGTTTTTGCCCTAAATATGCAAGTATTGCAGCCTTGGTCGCTCCAGCAGAGCAAGTTCCTGTAGTAATGCCACTACGCATTGTTTTTTGTATAATGAAAACCCCCTGCAAGCAGGGGGTACAATAAATACAAAACATTTACTCTACCCACCTGCCTATCTTTCGTAAGTCATAACGGTGTGTGTTAGAATAGGCAGGTCTCCTGACTCTGGTTCATTATATAGTTAAACCTTCCCGGAGTATCCAGTGGTGTTTTCTTAACTATATTCCCCAATACAGTGGCGGGACCGTGCCGGCTTTATTCCGGACTTCCCTTTTAAGCGCAAAGCACCTATTCCCTATCGTTATTAATCTTTTATAATTCTTAGCTATATTCTATCACAAATCCTAATTTTCCTGCTATGTTCGACTTAAAAGATAAAGAATTTAAAAAATGCGAAAAAATAGCCAGATTCTGTTGAATCTGGCTACTCGATCATTTCAAGTTAAGGTATCACTGTTTTTTATATAATGTTGTATTGTTGTGATGAGCAATCGGATAAAAGTTTGTAGAAAAAGGTTCTTTGATAAATTGATCTTGGTTTTTATCTTTCACTAAGATATAAGACATCGGATAAGAGGTTGCATTTGCATCAAATGTACTTATTTTAGCGGTAGGCATTGTATATTTACCAGACCAAGCATTTTGCTCATCTTTTTGCTCTTCATGAACGAGTCGTGAAATGGTATAGCCACTATAAAATACTGCAGATGTTGTATAGTCACCATAAGAACCTACGATGGCTCCTTGTGTTGGTAAGGAAGCGACAATATCTTTTGTAGAACGTGTTGACGCTACTGGGACTAGACCGCTCTGGATCAGCAGCAATGTCATCACTATGGTTACAATCGTTACGGCTTTAGGCATATGATATACGTTCCCTTTTAGTTGTAACCAAAGTATCAATACACTAGAGACTGCAGCGGCAAGATAGAGTATTGACCAGTTGGCTGCAATTGGCAAAAACTTAGAAGATAGAGCGAAAATACCAATTAACAGTAGAGTGGGTATGGATAGCCACCACCAATTTTTTCGGACATGCATGGTTTGCATTTTACCTAACGTATGCCCAATTAACAGTGCGACAGGAAAGGAAGCTGGAAAAACATAAGTTAGATATTTAGTTGCCATCAAACTGTAAAAAACCAAAATGATGATAGGCCAAATTGCTAAATATAATAAATGAGGAGATTTTATCTCGTTGCCAACAATTTTCAGATAACGAAATAGTATCCCTGTCCAAGGTAACATACTAATCGGAAACAAAACAAGATAATAATAAAATACATTATCAGAAGGATGTTCAGAGACGGTAGCCCGGACATAATTATGAAGTCCTAAAAATGTAGTAATAAAATCATTACCATGGAGTTCAAACATCACCCAGTACCAAGGTCCAGCAACTAGTAAAAACAGCAAAACTCCTGAAAGCAAATATAATCTTTTAAACAAGTTCCATTGTCTAGTTAACAGAATATAACTAATGATAATGATGCCGGGTAGCACAATACCGACGGGTCCTTTGGTCAATACGGCAAGTGCCGCTGCGACATAAGCCACTATATAGAAAAGATATTTTTTTTCAATCATTCCTAAATATAATGTTGCTAAGGAAAGACTGGTATAAAAAAACAGTACAGCATCGGTAATAATCATTCTTCCTAGAATCCAAAATTCCAAAGAGGTTGCCAGTACCATTGCACTAAGGAGAGCGACTCTTATATTATGAAATAACCTGTTTCCAAACCAATAAATAAAAGCCACACTAGCAGCACTAAAAATTGCGGATGGAAAACGAGCTGCAAATTCCGTAATACCAAATATTTTAAAACTGGCAGCAATGAGCCAATAAATCATAATGGGCTTATCAAACCAGTAATGCCCATAAATACGCGGTGATAACCAATCACCGCTTTGGACCATTTCCTTCGCTGTAAGAGCATAGTTTGATTCTACAGGATCCGTTATGGGAATGTATGCATTAAAAGCTGAATAAAATGTTAATGCTACCAGAAAAATAAGTAATAAGATGATACGTTTTGACATACTTTCGTCCCCTACTCTTTCAGCAATAATACTTTATTATCAATATCTGCCAATACGGTAACCATTTGTCGCTGTGAATCTGCTAGACGTTTATATTCAGATTCTCTGATAACAAAATAAGCCCGCTTACTATTGGCGATGGTTTTTGACAGTTCTTCATCTGTTTTAAGCTCTGCACCGTAGACATCAGAGTAGAAAGCAAATCCAGGACGTAAAAATTTGATGATATAGACTGGGGAAGTACCATCATACTGAGTAACAAATTGTTTCGCGATATTCTTTGCTGTAAAATCAGGGGCGGCTACAGGAAACATTACCGCTACTAAGACCATCGAAAATAAACTCATAGCAATAATCTGCGTTCCAAAAGCCTTGCCGACTTGCCTATTCCATAGGAAATAGGACACTACGATTACCATGATGATAAAAATAGCAGATATCATATAAATTCCACTTTGTAATACAGGCATAGCCTTTATCGCTGCTAGCAAACCTCCAGTAAATAAGATGGCTAATATTCCTGTTGGAACTGCCCAACTACCCAAATATCTACTATGATTAGCTGTCCATAATCGATCAATATGCCATCCGGCAATCATAGCGAGTGGCGGGTATAGCGGGAGAATATAGGATACCAATTTGGTTTGAGAAATAGAAAAGAATACAAAAATCACAATTACCCAACAATTTAAAAATAACAAGGTAGAAAAATCTTGTTTACTTTTCGTCAATGAAGTCCATATCGACTGTAACATAATCCCTGTCCATGGGAAAAATCCTATAATCAGCACTGGAATATAGTAATACCAAAGCACACCTTCTGGATGTTCTGGTGAAGTAAATCGTGTTACATTATGAAACCCCAAAAAAGTATCAGTAAAAGCACTGCCATGTAGTTGATACATGGTGACAAACCATGGCAGAGCTACTATAGAATACAGTAACAAGCCTGATGGTATTCGCATCGTTTTTAACAGAGACCAATTACGCGAAGTAATGATATAGGCGAATATGATAGCACCAGGAAATAATAAACCAATCGGGCCTTTGGTTACAGTAGCTAATCCTGCACAGAGATAGGCGATGTAATATCGTTTTTCAATAAAACATAATAAAGATGCACTCAAAAAGAAAAGTAATGTCATATCGGTAACAGCTGCTTTTCCTAAATAAAAAAATTCAATACTTGTAACTAATACTAAAGCCCCTAACCTGCCAGTTCGTTCATTAAACAAACGTCGACCAGCAAGATAGACTAATAATGTACAAGCGACTGCTAATATAGCAGATGGAAAGCGAGCAGCAAACTCATTCATGCCAAATAGTTTATAGGAACCAGCTACCAACCAATAATACATTGGCGGCTTATCATACCAGTATTCGCCAAAAATACGAGGTGATACAAATTCATCAAAAATAAACATTTCTTTGGGAGTTTCAGCATATACAGGCTCATCAGGATCTAGCAGCGGTATTCCGCCTAGATTAAAAAAAACGATCATAATACTTATTACAGCTACTAGCCAAAAACCAGTACCGAGTCTTGCGAACATAGTGGACCTCCCAATTATTAAACTATTATAAAATTTAGATAAGCGAATTATACGTTTTGTTTAAACCTTCAAGTAATGGCATAGATGGTTTCCAGTCTAAATTTTTCTGAGCGGCAGCATTTGATAAGGACGATTTGTAAATATCACCCTCGCGAATTTCACCATATACTTTCTTAATTGGTTTACCAGCTACTTTTCCCATATATTCAATCAACGTATTCACAGTAATTTCCGTTTGCGTACTGATATTATATATATTGTTCGCATGAGTTGAAACTAATGCTTGATAGTTAGCGTTTGCAATATCACCAACATAAATAAAATCACGCGTTTGGTTCCCATCGCCAAATATCTGTACAGGTTCTCCCTGATGGATTTTACGAGTAAAGATACTAATGACGCCACCTTCCCCACCATCACCTTGGCGCTCCCCATATACATTCGCATAACGTAATACGACATAGGAAAGACCATAGACTTTATGATAGAGTGACAGATAATTTTCACAAGTAAGTTTACTTAAACCATAAAAAGAAGTCGGATTTGTGAACGAGTTTTCTAGTACAGGCAAATTTGTAACATTTCCATACGTCGCTGCGGTTGAAGAGAAAACCACTCGTTTCACATTTGTTTTACGACAAGCCTCTAAGATATTTACAGTGCCTGAGATATTTACATCACAATCATAGTCTGGATTTTCGAGTGACTTATTGACCATCGTTTGCGCAGCTAAATGAATGACAGAGTCAAATTGTTCTGCTATAAATAAAGCAAGTACCTCATTACTACGAATATCCATGTTGATAAATGTAGCAGTTGGATTTATATTAGCTTCTAATCCAGTACTCAAATTATCAAGAATTACGACCTGACAATTTTCCTGTAATAATTTATCTACAACGTGTGAACCAATAAAACCAGCACCACCAGTAACTAATACTTTCATTACATAACCTCCT
>CAXYVG010000052.1:0-25806 GCA_964292325.1 uncultured bacterium | reverse complement strand
ACGTGCGTTAATCCTAAATTACGAACTTTCTTCTGTGAAGTTTTGAGAGAACATAGTAATATGTTAATCTCTATAATCTGGTAGCGATAGCTATGGGGTTCCACCTGTTCCCATACCGAACACAGTAGTTAAGCCCATATACGCCGAAAGTACTTGGCTGGAAACGGCCTGGGAGGATAGGTAGTTGCCGGTTAGATAAGACACTCATTTGTGAGTGTCTTTTTCTTTTTTCTATTGAGAATATATTTATTATAGAGGTTAGATTGGTGAGAATGCCTCAGATGCTAGGCGTGACGAGCACGTGAGCCGAACAGTACGACTGTACGTGAGGCGAGCGCGCGCAGGAGCAACGACGCAGATGGGGTATTATCGCCAATCGGACTAGCTATGGGGTTCCACCTGTTCCACTACCGAACACAGTAGTTAAGCCCATATACGCCGAAAGTACTTGCTTGGAAACGGGCTGGGAGGATAGGTAGTTGCCGGTTAAGAAAAAAGCATTCATTAATGAGTGCTTTTTTTTTCGTCTTTTGATAATATGTTTATTACTGAGGCTAGATTGGTGAGAATGCCTCAGATGCTAGGCGCGACGAGCACGTGAGGCGAACGCGCGCAGGAGTAACGACGCAGATGAGGTATTATCGCCAATCGGACTAGCATAAAAGGATGGTTCTGCTAGTAGTTAGTCATGTAAAGTTTAAATGATGTTAGCATTGCGATGCTAACGAAGCGACTCACGAAAAACTTTGGAAAAGCATCAAAGTTTTGGTTCGCTGCTTCAATTAACGTGAGCGAGATAAAAATTTAAAGACTTTAGCGCTTGTATCTCGAACACGACGCATGGGAGTCGTGCTTAGTTTAATTTTTGGCTTCATATCACTAAGTGATCCCACGTCACCACGCTTTATGTTTGTTGTCTTTATTTTTTCAGGTTTAAAAGACTGCTTTAATACTCTAATACTTTGATTAGGAGAACTTTGCTCACCAATAGTAAAAATGTCTACAGCAGTATAACTCATTGTAGGATAAGTGTGGACACTCATATGTCCTTCAGCCAATAATGCTAAGATAGTTAATCCTTGTGGCTCAAATTTATGGCAAGTAAAGTTAAGAAGTGTCATGTTACCCTCTTTTACTGCTGCCAGCATAGTCTCTTTTACAAAATCAACATCATCGAGAGTTTTAAAAATGCATCCATACATATCGATAGTGAGATGTTTTCCTATTAATCCTAACATAGTAATGTATCGCCCCTTTATAAAAATTACTGAGACGTATGTGCTCTCTTTTAAAAGTATATTTACGCCATTTAATATAGTAATTGTACAGCTTTTCATTATAAATTGATTATATAATATTGTAAAGAATAATTTTTTAGAGAAATATATATAATAATCTTAAAATCTTTGCAGGAATATGCAAATTAAATAGTGAATTTCCCTTAATATAGTTATTTGTAAAAAAGGAGCACAATAATATTATGAGTACAAAATTAATAAATATGCTAAATATAAAATATCCTATTATTCAAGGTGGTATGGCTTGGGTTTCTGATGCAAAATTAGCAGCTGCTGTATCAGAGGCTGGTGGTGCAGGTGTTATTGCTACGGGAGGACGTGATCCTCAGTGGGTGAGGGAACAAATTCGTCTGGCCAAAACATTGACGAATAAACCATTTGGGGTAAATATACAGTTGATGGCCAATAATAAAGAAGAAATTATTGATATCATTTGTGAAGAAAAAGTTGCTTTTGTTACTCTTGGAGCTGGAAATCCTGTTCCTTTTTTTGAAAAATTTGATAGTGTAGGGATTAAGAAAATCCCCGTAGTACCTAATGTTAAATTAGCGAAGCGTGTACAAGATAAGGGTGCTGATGCGATTGTGATCGAAGGGATGGAAGCAGGAGGACATATTGGCGTATTGACTACGATGGCGCTGATGACTCAAGTCATTCCGGAAATTGATATTCCGGTGATTGTTGCTGGAGGATTTGCTGATGGACGTGGACTTGCAGCTGCTTTAGTTATGGGTGCATCTGGCATCCAGATGGGCACAAGGTTTTTAGTAGCAGAGGAGTGCTCTGTACATCCTAATTTTAAACAGAAGTTAATTGCTGCAACAGATACAGATTCTGTAATTACAGGATCGCTCTCTGGACATGCAGTTAGAGGTGTTAAGAATAAATTTACTACACATTTTCTCGAACTTGAAAAGAATCATACACCAGAGGATGAACTTGCTCGTCTTGCAACAGGGACGAATCGTTTAGCAGCTGTTGATGGTGATGTTGAGAATGGTATGGTTCAGGCTGGACAATCATTACTTCCACTGACTAAAATTGAGCCAGCGAAAGTAATAATTGAAAATATTATGCAGGAAGCCAAACAAGTTTTGGCAAACGTACCTAAATTAGTATAGAAGTTAAACTGGCAAATAGGGGAGGAACTATGATGTTACATAATGTTGAGATAGCAAAAGGCGTATATTCTGTGGGAGCCGTTGATTGGACGATGCGGAATTTTCACGGCTATGAAACTCCACGGGGTATTACCTATAATGCCTATTTAATTGTTGATGAAAAAATTTGTTTGGTTGATACGGTAAAAGCACCTTTTGCCAAGGAGCTACTAGAACGTATTAGTCAGATTATTGATCCTAAAAAAATTGATTATATTGTTTGTAATCATACCGAACCAGATCATGCTAGTGCATTGCCTGCTGTTATGGAACAAGCACCTCAGGCTAAGATTGTATTAACAGCGCAAGGTAAGGAATCCATTATAAAACATTATCATCAAGAATATGACTTTCAGGTTGTTAAAGAAGGAGATGTCTTAGATTTAGGTAGTAGAAAATTGCATTTTATCACAATGTCAATGCTACACTGGCCTGATTCTATGGCAAGCTATCTTGATAGTGAAGAAATTTTATTTTCTAATGATGCGTTTGGTCAACATATTTCTACCAGTAAGCGGTTTGATGATGAGAATGATGTTCATGATGTGATACATGAAGCAGGAAAATATTTTGCTAATATTCTTCTACCATACAATCGACTGCTAGGGAAAGCATTAGGTAAAACAGAAACAGTACCTATTAAAATGATTGCTCCTAGTCATGGTGTAATATGGCGTACACACATTAATGATATTATGAAAAAATATCAGCAATGGGGTAGTGGGTATCATAATGATAGTATTGTTATTGTATATGATACGATGTGGGGCTCCACAGAAGAAATGGCAAGACGAATTTTAGAGGGCGCAGCAGCAGCAGGTTCTACCATTAAGTTACATAGACTGACAACAAGCCCCTTAAGCGATATTATGACTGATATATTGGAAGCAGGTGGCGTATTAGTTGGTTGCCCCACCCAACATAATGATGTATTAGCGACAATGGGAGGATTTCTTACCTATCTGAAGGGATTACGTCCTGTTAAGAAGCTAGGTGGAGTATTTGGTGCTTATGGCTGGGCTGGTGGTGCACAGAAAACAATTGAGGAATCGTTAGCAGCAAGTGGTATAATGGTTGAGTCATCTCAGTTGGCATTTAAGTGGAAGGCTGACGCCGAAGGACAGAAGCAATGTTTTGATTTTGGTTTACAGTTTGCAAAAAAAGTACAAGAGAATAGTAAGTAATTAATAAGAGGGCTGTAAAGCCCTCTTATTAGTCAGTAAGGTAATGATATAACTGATAATAAAAATATGTAAGAAATAATAATGATTGGACATAATATAGCAGAGCGTAAAAACGTAACTTTATCAGTAAGAGGTAGTTGGCATGTTTACATGGCATCATGGCTTTTGGTTATATTTTTTTACAAGACGTCGTCCTGATGTTTGGCAGTTTGTAGCTGGATCGATGTTTCCTGATTATATTTATGTAGTGCTAATAAGTGTTATGTTGGGGAAGGGACAAGTAGCGTGGAACGACTTACTTGTGATGAACCCAAGTATCATGATGTCTTTTCTACCATTATATCCTTGGGCGGTTAAAATCGATTTGATTGGGCATTCAGTAGTGATCTGGGGTATTACATTCCTTTTTACATTGCTACCGATCATAAACAAAGGACAGCCATTTGTTATTGGCTGGGGTACACATCTACTGATAGATGGTTTAACTCATGCCGCGTATGCAAATTTTTTCTTATATCCGATTTCCTTACTGGGCGTACATAGTCCAGTATCATACTGGGAACCGCAGTACTTTGCTGCTGAGTTTAGAGTGGTTCATAATATACTGATTGTCGTGGCGATAGGTTATTTGCTATATCATTACTGGAAAAAGAAAAATAGCGGATAAAGAAGGCTAGGGCTTATGCCTAGGTCCAAGGACTTGGCGAAAGCCAAGTTTTTTTGCTATATCAGCGTATTATTTTATACTAGTTTGTGCTTAGCACTGATGTTGTGATGTAAAGAGTATGAAGTGTTTTATTATAAAAGAATTGAATAAAATGTAAAATTACAATAAAATATAATAAGGGATATTCTTATTATATTTTATTGATCTATGTTGATATATGAGGAGGGTATAAAGTGCTGTGTAGTGATTGTAAGAAACGTCCAGCCTGTGTACATATTACTCAAATAAAAAATAATAAAAAAACAGAAAAACATTTATGTGAAGAATGTGCAAAAAATATTGGTGCAATCAATGTTTCATTTGATAACCAATTCCAGGTACAAGATTTTTTGAAGGGCATGTTTAATCAAGAATTTTTTGCAGATGCGCAAACTACAAACGAAGTGATTTGTCAGGATTGTGGTATGACATATGGTGATTTTAACCAGAAAGGAAAGGTTGGTTGTAGCAATTGCTACATTGCTTTTAGTGAGCAACTTGGTCCTGTATTAACAAGAATTCATGGTGCGAATCGGCACACTGGAAAATTTCCTAAACGTAGTGGTGGAGCACTAAAGGTAAAACAAGAAATAAAAAAAATGAGACAAGAGTTAGAACAATATGTCATCAATGAAGAGTATGAAGAAGCAGCTTTAGTTCGAGATAAAATTCGCAGTTTAGAAAAAAACATTGGTATGGATAATAAGGAGGCATAGCAAAATATGATAGAAAATTTGCTAGATCAACCTTTTGCCAATTGGATGAAAGATGGTGCTGAGGATGATGATATTGTATTAGCGAGTCGCATTCGGCTAGCACGCAATCTGGAAGGTATCCCCTTTCCACAGAGAGCTAATGTTGAGCAATTAGCAAAAGTCGTATCGCAAATGCACGAATCATTAGATGATCTGAATGCAATGAAACAAGCGGATTATATGTTTGTTGATTTAGAAAAAATACCACTATTAGAAAGACTAGTATTGGTAGAAAAATACATTATTAGTCCCGATCATGCGCGTAAAGCGGAAAAACGGGCATTGCTTGTGAATGTTGATACAACCGCTAGTATTATGGTTAACGAAGAGGATCATATAAGGATACAATCGATCATGCCTGGTCTTAATTTGACAGAGGCGTTTAGTTTAGCTGATCAAATTGATGATACGATTGAAAATAAACATGATATTGCCTTTAATGAGCAATTAGGTTATCTTACTGCTTGTCCTACCAATTTGGGAACAGGACTCAGAGCATCTGTTATGCTACATCTACCAGCACTAGTTTTGACTAAACAGATGAATCATATTGTAAATGCTGTTACGCAGATTGGTTTAACCGTGAGAGGGTTATATGGTGAAGGAAGCGAGGCCAATGGGAATATCTTTCAAATATCCAATCAGTTAGCATTAGGTTTCACAGAGCAAGCTATTATCGATAATTTATATAATATAGTGAAGCAAGTTGTTGATCATGAACGTGCCGGAAGGGCTGAGCTATATCGTGAGGCTACGGATACACTTGTGGATCGTGTATGGCGCTCTTATGGGATACTCCGATATGCTCGTAGTATTTCAGGGCAAGAAGCATTATCAATGCTTAGTGATGTACGACTAGGTTGTGACCTTGGAATTATTGATAAAAGCCCGTTATGCAATTTTAATGAACTGATGGTCATTACTAGACCAAATTTTTTGCAGAAACTTAGCAATCAACCGGAACTGGATTCTGTTGAGCGTAGGCAATTACGTGCGACGATTATTCGCGAAAAAATTAAGCAGGAGGGAATTTAAATGGTAGGGAAATTCACTAAAAGAGCCCAAAAAGCTTTATATTTAGCGCAGCAGGAAGCGGTAGAGTTTGGACATGATTATGTCGGAACGGAACATTTATTACTTGGTTTACTCGGTGAAGGGGAAGGAGTAGCAGCTAAAGTGCTACTTTCATTACAAATCACAATTGAGATTGTCCGCACTGGTGTAGAAAATCTGATAGGCCGTGGTACAGAGATGAGTTCGCAAGTTGCCTATACACCAAGGGCAAAAAGATGTATCGAACTAGCAATTCAAGAAGCAAATGAATTAGGACATAATTATGTTGGTACAGAACATTTATTATTAGGACTTATTCAAGAGGGCGAGGGCGTAGCTGTACAATTGTTAGCAGCTTTAGGTGCCAATTTTAATATCGTAAGACAACGAGTCATTGAACTTTTAAATGGAGCAGCACCTTCTACCCAGGGACCGACTCCAGGAGCTAAGCAGCAAGGAATTAATAAGCCTACTCTTGATGAATTTGGTCGGGATTTAAATAAACTAGCCCAAGAAGGAAAAATTGATCCTGTAATTGGTCGAGATAAAGAAATTGAGCGTGTATTGCAAATTTTGAGTCGCCGTACCAAGAATAATCCAGTATTGATTGGTGAACCAGGTGTTGGTAAAACAGCCATTGCGGAAGGGTTAGCCCAGCGTATTATACAAAATAATGTACCTGATTTATTACGCGGTAAAAGTGTAGTATCTCTTAATATGGCTTCATTACTGGCAGGGGCGAAGTATAGAGGGGAATTTGAAGAAAGACTGAAAAAAATCATGGAAGAAGTTAGGCAAGATGAGAATATTATTTTATTTATTGATGAACTTCATACTTTGGTAGGAGCAGGAGCTGCAGAAGGGGCTATTGATGCTGCTAATATTTTAAAACCGGCCTTAGCTCGTGGCGAAATACAAGTAATTGGTGCTACCACTCTTGATGAATATAAAAAACATATTGAAAAAGATGCTGCGCTTGAGCGACGATTTCAATCAATTACAGTGAATGAACCATCGGTACAAGATGCTGTTACGATTTTGCAAGGCATTCGTGATAAATATGAAGCCTTTCATCGGGTTACGATTACGGATGAGGCAATTCTTACGGCAGTTACGTTGTCGCATCGCTATATTTCTGATCGGTTTTTGCCTGATAAGGCAATTGATTTAATCGATGAAGCAGCAGCTAAAGTACGCCTTACCGTTTTTTCTTCACCATCAAACGTGAAAGAGTTAGAAAAAAAATTAGCGCAATTACAGACGGAAAAGGAAGCAGCGATTGCGGTGCAGGATTATGAACAAGCAGCACGCCTTAGAGATGAAGATAAACATATTCAACAAGAATTAGAAAATAAACAGAAAGAATGGAAACAACAAGGCAGTGACCAACTTGTGGTTACAGGGGAAGATATTGCTCATATTGTAGCCTTATGGACAGGTATTCCAGTACAAAGACTAGCACAAGAGGAAACCGAACGTTTATTAAATTTAGAGGAAACATTGCATAAGAGAGTGGTTGGTCAGCATGAAGCCGTTCAGGTTGTAGCAAAGGCTGTAAGAAGGGCTAGGGCGGGATTAAAAGATCCAAAACGTCCAATTGGTTCATTTATTTTTTTGGGACCAACAGGTGTTGGCAAAACTGAACTAGCTAGGGCATTAGCGGAAGCCTTATTCAGTGATGAAGATTCTATGATTCGGCTTGATATGTCAGAGTATATGGAAAAACATACAGTCTCTCGCTTGATTGGGGCACCACCGGGTTATATTGGTTTCGATGAGGGTGGACAATTGACGGATGCGGTACGTCGCAAGCCATATGCAGTAATTTTACTAGATGAAATAGAAAAAGCTCATCCAGATGTCTTTAATATTTTATTGCAAGTATTGGAAGATGGCAGATTGACTGATAGTCAAGGGCGTAGAGTAGATTTTAAAAATGCGGTTATCATTATGACTTCCAATGTGGGAGCAAAATATTTACGAAAAGATGCTGGGACTGTAGGATTTATGGTGGATAGCAAAGAGGATAATAGTGAGAAGAATGCTAAAAATAGAGTTCTTGAAGAAGTAAAGCGTACGTTTCGTCCAGAATTCCTCAATCGGATAGACGAGTTGATTGTTTTTAGTAGTCTTAGTGATGATGAATTGATTCATATTGTGAATATGATGTTACAAGAGGTAGATAAGCGGTTACGTGAGAATGGGCTTAGTCTTGAATGTACCGATACGGCGAAGGCTGAACTTGTAAAAGCTGGTCGAGATTCTACTTATGGCGCAAGGCCATTACGTCGAGCGATTCAAAAAATGATTGAAGATCAAATTGCTGAATTAATGCTACGACATGAAGTCACAAATGGTGACACTGTGTTAGTTGATATTGCTGAAAGTGGAAAATTAGAATTAACTAAGAAATAATAGACCGGGTTCATTTTCTTATTTGTTTTTAATTTGGAAGGGGTATACAAGATTGGCTAAAGTCAAAATTCGCTTTGTTTGCCAAGAATGCGGTCACGACGCACCTCAATGGTTGGGAAAATGTCCTGGTTGTGCCGCGTGGAATAGTATGGTGGAGGAAGTTGTTAGTAAGTCTGAAACAAAAATTCGTCATAATAGTAATGAGGGTACTAAACCAAGACCCATTACAGAAGTTGATAATTTACCCGTGCCTAGATTAGCAACAGGTGTGGGAGAATTTGATCGTGTGTTAGGCGGCGGAATTGTACCAGGAGCACTGATTTTGATTGGCGGTGATCCTGGTATTGGTAAATCAACGATGCTCTTACAAGTAGCTTGTAGTGTGAGTCAGGTATATGGTAAAGTGCTATATGTTTCAGGAGAAGAGTCAGCTGTACAAACTAAGATGAGAGCGGAAAGGCTCAATAAATTAAGCGAACAGTTATTAATTATGACAGAAACAGATTTAGAGGAAATTACACTAGTTGCCAATCGCCTGAAACCAGCTCTGATGATTATCGATTCGATTCAAACGATGTATAGTTCAGAGATTCCATCAGCACCTGGTAGTGTGGGGCAAGTGCGAGAATCTACGGGAAAGCTACTGCGTTTATCTAAAGAAAGTGGTATTCCCATCGCAATTATTGGACACGTGACAAAAGAAGGAAATATTGCGGGACCACGTATTTTAGAACATATGGTAGATGTGGTGTTATACTTTGAAGGCGATAAGAGTCATGCTTTTCGTATATTACGTGCAATCAAGAATCGATTTGGCTCAACACATGAAAGTGGTATATTTTCTATGGAAGAAGATGGATTACTCGAAGTGAAAAATCCTTCCGGTCTATTATTGATGGAGAGAGCGGAAAGTGCACCAGGATCGGTTGTGCTAGCCTGTATGGAGGGAATTAGACCTATACTCATTGAGATACAAGCGTTGGTTAGTACAACCTGTTTTGGTATGCCGAGGCGTATGGCAGCGGGATTTGACTATAATCGTCTTATTTTATTGATGGCAGTATTAGAAAAACGTGTGGGCCTAATGTTAGCCAATCAGGATGCTTATGTAAATGCTGTAGGTGGTATTAAAATTACGGAACCTGCTGCGGATTTAGCAGTTATTTTAGCTGTAGCCTCAAGCTTTCGTAATATTTCTCTTGATTCTCAGACCGTTGTGATGGGAGAAGTAGGACTTACTGGTGAAGTTCGTATGGTATCAAGAGTTGATATTCGGATTAAAGAAGCCGCCAAGCTTGGTTTTAAACGATTTGTTATTCCTACTGGTAATGTAAAGGGTTTAAGAATCAATCAACAAGAGATAAAAATAGTAGGGGTTTGTAATGTGATAGAAGCAATGGAGGCGGTATTTATATGATGAAAAATCGTGAAGATCGATTATGGGATACAAAATTTATTAAAACGATTCAAAAATTGGTTCCTGGGACACCACTGAGAGAGGGATTAGAGAATATCCTACGAGCCAAAATGGGCGTATTGGTATTAGTAGGTAATGAGGAATCTTTAATGGAGATAAGAGATGGCGGTTTTTCTCTCAATTGTGAATACACGCCTGCTGGATTTTATGAGCTAGGGAAAATGGATGGAGCACTGATTATATCTGCCGATGCAAAACATATTTTATATGCCAATGCACAGTTAGTACCTGATTCTAATATTATTACAACCGAGACGGGTACACGGCATCGTACTGCCGAGCGGGTTGCAAAACAAACAGGAGGGCTTGTGATAGCGATCTCGCAACGACGGAACCTGATTACGATGTACTTAGGTAACTTACGGTATACGCTAAAAGATATTACTGTTATTTTAAGCAAAACCAATCAAGCTTTGCAGACTTTGGAAAAATATAAAAAAGTATTGCAACGAAGCTTAATTAATTTAAGTGCTCTTGAATTTGATCATCTAGTGACACTGGTAGATGTAGTTGAGATTATGATTCGGGTTGAACAAGTGAGCCGTATTACTAGAGAAATTGAACTGAATGTGATTGAGCTAGGCAGTGAAGGGCGATTAGTTAATATGCAATTGGAAGAACTAATGTCAGAGTATGATGAGATGGAGCTATTGATCAAAGATTATTGTACCAATAGTGACCCGCAGATACATGAACAGGTACGTGCACAATTAAGGGCTTTACCCGAGGAAAGTTTAGAACCTATTATTATATGCCATATTTTGGGTTATGGAACAACCCCAAATATTTTAGATATACAAGTAGTACCTAGAGGGTATCGGATACTAGGGAAAATTCCTAGATTACCCATGATGACAGTAGAAAAATTGGTCACTTTTTTTAAAACCATTCATCCTATTTATAATGCGCAAGTTGCAGATTTAAGCCATATTGATGGCATTGGTGAAGTGCGAGCTAAAATAATCAGAGATGGTTTAAAAAGAGTTCGCGAACAAGTGTTGTTAGATCGTAATCAGTAATAACAAGTAATTATAAATTTCATTTTTTCTTATATTGTTCTAACTTTACATTTTCAACAAATCTGGCGAAAGCTCGATTTTCTTCAATCTTGACTACTTTATAACGCTTATTTTCCTCTGTTAAGACTTCATCCCCTATGTTTACAACTAAGGGTACATACATTAGACTGTGATGATCTACCTCATCAATAATAATGTAATAATCGTAAATTTTTTGTGGCTCAGATTCAGGTTTTTGTTGAATCGATAATATATTGAGTGGTAGTAGAGGGAGTAGAATAAAAAATAGTATACTACATAGCACTATAGCCCCTATAAGTAAGAGATGATTTCGTTTGCGATTCATAATTACAACCCCCCGGAGAAATGAATCAATAATTGTATCATGTCCTTATGCGAATCTCTTTATGTAATAAAAAAACGTGACCATATTGGTCACGTTTTTGTGTAGAAAGTCATCAGGCTTTAAAGTTGCAAAATAAGTATTAGGATAAATGGAAAAATCCTAAAGTATTGACAGTGTTGAATTCTTGCTTCATGACTTCATTAAGGCTAATTCCTGATAAGTTACAAAGAGCAGCTAAATAAAATAAGCTATGTCCTAATTCTTTCGTAAGGATTTCTTTGCATTGTTCGCATGGTTCACCTGATAAATGCGAGGACATAAATTGTTTTAAATCACTATATTCAGTGTCAGGAGGTATTTGCTGCCGGGCGGCATTTACTTTGACGCAACCACATTCGGTGACTGATTTAGCAAAAGCTCGATTCACACGGGCACTTGCTTCTTGATATTTTGTCATAATATCAAGAATGCTGCGGTGACGGATAAGATATTCATCAACAGCAGATTGGAAATCTGAGCATTTTTCATGCATCATGAAACACCTCACTTTGAGTTTTATTATATAAAGTTCAATCTATGATTGTCAATGTTTGTACCGAAATGAAAGTAGATAATAATAAAATAATTTATTATTATCAAAAGTTATGCATAATTTTTGAAAAAATAAAACTATTATTACTAAAAATCGAATTATCATAGAATTTTTTAGTTGACAAGAATTATTAGGCTATGCTAAAATATACAACTTTGACAAAAAAATAGATTCATGCTATACTACGAATATTAGGAGATGATGCTATGTTAGCTATTGGGGACAAAGTGGTTTATCCCATGCATGGTGCTGGTGTCATTGAAGCAATCGAAGAGCATGAAGTGTTTGGGCAACGGCAAGATTATTATATTCTTACTATGCCTTATGGCGGTATGAGAGTAATGATCCCTATGAAGAACGTCGAAAATATAGGCCTGAGAGAAGTAATTGATGATATTGGAATTACTAAAGTAGTAGATATTTTGCGAACAACTTCAATTCAAGAAACTGCTAGTTGGAATAAGAGATTCAATTTAAATTTAGCAAAGATAAAGACTGGTAGTATATATGAGGTAGCTGAAGTAGTACGTAATTTGATGTTACAAGATAATTCTAAAAAGCTTTCGGCAGGCGAAAGACGCTTATTGGAAACCGCTAGAAAAATTATGGTGAGTGAATTAGTATTAGCTTGTGGCAAAGATTTAGGCAGCGTAGAAGAATGGATAGATGAATTAATGCAAGAACAAGAAAATACGCCAGGTAACTGACGTATTTTTTTGTTAGTATTAGGGCATAATACATAGTGTTCCTACATTGTAAAAGTATCATAACATACTTGTAATAATGTGGAAGAACTTATATAATAAATAACAGCGCAAGGAGGTGTAAAATTACTTGGATAAAATTTTGCGTTTTATCATTACATTGCTAACGACGGTTGCAGGTCTGATGACAGCGAAATGGATTAGTGTCAGTACTTTTTTTGCATCAGTGGTAAATGGTGAATTTTTACATATCGGATTTATCAGCAGTGGTGGTACGATAACAACTATCTTTCTATCCATTTTAGGTGGATTGGCAGGTGCTGCTATTGGTTTTTTTCTATCACCATTTTGTATAAAACATTTATGGAAATTTACTTATTGGGTAGAATCAAGGCTGAATAGGATGCCAATATATGATGTGCTTGCAGGTTCTGTAGGATTAGCGATCGGATTGATAATTTCTAATTTAATCGGATCTGCATTTATGAATATACCGATTATTGGAAATTATATTCCGAGTATTAGTAGTATTATTTTAGGATATTTAGGAATAAATATTGCTATTAGTAAACGAGAAGAATTCTTTTTATTATTAGTATCGTTACCTTGGAAGAATAAAGAACGGCAAAAAGAAAAAATAACCAAGGTAGGGCAATATAAAATTCTTGATACGAGTGTTATCATTGATGGGCGTATTGCTGATATTTGTGTAAGTGGTTTTGTTGAGGGACCGCTAGTCGTTCCAATGTTTGTTTTGGAAGAATTGCAACATATTGCAGATTCCTCTGATTTGCTCAAACGTAATCGTGGTCGTCGAGGGCTAGATATTTTGAATCGTATGCAAAAAGAGTTAGGTCTAGCTGTGGAAATAACGAATCAGGATTTTGAGGAGATCATAGAGGTCGATTCTAAACTGGTCAAATTGGCTCAAGTGATGCACGGGAAATTGGTTACAAATGATTATAATCTAAATAAAGTTGCTGAATTACAAGGGGTAAAAGTTCTTAATATTAATGAATTATCAAATGCTGTAAAGCCTGTAGTATTGCCTGGGGAAGAGATGGTTGTGCATGTAGTGAAAGATGGTAAAGAACTTGGTCAAGGTATCGGATATCTGGATGATGGTACTATGATTGTGGTTGATAGTGGTAAAAAACATATTGGTGATACGATTGGTGTATTAGTAACATCTGTATTGCAGACTGCGGCTGGGCGTATGATTTTTGCCAAACCAAAAGCGATGGAAAAAGGTGCTTAATTTATTATAAAAAATAGATACCGATGTCTTCGGGTTCTGATGATAACAGAATCGAAGACATTTTTTTTATTTTATGGCGTCAGAAAGTATAATACTTTCTTGATTCCAAGTAAGAACAACTACCTGTATCTCAAGAATTGCTTGAAATCAAGCGTTTGTTAAATTATACCATAAATATTACTCTCATAATAAGTAAAAAATAACATTATATGGTATAATGTAAAGATGATATGATATGGAGGTAGAATAAATGAGTAATGAAGAATTTGAATTGGTTAATTTTACATGCGAAAAATGTGGAAAAGTTTTAGTAAAAACTTTTCCTACAGGAAGAGTAGTGTGTAAAAATTGCAATTATGGGGCTAAACAACGGCCTAGAGTAGATAAGGTTTCTGGTATCGTGGTTCAAAAATATAGTATGTCAGTGGTATGTAAATAACAATATATTACGCTACAACATTCTTTAAACTGGAATTCCTAGTGAAAAAAGCAGGTGATTTGCCAATCATAATAGAATCTTTACCTACAAAATGAAAATTTGCTTATATAAGTTATAAATGAAAGGTATGATAACATAGTGGTTACAGCAATTATTGCAGCTGCAGGGCAAGGGAAAAGGATGCAAAGCAGTATAAACAAGGTATTTATGCTATTGGATGAAAAACCAGTATTGCTATATAGCATACTGGCTTTTTCGGCGTGCGTAGCCGTTGATAATTTAGTTGTGGTAGTAGCACCAGATGAAGTGGAATATGTGACAAAAATGCTCACAGGTTTAGAGGGAATTAAACCTTGGAAAGTGGTGGCAGGTGGTAGTGAACGGCAGTATTCCATTGCAAATGCTCTACAGGAAATTTCAGAGAAGACAGATGTTGTTTTAGTACATGATGGTGCAAGGCCTCTTGTGACTAAGGAGTGTATTGATCATGTTATTCAGGCTGCTATTAAAAATAAAGCTGCTGTAGTAGCTGTATCTGTTAAGGATACGATTAAAATAGTAAATGACAGTGGCGTAGTCATAGGTACGCCAGAACGCAGTATGTTATGGTCCATACAAACACCACAGGGTTTTGATGCCAATATATTGCGACAGGCATATAAACAGGCAATGCAGGATCATTATCTCGGTACAGACGATGCGTCTTTAGTTGAAAGAATAGGGGTTAGTGTTACGGTTGTATCTGGTAGTTATGAGAATCTGAAAGTGACAACACCTGAAGATTTAATTATTGCTGAGGCAATAGTAGCTGAAAAAAACAGTGATCGTCATAATAAAGAATGTGAGGTAAGAGATGTGGTACGATTCGGTATGGGATATGATGTACATAAATTGGTAGAAAATCGAAAATTAATAGTAGGCGGAGTAGAGATACCCTATATTTACGGACTAGATGGACATTCAGATGCAGATGTATTACTGCATGCTATAAAAGATGCGCTTTTAGGAGCGGCTGCGCTTGGGGATATTGGGAGACATTTCCCCGATACTGATATCCAGTATAAAGGTGCATCAAGCATAAAACTCTTAGAGCGGGTAAGAGATATTATTGCTGAACATGGATATGTAGTGAATAATATTGATACAACGATTGTGGCACAAAAACCGAAGCTAGCATCTTATATTCCTGAAATGAACCAACGGATTGCAACTGCTTTGCAATTAGACATAGGGCAGGTAAATGTAAAAGCAACGACAACAGAAGGTTTAGGGTTTGCTGGTAAAGGAGAAGGAATTGCCGCTTATGCTGTAGCATCAATAATAAAAAAAGCATAGTAAATTGCAAAAGAAATTGTAAATCTGAAAAGATTTGCAGTTTCTTTATTATACAAAGTTTATAATTCTGTGAATTAAAAAAGTGATGATAAATAGTTGTTGTATAAATTTTGTGTATTGATACATATTATAAATAATCTGGATTATTTATATAAAAAGGTAGAAGCATAACATATCGAATCAAACCATAGGAGGATTTATGTATGCGAAAAATAATATGTATCTTACTTACTCTATTTGTGTTGGTTTACCCTAAACAAGTACTAGCAGCAGAGTTTACAATGAATATACATGTAATACGTCAAGAGGATGGAACTACATCAAGTGAGTTGTGTTATAATGACCGAGTAATCTGGCGGCTGGTCCTTTTACCTGATGGAGCGAAGACGGTATCGGGGTCATATAATACAATGACTACTTTCATTGTACCAGATGTGATCGATGGACTATTTTTAATAAAACTACAATGATAGAATCATTGCTATATAAAGCACTAAGAAAATGAAAGCTGTATTGTTTGCCGTGGGTGGCTAGGCGAGTTATCCATCCACGACGATTGCTATGAAGAAGATGTAGTGATAGCTATTAAAAATATAATATGTGAAAAGCTTTTTTTGCATAAATATATAGAATCTGCTAGAATTATATGGAACTGATAAAAAGTATGATGTTCATTGTCAAAAACATGCTTTTTAAGAGGTGTAATCGTAATGTGAAAAGTGATTTTAAATATAGAGGGACGTTATTTCAACGGACTCTACTATGTAAAAAAGTTTTTAGGGGGAAGTTTACATGTTGCAACAAGAAATCAGGGTGAGGTTTGCACCGAGTCCGACAGGGCCGTTTCATATTGGTGGTGCACGTTCAGCGTTATTTAATTGGTTGTTGGCAAAAAAATATAATGGCAAATTTGTTATGAGAATTGAAGATACAGATTTGGAACGTTCAACGAAAGAATCTGAAGAAAATATTAAAGATGCTTTAAAGTGGCTTGGTATTACCTGGAATGAAGGTGCTGATGTGGGTGGACCATATGGACCTTATCGCCAAACGGAACGTTTGGATACATATCGTACCTACACAGATAAACTGATTGCTGATGGCAAGGCATATCATTGCTATTGTAGCGAAGAGGAACTAGAAGCGGAAAGACAGGCGCAGCTGGATAAGGGGGAAACACCACGTTATAGTGGACGTTGTCGTCATCTTACAGAGAATGAGATAGCCCAATTTGTTGCAGAAGGTCGCAAGCATACCGTTCGTTTTCATGTAATAGAAAATCAGCAGATTGTGTTTAAAGATATGGTTCGCGATACGATAAGCTTTGATTCGAATGGTGTTGGTGACTTTGTTATTGTCAAATCAGATGGTATTCCTGTCTACAACTATGCAGTTGTTATTGATGATGCATTAATGCATATCACTCATGTAATTCGTGGTGAAGAACATTTGTCGAATACCCCTCGCCAAGTTGTTTTGTATGAAGCATTAGAGTTTCCGACTCCTGAATTTGCACATATTTCACTGATTTTAGCAACAGATCGTACCAAAATGAGCAAACGGCATGGTGCTACATCGGTTGATCAATATCGTAATTTAGGTTATTTACCAGAGGCAATTATCAATTATTTAGCTCTTTTAGGTTGGTCACCAGTAGGGGAACAAGAATTTTTCTCACTAGAGGAGCTTGTTGAACAATTTTCTATGGAGCGGGTAGCCAAAAGTCCAGCAGTGTTTGATGTTGATAAATTAAACTATATTAGTGCTCATTATATGAAAAAGGCTAGTGCTGAAGTTGTCACAGAAATAGCATTGCCTCATCTTCAAGCGGCTGGCTATATTGGTGCTGACATATCAATCGAACAAAAGGCGTGGTTAGTGAATGTTATAGGAGTCTTAAAAGACTATATTAGCCATGCATCGGAAATTGTCAATCATATTGATATATTTTTCAATGATGATGTTGAATTTGAAAATGAAGAGGCGGCTCTTATATTGCGTGATGACGATGTTTCGCAAGTGTTCGAGTGTTTTCGTCAAAAGTTACAGGAGCTAGAAGTTGTTGATGCTGCTATGGTAAAAGCTCTTTTAAAAAGTATTACCAAGGAATTAAAACTAGGTGGTAAAAAAGTATTTATGCCAATTCGGATTGGCTTGACAGGTAAGATGCATGGACCTGACTTAGATAAAATCATTGCTTTGATTGGTCGAGAACGAATATTAACTCGAATCGATAAAACATTAGCTAAAATATAATTGACACTGCTATTTCCTCCGAGTATAATTTCATAATAAGCAATAAAAAAATGTAATGATTGGGATAAGTACGTGTAATACTGACTTGCAGAGAGGTGGCGTCATTGGCTGAGAGCGCTACTAGATCAAGTGCACCGAAATGCACCCGTGAACAGGTTAGCTGAAGGTGAGAGTAAGCTGACTCGGTAGCAACCGTTATTGTGCAATTGAGAGGTGTATAGGCTAGTGTGTGCACCTAAGCAGAGTGGGATCACGGACCACTGTCTCTGTATGAGATAGTGGTCTTTTTGTTGGTTATTTTTATAAGGAGGGGGAACAGTATGTTCAAACGTATAAAAGAGGATATTGAGGTAGTGTTTGAGCGAGATCCTGCTGCTAGAAGTATGTGGGAAGTTCTAATTTGTTATCCAGGACTTCATGCGATTTGGTTGCATCGTATTAGTCATTGGTTCTACAAACACGGATGGATACTCTTACCAAGAATGATTTCTAATTTGGCTCGTTTTATAACAGGGATTGAAATACATCCAGGTGCTACCATTGGCAAAGGGTTATTCATTGATCATGGTACTGGTATTGTTATTGGAGAAACGGCTGAACTAGGTGATAATATAACCTTATATCAAGGTGTGACTTTAGGTGGTACAGGTAAGGAAAAGGGTAAACGTCATCCAACTGTTGGCGATAATGTAGTAGTAGCTAGTGGAGCTAAAGTATTAGGATCTTTCTCTGTTGGTGAAAACTCTAAAATTGGTGCAGGTTCAGTAGTCTTGAAAGAAGTACCCCCTAATTCCACGGTGGTTGGTATTCCAGGGCAAGTTGTGTGGCATAATGGGAAAAAAGTTGGTGGGGTGAGTAATGAAATGAATATTGACTTAGAGCATGGTGATTTACCTGATCCGGTAGCTGAAATGATGAATTGTATGCAGCGTAATATTGGCAGATTAGAGAAAAGAATAACTCAACTAGAGGAGGAATTGAAAAAAAATGACATTAAGAGTATATAATACGTTAACAAGACAGAAGGAAGAGTTTGTACCAGTCGAAGCTGGTAAGGTAAAAATGTATGTCTGTGGAATCACCCCTTATAATCACGCACATATTGGCAATGCTAGACCGTTTTTAACATGGGATGTGATTAAAAGATACTTAGAGCATCGTGGATTTGCAGTATACCATGTACAAAATTTTACAGATGTTGATGATAAAATTATTAATACTGCTAATAAAGAAGGGGTAACATGGGATGTGATTTCTAAGCGATATATTGCCTCTTATTTTGAGGTTATGGATGAACTCAATATTCGTCGGGCGGATATATATCCAACTGTGTCGGAACATATGACGGAAATTGTCGAGATCGTAAAACGCTTAGTGGAAAAAGGCTATGCCTATATTGTTGATGGTGACGTTTATTATAGTATAGAAAAATTCGATGAATATGGTAAACTAAGTGGACGTAATATTGATGATATGCAAGCAGGCGCTAGGGTTGATGTTGATGACCGCAAAAATCATCCTATGGATTTTGCGTTATGGAAAAGTGCCAAACCTGGTGAGCCTGCGTGGGAAAGTCCTTGGGGCAAGGGACGACCAGGTTGGCATATTGAATGCTCCGCAATGTCACTTAAATATTTAGGTAACAGTTTTGATTTTCATGGTGGTGGTAGTGACTTAATTTTCCCTCATCATGAAAATGAAATTGCGCAATCGGAGGCTTTTGTTGATGAAGGGGAACCTTTTGTACGTTATTGGCTACATAATGGATTTATTACAGTAAATGAAGAAAAAATGAGCAAGTCACTTGGCAATTTCTTTTTAGTAAAAGATATTTTAAAGCATTACTCGGCAGACGTATTGCGATTCTTTGTGTTGTCTACGCATTACCGGAGCCCTCTTGATTTTAGTGATGAACGTTTATCTGAATCACAACGTAGCTTAGAAAGGTTACGCACTGCGGTAGAAAATAGCTATCAGTTAGAAAAGATGCCAAGTGTGGTAGCTGAGGCAGAGGATGATCACCTGCAAACAGTAGCAAAACAGGCAGAGCAAGAATTTTATGCAGCAATGGATGATGACTTTAATACGGCGTTAGCTATTGGTGTGATGTTTGGTTTAGCGAAAGAAATTAATGTATATTATAATGCGGTTACGACTGGTAAAGTAATGCATAACGTAGAGGCGTATCGTATCGTTCATAAGATGTATTTTATGATGGCTGATGTACTAGGTATATTGGTGAATGAAAGACAGCAGGGAAAAGAAAAAATGGATGGGAGTCAGGAGTTAGTTGGACAGTTGATGGATATTATCATTGATATTCGCCAGCATGCTCGCCAGGCAAAAGATTGGACTCTTGCTGATAAAATTCGCGATAGCTTAGGAACAATTGGGATTAGTTTGGAAGATTCACCTCAAGGTGTAAGGTGGAAAAAACGATGAAATTTGACCAGTTTGAGTTTTTGATGAACAATATTTTTGAGCAGGGAGATGGAACCGGAGCGCCACCAATTAAATACAAAGATATACCAGCCCAGCAGTTACATCCCTTAGTGTTAGCTTATATTGGCGATGCATATTTTTCTTTGTATGTACGTACTACGATGCTTTCTTATGAGCAGAATAAAGTTAGGGTACTACATACGCTTGATGCTAAAATTGTATCTGCTACAATGCAGGCTTTAGCTTATAAGTCACTCGAAGGTGAATTAACAGAAACGGAAAAAAATATTGCAAAACGCGGTCGTAATGCTAAATCTTCCGTACCTAAAAGCGCTACGGTAGCTGATTATCGTAGTAGCACAGGTTTTGAAGCCTTAGTTGGTTATTTGTATTTAAGCAAAAATTATGAACGTTTATCAGTAATTGTGGAAAAAGCATTTGCTATTATTGCCCGGGGAATGACAAATTCAGCTAAAGATAGTGGAGGCAAATCATGAAAATAAAATTAATTTCATATACTCCAGATCCCCAGCGAATGGTAGCAATGTCCGCAAGGCTTTGTTATTCAGCAGTTGGGGCGGAGGACTTAGTAGAGACGATGTCAGAATCTCAAGTAGAGAATTTGGTCAATAAAATTGTCGAGATGGGACATTTATCGACATTCGAGCATGTAAGCTTTACCTTTGCAATTGAAGGTGTTTCCAGAGTATTAAGTCATCAATTGGTACGTCATAGAATTGCTTCTTATTCTCAACAGTCTCAACGTTATGTTGGTGAACAGGAGTTTGAGTATATTATGCCTCCAACGATTCGGAATAATCAGCAGGCGAAAGAAAAGTTTGAAGAGTTGATGAATACGATTCGTAGTACATATAATGAATTGATTGATTTGGAAATCCCTAAAGAAGACGCTCGGTACTGTTTGGCAAATGCGACGGAAACGAAAGTGGTTGTAACAATGAATGCTCGAACATTGTTACATTTCTTTCAACTACGCTGTTGTGCTCGTGCACAGTGGGAAATTAGACAGCTGGCGGATATGATGTTAGCAGAAGTGAAAACGGTAGCACCATTACTTTTTAAAAAGGCTGGACCGACTTGTATAACCAGTAACTATTGTAGTGAAGGACAGCTAACTTGTGGACGCTTGGCGGTAAAGTAAGTTTTGCAAACCCTCAGGTGCTTTATGTGGTATCTGAGGGTTTATTATTATAGTATTGTTATAATTGTTAGCAGACTTTAATTTTTGGTGAAAGAAGATTAGTAAGATAGTATAACCGTACATAGCTTATGAAAAAAAGGGAAAAATAAATGTTGTCAAATGATGACGCGAAGGAGAAGGTTTATGTCAGAATTAGAATCCACATCAGCAGTAGAAGAGTTTATCATGGGACGTAACAGTGTATTAGAGGCTTTAAAAAGTGGTCGACCTATTAATAAAATAATGGTTGCCAAGGGCGAACGGCAAGGGTCGATTAGAGAGATTATAGGTCTTGCGCGGGGAAATAAATTGGTTGTACAAGAGGTAGAAATCAGCAAATTAGATTCGATGACAAAGGGACAAAAACACCAGGGCGTATTAGCTACGGTACCACCGGTAGCCTATGCAGAAATGGAGGACATTTTAGCTAAGGCAACAGAAGGTGAAGAAGCTCCCTTTATTGTTCTATTAGATGAATTGGAAGATCCTCATAATTTAGGGGCTATTTTACGTACTGCTGATGCTGCTGGTGTACATGGAGTATTGATACCAAAGCGACGCAGTTGTCCGTTATCAGGTACGGTGGCTAAAACTTCAGCTGGAGCAGTAGAATATGTACCTGTAGCTAGGATTGGTAATGTATCACAGACGCTCGAAGAACTAAAGAAAGCTGGTATGTGGGTAGTTGGTGCGGATATGGATGGAGAAAAAAATTATTATGAAGCTGATTTGACAGGCCCCATTGTAGTTGTCGTTGGCAGCGAAGGGAAAGGAATGGGAAGATTAACTAAAGAACACTGTGACTTTGTTGTCCGTATACCGATGCTAGGTAAGATTAATTCTTTAAATGCTTCAGTGGCTTGTTCGTTGTTGTTGTATGAAGTTGTAAAACAACGGGAGATGAAAAAATAAGTGAAAAAAACGTGGTTAGTGATGACTGCGATATGTGCTTTAGGAATTATTTTATTAAGCTTATTGTCTAGCATTACACCTTTATATGATTCTAATATATACAAAGGTGTAATGCTAGAAGGGATCGATTTGAGTGGAAACAACAGTCGTAAAAAAGTATTCCAGCAGGGGTGTATACTCAATTCAGATGCACTTAGGCCTCTTGTTTTACATGCGCTAGTAAGATCTGAACGCGATAGTATAGCATTACCAGTAACAGCTATTTATCCGAGTATTACAAAGGATCATATTGCAAATACTGGTATACGAGAACTGATAAGTAACTATACAACGATCGTTAATCAGAATGATGCAAATCGTACAACGAATATCAAAGTAGCAGCTGGAAAAATTAATGGATATATTCTTTATCCTGGCAAGATTTTCTCTTTTAACAAAGTGGTGGGACCGCGAGAAAAACATTATGGCTTTAAAGAAGCATTGGAAATTGTGGATGGTGAATTTGTTCCAGGTATTGGTGGTGGCGTATGTCAACTCTCATCTACCTTATATAATGCGGTCCTTTTGGCTAATTTAGATATTATAGAAAGGTATAATCACTCAAAACCACTGTCATATGTTCCATTGGGGCGGGATGCTACTGTTGCATTTAATGGTTTAGATTTTCGATTTATTAATAACACGCCGGATCCGCTGGTGATTATGGCTGAAGTTGCTGATAATAAACTGGTAGTAGGTATTTTGGGGAAACATCATATCAAACAATCCGTAGAAATTATATCGATAGGACAGGAAAATGTTGCGCCAGCAATCATTAAACAGCAAGACCAGAGTTTATATTTGGGGGAGAGTGTGATAGATCAGCGCGGAAAACCTGGCTATGTAATTACGATGGTACGAGTAGTACGAGCAGAGGGGCAGGAAATCAAACGTGAAGTTTTATCACGAGACCATTACTTACCTGAGAATATGATTATAAAGGTTGGTACACAAATTCCGCCGTTTGCAGGTGTTGATCAATAGTAAAGAAAAAACTTACTAGCCATCTCTTGAAAAATAATGAACTTGGAATACGGAATAGTGAAAGTTAATTGTAAATACGACAAGTTAAGCTTGACTAATTAGAGAAATGTAAGGTATAATTTGCTTTGAAGTGGCATGTACACATAACTTAGAGCACTAATACTTTAGTGCATTTTCTTTTTGTGAATGTGTAGCAATTTGGGGAGTGGGGGCGATGCGATGCGTTATAATACTCAATGCGATCTATATGGCTCATTTGAGAATATGAGCGATGAAGAAATTGTGCTTGATGCAAAAGATAATAATAATACAATCGCACTCGACTACTTGATTAACAAGTATCGCAATTTTGTTCGGGCGAAAGCTAGATCCTATTTTTTGATTGGTGCTGATCGTGAGGATATCATTCAAGAAGGTATGATTGGATTATATAAAGCAATTCGCGATTTTCGTACTGATAAACTTTCTTCATTTCGAGCATTTGCGGAGCTTTGCGTGACTCGGCAGATTATTACTGCGATTAAAACCGCTACGAGGCAAAAACATATTCCATTGAATTCATATGTATCGTTAAATAAGCCTATTTATGATGAAGATTCGGATAGAACTTTACTTGATGTACTATCAGGATCTAAAATATCTGATCCGGAAGATTTAGTCATCAGTAGAGAAGAATTTATCGATATTGAAGAAAAAATGGGAGAAATTTTAAGCGATCTTGAGTGGAAAGTACTGATGGCTTACCTTGATGGAAAGTCATATCAGGAAATTGCTGTTGAACTTGAACGTCATGTAAAGTCGATTGATAATGCTCTTCAACGAGTTAAACGTAAGCTTGAACGGTATTTAGATAATCGTGGTGATGATAAAGATATTCAAGGAATGTACAAAGGACTTGCAGGGTTTGGAAAAGATAACCAAGGTCTGAGTGGGTATGGGGAAAATATTGATGATTAAGATAAGTAAGAAAAATTTGGCCTAGGTCAAATCTTTCTTACTTTTTTATTTTACGGAATCAGAAAGTATATCGCTTTCTGATTCCAAGTAAGAATGACTAAGGCTTCTACCTGCGACTGAGGATTTGGCCGAAACCGAATTTTTTTTATTTTATAAAGGGCATTCTGCACGATGGATATGAAAAAAGATGTCCATGTGATTCATTTTAAGGTATAATAAAATTTATATTATTTCTTAAATGAATAAGGATGTGGTGTAATGAGTGAAAATTTAGTTGCAGTTATAATTGGAATTGTTGAAGGTGTGACAGAATATTTACCTGTTTCTTCTACGGGTCACATGATTTTAGTAGGAAATCTACTTGGCTTTGAGGGTGAGAAAGCTAGTGTGTTTGAAGTTTTTATTCAACTTGGTGCTATTTTATCGGTTCTTTTTTTGTATCGTGATACATTTTTTCGGATGTTTAAACCGCGAACACTGAGTATTTATGGTAATGGATTAACGTTCAAACATATTTTAGCAGGTATTATACCTGTTATGGGAGTGGGGTATTTATTACATAAAAATATTAAGGCATTATTTTCACCAGGTGTTGTAATTGTTGGATTAATTCTTGGTGCGATATTAATGTTGGTAGCTGAGAAAATGGCAAAGCACCCTAGTGTTACAAATGTTGATAAAATTACTTTGAGTCAAGCCTTTTGTATCGGTTTATTTCAATTATTAGCACTATGGCCGGGATTTTCTCGATCTGGTTCTACTATTTCTGGTGGACTTTTTTTAGGTATAAGCCGTGCAGTGGCGGCTGAATTTTCTTTTATTATTGCTGTCCCATTGATGATAATAGCATGTTTGTATGATTTATTAAAAGTGTGGGATAAACTGAATATGGCTGATATTCAAATGTTTGCGATTGGTTTCTTCGTATCATTTCTTGTAGCGTATATATCTGTGGTGTGGTTTATTAAGTTTTTGAATAAATCAACATTGGCTTCTTTTGCGTACTATCGTTTTATCTTAGCATTTGTTTCATATTATTACTTTTTTAGAATTTAACAAAAAAGGTCCTGAAAAAAATATAAAAAAACATGAAAAAGATTGACAAGTTGATATAAATGTAATAAGATACTTAAGTACCGAGTGTGATGTAAATGTTTTTGCAAGAAAAATGTTTACACAAGACACATAGTATGATAGAATTAAACCTTGTCAAAGGTTATGCTGGAATAGCTCAACTGGTAGAGCACCTCACTTGTAATGAGGATGTTGCGGGT
>CAXYVG010000051.1:0-26999 GCA_964292325.1 uncultured bacterium | reverse complement strand
TGGCGGAGCGACAGGGATTCGAACCCTGGCAGGCCTTACGACCTCTAACGATTTAGCAAACCGTCCTCTTGAGCCGCTTGAGTATCGCTCCATATAGTAAGTTGATGGCGGAGGGGGTGGGATTCGAACCCACGGTCCCTTTCAGGATCACTGGTTTTCAAGACCAGCTCCATAAACCGCTCGGACACCCCTCCGTGCCCGATAACACATTTATTATTATATCAGCAATGATATCGATTGTCAAGCATTATCATACAGACACTTTTTCCCAAGTCATATATATGACAACCATGAACTAATAGCTTAATCATTATAGCAGATTAAAATACTAAAATCAAGGTTCAAATACTAAATACCTCCACGACTTTCCATAACGTCAATAATATCTCCATCATATTTAAAAATAGGAATGCGTCTCAATTGAAAATCAGGAGAACTTTTAACACAGATACCTTCGCGCACAGTGAAACCGGTTGAATACCCAACATTATCAGCTACCATCTGAACATTTTCATTATAACTTCCCTGAGGATAGGCAATCGCATTTACGGTTCTTCCTAAAACACTTTCGAGCACCGCTTTAGAATTCACCAATTCATCACAAATTTCTGACCATACAAGTCCACCCAAAGGTCTATGCGTTACTGTATGAGATCCAAAAGACATACCACCCTGAGCCATTTCCACAATACGCTCAGGAGTAAGTCGGTCCGGAGTCCATAACATACCAGTAATAATAAAAAAAGTAGCAAACATTCCATAGTTTTTCAATATTGGATAAGCATTTTCATAGTTATCCAAATATCCATCATCAAAAGTAATTAAGATAGGTCTATCGGGAAGTTCAATCGTACGATCCGCCAGAAAAGCTTGCAATTGTTCTAATGTAATCGTACAATAACCATACTCCTGCAATATTTGTAAATCATTCTCAAATCTTTCTGGAGTAACAGTAAAATTATCAGTTGTATAACCTACACGATGATATGCTAATATGGGAATTTGCCTGTTACTAGCCCCACTAATAGGCAACTGGAATAAAATTTCAGAGCAACTTATACTGGCTAATGTGCTAGCACATATTTTTATAAAATTACGCCGAGATATCATAACGCTCCTCCTCGTATCCTGATAAATTATACTGATCAGGTTTTTCTTAAAACTATTACCATTTATTTTACATCAAAATTCACTTTAAATAAATAAATAAGCCTACCATTATTGATTAAATTTTAGTAAATTTTTTCTACTCTCCTTCTTCCAAACAATAATTTACATTCTCCCTTCTGACAACCAACTATGATATATATCACAATTAATACTGGACAAAGCAATAGAAGAAGTCTGCGCTTAGCAGGCTTCTTCTATTGCTTTGTCCTATTAATTTACATTATACTTCCATAATAATAGGTAAAATCATCGGCGTACGATGAGTCTTCTCATAAACGTATTTACCTAATACATCACGGACACTAGACTTAATAGCAGCCCACTCCGTAATCTTATTCGTCTCGCAGTTAGCAAGAGCTTGCTTCACTTTTTGTTTTGCCTCGACCATCAATTGTCCTGATTCACGCACATAGACAAATCCACGCGAAACCATATCTGGTCCTGCCACTACACATCCACTTACCTTGTCTAGCGTAATGACCACAATAATAACTCCATCTTGTGATAGCTTACTACGGTCGCGAATCACAATATTGCCTACATCACCTACACCTGAGCCATCAACAAAAACTTTACCTGCCGTTACTTTTCCAGCAACTTTGCCAGTTACTCCAGTTGCATCTTTCGTAAACTCAAAAACTTGTCCATTGGTACCAATAAAAATATTTTCCTTTGGTATTCCCAGTTCCGCCGCAATTTTCCCATGACTAATGAGCATCCGATACTCGCCATGGACAGGGATCAAATACTGCGGTCTAACCAAAGTTAGCATTAATTTTAGTTCTTCTTGACTCGCATGACCGGAGACATGGACACCTGCCGACTTTTCATGAACGACATGTGCACCTAAGCGCATTAATGCATCAATCGTTTTTGATACTGACTTCTCATTACCCGGAATTGGCGTAGCAGAAAGAATGACCGTATCACCTGGATAAATTTCGACTTTCCGATGATCATTCATTGCCATCCGTGTTAAGGCAGACATAGGTTCACCCTGACTACCAGTCGTCAATATTAAAACCTGATTTCCTGGATATTTCTTGATATCATCAATATCAATAACCATACCTTCAGGAACATTTAGGTATCCAAGTTCTGTAGCAATGTTCACAACATTGATCATACTACGGCCAATAATTGCTACCTTACGTCCATATTTGGCAGCAGCCTGCATAGCCTGCTGGACACGCAATACATTCGATGCAAAAGTTGCCAAAAGAATCCGATCCTTCGCACCGCGAAAGGCTTCATCTAAAGCAATGCCAACCGTTCGTTCCGACTTAGTAAAACCAGGACGTTCTGCATTGGTACTATCAGACATCAAAAGCAATACACCCTCGTCTCCAAGTTCTGCAAACTTATGAATATCCATTATTTTTCCATCTGCTGGTGTATAGTCAATTTTAAAATCACCAGTATGCACAACAGTCCCCACTGGAGTTCTAAAGTACATTCCAACTACATCTGGCATCGAATGGCTAACCCGAATAAAGCCAACTTGAATCGCACCAAATACAACTTGGTCCCCTGGATTTACTGTTACTAATTTATAATTTGCCACACTATTCTCTTTTAGTCGACACTCCACTAGACCTAATGCAAGTCGAGTTCCATATACCGGAACATCAATTTGTTTTAATAGATAGGACAGTGATCCAATATGATCTTCATGACCATGTGTAAGAACAACCGCCCGTATCTTATCTTGATTTTCGATCAGATATGTAATATCAGGTATTACTAAATCAATCCCCAGCATATCATCTTCCGGGAATGCCAAACCAGCGTCGATCACGACAATGTCATCTCCATAACGAATAACCGTCATGTTTTTACCTATTTCGCCCAAACCACCCAGTGGAATGATTGCGAGTTTATGTTGTTTGTCCAAAAAAAGCACCTCCATTATTTGAGTTTGTATACTTATCGTCAATTTTAACCAATAAGATGTTCCGTACACCAACCAATTGCTTAAAACCTAGTCAACTTCCTCTCACTATTCACAAATGAGAATATCCGCACACAACCTATTACCTTCTATTATACTTCAGATTGATTCAATACACAAATTCTTGTTCGTTACCATTCTATCTATCTCACATCTTTAGCAGACTACTTATATAAATAGTAGTGGTTAGTACCTTATATACAATCTACAAGTTATCTAATATAATGCTCACCAATTCAAATTTTTATTACAGCAAGTGATCCTGATAACCAATACATTCCGTTCCTTCTTCTTGCAGTGCTCACAATCATGCAACCTAGAAACCAACTGCCCGTTTGGCAACTTCTTTCAAATGGCCAATCTTTTCATAGTACAGCTTGACAATTTCATTGAAAAACTGTTTAATGAATGTTGTTGTATGACCAATTCACTGAATATTACAATAAAAAGGAGATATCAATGAATTTATTTCGCACGAAAAATATCGCAGACATGATTAGGGGTACAACCGAAAACCCCTTGAAAAAAACGCTTGGCTCACTCGATTTAGTATTACTAGGAATCGGTTGTATTATCGGTACTGGTATATTTGTACTAACTGGCGTTGCCGCTGCAAAATATGCTGGCCCCGGAATTATGTTATCGTTCATTTTATCTGGGCTCGCCTGTGGCTTTGCGGCATTAGCATATGCCGAACTAGCAGCAATGATACCGGTAGCAGGTAGTGCCTATACTTTCGCTTATGCGTCACTAGGCGAATTTATTGCTTTCATTGTAGGTTGGGCTCTGATTTGTGAATACACGGTAGGGGCAGCAGCCGTGGCTTCTGGCTGGTCAGGTTATGCCGTTGGTTTATTTAAAACAGCAGGAATCATCCTTCCCAAAGCATGGACAACGGTGCCTGCCGATGGCGGAATTCTTAATCTTCCTGCTATTATAATCGTTTCATTTTTGACCTACTTACTGATTTTAGGTTCAAGAGAAAGTGCGAAACTCAATAAAATCTTAGTTTTTATCAAACTAGGCTGCGTTGCGTTATTCTTATTTTTAGCAACGCCTCACGTCGATCCATTACATTGGCAACCCTTTCTCCCTTTTGGTTTTCATGGTGTTGCAGCTGGTGCTGCTATTGTATTTTTTGCTTACATCGGTTTTGATGCCGTATCCACAGCATCAGAAGAATGCATCAATCCAAACCGAGATATTCCGATCGGCATTGTTGGTTCGCTCGTCGTTTGCACCATACTATATATCGCAGTAGCTGCAGTTTTGACTGGTGTCGTTCCCTATGAGTCCCTAAACAATAGTGAACCAGTAGCCTTCGCGTTACGTGCCATCGGTATGAATTTTGGCAGTGCGGTAGTAGCGGTTGGTGCAATATGCGGTATTACTACCGTATTACTTGTCATGATATTTGGTCAAACCCGTGTATTTTTAGCGATGAGCCGCGATGGAATGATCCCTCAAAGCATGGTAAGCATACACCCTCGCTATGGTACTCCTCATAAAATCACAATCATTACAGGCACTGTAGTCTGTATCCTTAGCGGTTTACTACCTATTAACATCATTGCAGAACTATGCAACTTAGGGACATTATTTGCTTTTTGCGTGGTATCTATCGGTGTTGCGGTTCTGCGTAAAACGCAGCCCAACCTGCATCGCCCTTTCCGTTGCCCTGCTATTTCCATCGTGGTACCACTTGCTGTACTCTTTTGTGGTTATTTGATTGCCAACCTACCGAAAGATACCTTTATTTTCTTTGGCATTTGGTATGCAATCGGCATGGTGGTATATTTTGGTTATAGTCAATATCATACTACTGCAGAGTAACAATGCTCTCTCTATTTTAAAAAGAAGCTGTCAGACTATAGTCTGACAGCTTCTTTTGTACTAAACACATACAAATATTTTTCTTTCACCGGTTGCTTAAAAATGCGTTCTATTGCTTCGGCATAAAGATTCAGTTGCACGGTATAACGACTCACGAGTTCACTACTATCTTGTACCCAATCTGTCTTATAATCTAGTAGCACCAATCCATCTTCTTCATCAAATAAAACATCGATAACCCCTTGAATAAATACCCTTTCTCCAGTTTCAATCATCTCAGCATCAAATCGCTCTGCAGGAAGAAGTAAACTAAACGGTAACTCTCGACGAACTTTGGTAGAATCACAAAGCCTCTTTCCAATATCACTTTGAAAAAAAGCAACAATACCGCCTACATCCACAATTTCTGCATGCTCAGGTAAGATGATTTCCTTCGATACCATTTCTGCTAATTGTGCTTTAACCCCCTCAGCTGCCAAATCTCGCTCCAAGTCTATATGTTGCATAATACTATGCATCAATGTCCCTCGCTCAGCCCCCGTCAATCCCTTGGCCTGCTGAATAAACTTAGGCCTTAGGGCAATCGACTTTTTGCCAAAGACTTGATGAGCAGCGTCTTCTGCTGATAGATCAAAACGTCGTTTAATTTCCGTCACTGATAATTTCGCTGGTTTGCCTACTATATGATTATATCCATATTGCCACCCTAAGGTTTTCTCTACCCACGAAAAATCTTCGCCCTCATCTACAGGTTCCATGTGTTTTACCTGTTCGAGAAGTGTCGCGGTTTGCGCTATATCGTCAGATAATCCAACCAGTTGACTCGGATTATAAATATAGACTTGCCATTTCGATGCATCATCCGCAAAAATAGCATTAATTGGTGATTCACAATCAGCATAATTACGAAGAACTTCTCCCCCATCATGGCGAGCCACAGCAGGGCAAATCCAATCCAAATAACTTTTAGCCCCAGCAATTAAACCATCAGGTAAGATCGTTCCTACCGTCTCCAACCCCTGGCACCACTGCGCAGCGTTTTTTCCCAATTTAGTAGTCGACCCTACCAAAATCAATTTTTCTCTAGCCCTCGTTAAGGCTACATACAAAATACGTAATTCCTCAGCCTTTGTTTCCATAATTAGCTTGTGACTAATACCATGACGAGCTAATGTTGGATAGCGAAATCGCAGCTCTGGATTGGTAAAGTAAGGCCCTACTCCTAGCGTTTTATGGCATAATACCAATGCTTTGCTATCCTGCAGGTTAATTTTTTTGCCTAGATCCGCTACAAAAACAATGGGAAATTCCAGTCCCTTACTTTTATGAATGCTCATAATTCGGACCACATCTTCGCTTTCACCTAGCGCTCTAGCCACCGCTAAATCAGAACCTTTATCTTGCATCCGTTCCAAAAAGCGTAGGAATCGAAAGAGTCCGCGAAAATTTGTCACTTCATATTGGCGCGCCCGATCATGTAGCGCTCTTAAGTTGGCTTGGCGTAGCATCCCGCCCGGCATACCACCTACATAATCATAGTAACCTGTATCACGATAAATCTGCCAAATCAGTTCTGGTACACCCGTACGACGCGATAGATTACGCCACTGTTCAAACTGATTCATGCAAGACTGAACCCTGCTCTTTAGCTTATCATCTACCTGCTCTTGAGCAGTTTCATCTATGTACGACAGCATTGCACTCCACAAATCATCACCTGCCCCGCACAAACGGATTTGCACCAACTGCTCTGTTGTAAAACCAATTAAAGGCGAACGAAGCACCGCTGCTAACGCAATATCTTGGCGTGGATTATCAATGACCGTTAGCACCGATAACATAATCTGTACTTCGATTTCCCGGAAATAGCCCGCATCCAGTTCCGCATACGCAGGTATCCCGGTTTGGCGCAGTACATCAAGCATGATATTTGCCTTTCCTTTAACGGAGCGGAGCAAAACAACAATATCCCGATACGCGAGTGCTCGATAACTTTTTTGACTTTTATCATAGACCTCATAATGACTCGTCATTAACTCATCAATTCTTCTAGCGATAAAACGCGCCTCTAATTCAAAACCGCTCAATTCCGCTTCCGCTACAAGATCTGGCTCTGGCCCCTCAGCATTCTCACCTTCAATAGCTAGCTCTTCTTGCTCTAACTCATCACGATCAATTAAACAAAGCTCTACAGGACCATCGAGAGAACCTTCCGCCTCTGGATAATCAGGGCCAGGATTGAGCTTCTCAGCTTCTTTATATTCTAGTTCTGCAACCTTTGGCGCCATGAGCTGAACAAATAAAAAATTGATAGCGTGAAGCACGCCTGGTCGGCTGCGAAAATTTTGCGATAAATCAATCCGCGCATATTCATCGCCTTTGCTTGGATATTGGCGATATTTCTCCATAAATAATTCAGGTTCTGCCAAGCGAAAGCGATAAATGCTTTGCTTCACATCACCGACAAAAAATAAATTTGGTGTCTGACTACTTGCCACCAATCGCAAAATAGTTTCCTGTACCCCATTCGTATCCTGATACTCATCCACCATAACCTCAGCAAAACGTTCCTGCAGTGCCAAGGCCACCGCCGAAGGCGTTACTTCACCTGGTTTTGCTTGCTTATCAAGCAAAATCTTTAGGCAAAAATGTTCTAAATCATTAAAATCTAGCAATCCTTTGTCATTTTTCAGTTTGGAAAACTCCTGTCCAAACTCAATCACCATCTGCCCTAATGCATCGACTAGCGGTGCGATTCGCCGCATATCTGCTAACAGTTCTTCTGCAGGTCGATCAAAAAAATTAATTTTACAAGCATTTACTTTGTCTTTTACTTTTTTTCTACCATCTTGAAAATATTTTTTTGCTCGCTCATCGGTGCCTTTTGGTGCTTTGGCAATGGTTTCAAACTTATAGCAGTTCATAATGCTAGACACTTTTTGCCATGAACATTCCGCTGCCGCTCGCACTTCCTCTAGCAATATTAAATCGGCAGCAAACGTTTGGGCATATTCAGCAACGCCTCCTGGCCTTTCACTTTCCCTAAGTAGTGCATTGGTTAATTGAATTCCTTGCTCGATCTCTAAGATCACCTTATCTCGAATCAACCTAGACCAAGGCAGTTGATCAATATCGATGGTATCAGGCAATGAAAATTCTTTTTCTAAACCTGATAACCACTCATCAGGCCATGGATGGCTGCGCGAAAAATTATAGAGTCCTAAAATTAGGTTATACAGGGAATCATCACTCTGTTCATCACCATAATGCTCAACGAGCTCCAAAAAACCAGCATCACCTTGTGCATATTTGGCTTCAAATAAATTTTCTAGCACATCCGTTTTCATTAAATTAATTTCAGCTTGCGCTGCAACGCGAAATTGAGGATCTAAATCTAATAAATGAAAATTTTGCCGAATAATATTTTGACAAAAAGAATGGATAGTAGAAATTGCCGAAGAATTCAGTAGTGCCAATTGCCGTTCAATATGCTGCGAGCGTGGCTGTTTTTTGAGAGCCTCACTTAACGCATTACCAATACGAGCGCGCATTTCTGCCGCTGCCGCATTCGTAAAGGTAACAACTAACATTCTGTCGATATCTACTGGCTCTTGTTCATCTAAGATACGGCAAATAATACGTTCTACCAATACAGAAGTTTTCCCTGATCCAGCAGCCGCAGCTACCAACAAATTCTTACCTCGTGTTTCAATTGCTTCACTCTGCTGTTTAGACCAACCCATGGTTTCCCTCCTGTTCTGTTGCAATGGTTTCAATAATCACTTTATCTTCTGGTTTAGCTAATCTACGGTACTCATTTTCGGGCAACAAATTATCAAATTGGCAAATAGCACTGTACTGACAAAATCCGCAAGGTGTACGTTTTTCAAGCGCATAAGGGCTAATATCAATGTCCCCCGCCATAATGTTACAAGCCGTTTCCACTAGTTTTTTCTCCACGTGATGCAGCAGTAATGAAAATTCTTCCGGTGTTTTCACATACGGTAACGATGCACTATAAAAAGTTTCATCTTTTTTGAGGGCAATCTTTAAAAATTCTGAATACCCATCAATCGCACGATCAAGTAGCCGAATGACTTCTGGCTCAGCCAATACCCAGCCTGGCATCTTTAGTAAATTATTTATTTTTTTAGCAATTTCAACTGGATCAAGCCGTATCATATCTGAAATATTAGGATTTTTTAAAAAATAATATAATACCCCTGCCGGCAGATGCTCCGGATACGCATTACGCGCTACTAGTAAATATGTCAGTAGCTGTAGCCGCAGTCCATAATATACATCCACTAGTTTCAGCCAAGCTCCGCCTGACTTATAGTCAATAACTAGCATATACTTCTTTCCCTGATGCTCAGCAGTATCTAACCGATCAATCTGCCCTACGATTTCAAGCCCAACCTCATCAGGCAACATATATACAAGTGGCGGCAACGCATCCATCCCGCGTCCAAACGATTTTTCCATCGCCATCGGCTTAAATTCACTCACGCGATCAAACTCTACCAAACGCCGCACCGAACGAGCCACCGTTCGTTTTAGTCTACCAACTAAATGTTTATGCTGCTCGGAGCTTAGCAAAATTTCATTTTGCAGTTTAGGTGCTAGTTCATCTACCACTTCATTGACAATCGTTTGGCATTCCTGCTCACTCACACTTCCCCAGTCCTGACCATTTTCTTGCATACGATCGCCAAAGCCTTTCAGCGCAGCATGAAGAAACTGCCCCCAGTCAGGAGCCTGTAGGCGAAATACGGCTCGTTCTTTTAAGCGGAGTCCATATTGGGCAAAATGTTTAAAAGGACATGCCTGAAAAGATTCAAACCGAGTCACACTACCTCGCAGTTTATTATTTTGTGGATAAAGACGTTTTGCTAACTCCTTCGGCAATCGCTTTACCTGATTGTGATGAAATAAGCCAGCAACACTTTGCTCTAGATACCCTTCTAGTCCCTGTTGCTTTCGCGCCCAATTGTATACATCCCACCAGATTCCAGCAATCGGTTGTCCTTTTTTATAACCGCGTAGCACGGCTGATAGTGCTGAAATACTACGCTTGCCATGAGCCAAATATTGCCTTTCATCACCTGGCATAGGTTCCACTGACAAAGAGCTCAGAGGCACTGCAGAAAGTTCACGTAAATCTTTGATCAAAAGAGATGGACTCAGCCCCTTGCCCTCTTCATCTGCGAGCGGATAACTAAGCCACAGATACTCCGTCGCTCTCGTTAATCCTGTATAGACTAAAAATCGTTCGGCAAACGAATCCGCCTGCGATCCCGGCGCTAATTCTAAACCAAATTGAATGATCTGCCCGCGCTCTGCATCGGTAAGCAGTCCTTCGCCTCGCCCACGCATTGGTAATACTCCATCATTCGCACCGAGTACATAAATACTACGGATATTTTCTAGGCTAGTCTGATCCATAGAAGATACCGTCACATAATCAAGACCAGGAGGTATTAAACTTAGCGTCAGGCCTTCTAATCCTTGATGAATCATCCCCGCATAATCTTCGATACTCATTTCTTGCTCACCACAAATTTCAACTAACTGTTCCAATAATTGCACAATCTGATCCCATAACTGGCGATGCTCACGAGCCTGTTCTAGATCTCCACTTTGCTCTGCATGATCAGCCCATACTTCCAATTTTTCAGGTACGGCAAGTCGAGTGAGTAATTCATATAATGCAATCGTCCTCTCGACAACGGTAGTGGTCGCTTTCATTTGCTGCTCAAACGCAATCAAAGGGGCAGATGCTTTGCTACGGATTTCATTGATACTTTGCAAATATCCCTGCTCCACTTCATTTAATTCACTTTCTTCACCTAATGAAAAGCGACGGATAAAAGTCCACTCCTGCCCATTGGTCCACTTTGTACCACGAATGCCAAATTCCAGTACATAATTTTCAATTCGATCCACCTCATCTCTCGATAAATCAAACAAATCCGTCTTAAAGGCTCGAAATAACGGTTCATAACTCCATCTGTCAATCACTACATCTAAAGCCGATCGCAGTAGTTCTGCTAATGGATGATGCAGAGGTTGACGTTTGGAATCACTAAAAAAAGGTATCTCATAATCAGAAAGTATTGTTTCGACAACATTGGTATAACTTTGCGTATCACGAAGCAAAATACCAATATCACGCCACCGATATCCTTCTTCGCGGCAAAGCCTTAGAATATCCCTCGCCATTCCTTCGACTTCTACTCGGCGATTTGCAGTTTCCACGATCTTCAGACCTTTAGTCGCACCATTCCACTTTACTTTAGGAGAAGCGAAAAAATGTTTTTCAATATGTTTTAACAGTGGCGCTGTAAATCTTGGGGCCCCATTGAGAAAAACCTCTTCAACCTCAGCCCCCATATTTTTTGCCAAGTCGAGTAGTTTACGCCTTGTATCCCAGTGGCGATGAAACAACGCTGTCGGATTGTGCTGCGGCTCCACGCTATCTAGACACAAGGTTACCGTTACATTGCTCGCAGTCTGCAGTAGTTTCGCAACTACTGTAGCTTCTTGCGGATTAAACCAAGTAAATCCATCAATCCAAACCTCTGCCTGCTGCAAAATGGTGGACTGATCCATTTTCTCCGCTAACAACGTTAAATAATCTTCGGGATCAGTATAACGTCCCTGCAGAAATTTTTCAAAGCCTTGATATACTAAAGCTAGGTCATGAAGTTTATCTCCAATACTCAGTTCACTGAGTTCTTGCTCCGCTTCACAAAGTAGTCCAGGAGATATCCCATATGCTTTAAATTCCTGAATCATTCCTGCCAGCATATCCGCAAAATTCCGCTGCGCAGCCGCCCGGTGAAATATCTTAAATTCTTGCTGATGTTCCTGTAATAATTGACTAAGAACTAGTCTTTTACCAAGTTCCGTAATATGAGGACGAACAGCGCCTCCTGTTTCCATTAAAATCCGATGAGCTAAACGACGAAAACCAAAAACATAGGCTCTCGCAAATCCTTCAATGCCAGGTGTCTTAGCCAGTTTATTTTCCACCTGAAACGTAGCATGCTCAGGCAAAATCATGATCAGCGATTCCCCCTCAGGAGACGCTTGTAACATTTTTCCCATTTCATCTAAACAATAATGAGTCTTACCAGACCCAGCCCGCCCTATAACTAATGTAAGCTTCACCTAAAATTCACCGCCATACTATTTTTGCTATTTACATTACCATTCGGTACTCCAGAGTGAAACTCCTACCAATAGTTGGACTATTACTCACACAAAAAAAACCCCCACGTATAACGAAGTGAAGGCCACTGTTTTACTCAACAGTGGCCTTCACCTCATATTTTGTACAACTACTACTCTAGATTATACATACCTTTACTTTGCATGTATTGAAATAGCCCATTACCATGTTCTTGTTCTTCTTTCTGGATATGATTTAACGCTTGCCGCATAGCAGTATCTTTGAATTCGAAAATCGCAGTATCATAGGCCCCAGAAACAAATTTTTCGGTCATTAGCATGTCACTACAAAGAGCACTATCACTTTGACTGGAGTTTGCAGAAGAAGTTGCAGACGAAGCTGTATTGCTCGCAGTAGAACTTTGCATCGCACTTTGCTGACTAGGTTGACTTGATTGAGACGTCATTATTGGTACTTGTCCATTTAACATTTGCGTAACCGTATTCAGATGTTGCTGTTCTTGTTCAGCATAAGATGTAAGTAGCTGTTTGAGCTGTGGATCTTGAGCTTGGCTAGCATACGTTTGATATTTTTGTATGCAAACTTTCTCATGCTTTTGTTGGTCTTTTAACAATGATGTTTCTTTACTGGTTAGTTTGGTTGTCACTTATATCGCCCCCTGCTATTAGATTGTCACAAGGTTGCTGTTATTATTCAATGAATAATATTTTCTTCTTACTATCATAAGCAATAGATCGCCATTTAAATTTTGTCAATATTGGCTGAGACTTCCGGGTGACATAACTGGCATTTATAGTTGCTATTTATTTTTAATAGGTGTATAATAAATATATTCCTGATATAAACATATTATATTGGGGCGTCGCCAAGTTGGTAAGGCACGGGACTCTGACTCCCGCATTCCTAGGTTCGAGTCCTAGCGCCTCAGCCATTCGACTCACTAGCTCAACTGGCAGAGCAACTGACTCTTAATCAGTAGGTTCGGGGTTCGATTCCCCGGTGTGTCACCAGTAAATTCAAGCCTTCGCAGAGTATGCGGAGGCTTTTTTTATGTCTACTATGGTGTTTGTTTAGTGTTTACTTTGAAAAAAGTACTATAAAATATGATGAACTAGAGAATTGAAGATTGTTTAATTTAGAAATTACATGCTATACTTAACATCAGACAATAAATTAATTTAGGATGATATTATGAGTAAAAGTGCTAAAAGTATTAATGGTTTAATGAAGCATTTAAGAACTGTGCATAATATAAATATTGATGGTAGTGCACAAAAAAGAAAATTACGTAATATTGGATATTTCCATGGATATAAGGGTTATAGATTTAATGGCAATCCTAACAACCAAATTAATTATACTGATTTTAATGAAGTTCTTGCTATACATGACTTTGATATGGCTCTTAAGGGACTTTTCTATTCCCAAATTATGCTTATTGAAACGGCTATAAAAAACTATGTTTTAGAAGTGGTTCTAGATGAAACTGGTACTAGCTCCTTTAATGATGCTTTTGCAAAATTAGTGACAGGTTATAAGTCACATACTCCAGGTTCACGAAATTATAAAAACGCCTTCAAAAAGCGGCTAGAATTACGAAATAAGATATATGGCACAATAACTAGGGATTACTCTAAAAAACGCGTTATTCAGCATTACTATGATCAAGATAAAAATATTCCTATTTGGGCGATTTTCGAGGTAATCAATTTGGGAGAGTTTGGAACTTTTTTGTCCTGCTTAAATACTCCTACAAAGCTTTTAGTTTCTGCTTCGTTAAATCTCAACAATACTTTTAATACAACAGGTACTTTGATGGAAGATATTATTTTTACACTGAAAGACTTGCGCAATTCAGTAGCACATAATGATATTATCTTTGATACGAGATTTAAACATGCAAATGTTTCAGGTGCCTTAATAAGTTGTCTTCAACACGAAACTAGTGTGCCTAGCATAACTTTTGTGACGATAATTGATTATCTTATTTTAATAAGTTACATTTTGAAGAAATTACAAGTTCCTAAACCCGAAATTAAAAAATTAATTAATAACTTTGAGACCATTTCAAATAATTTATACAAGAAGGTTCCATTCTCTATCTATTCGAGTATTATACATACTGATACTCGCAATAAACTTAATTTATTAAGAACATATATATAGTCTGAGGTTGCATATTTTTGTGTCTAGTTGTATACTATAGGTAGTGAATTGCGGTGTATGTTTTCGGACTACACCTAAGAGAGACGGATAAGTCCGTCTCTCTTTTTAATTTAAATTACATTATGAAAAACAGGCTTTATTTTGCCTGTTTTTTTTGTTTCTCTTTTGCTTTATCCGTTGCTTGCTGTAAGAAAGATTCCATCTTATCAGCAGTTTCTTTTTCAGAGGATTTAAGAAAATAGGTATATACAATCGTTGTCGTATTGGTGTTCGCATGGCCTAATTTCCCCGCAACGGTTCGGATATCGGTTCCTGATGTTATAAGGTAGGTACCATGTCTAATACTTATAGTGCAACAAAACCTATTACTCTACCCCCAACGCCTTAAAAACAGCATCTTCAGGTGACTGATAAAATATCAAATGGAATTTACCCATAAGTTCAGGCGGCACCGTTGCCATATCGACAGTGGAAGTAATCGGTAGTAATACTTTCTTCGCACCACTATCAAGGCAAACCTGCAGCACATTTGCAAGTTCCTCAACCTTAATAATACTGCCCCCAATACTTAGATTTCCTAATATCGCAAGGCTACTAAGCACGGGTTTGCTCATAGCAGCAGAGCATAGCGCCACAAAGGACGTTAATGCTAATTGATCTGTCATGCCAATACCATTTAAATCTTGAATATGCATAAGATAATCTTTTGTTGCCGTGCTGATTGTACCGCTGATATTTTTACCATTGGCCTTTAGATAGCGATACGCTGTATCAATGGATTCTTTTGCTTCACGCGCAGTACCTACGCCAGTACGTTCAAACTTACCTGAGCCAGTAACCATTTCTGTTTCAAGCTTAAAGACACCGATCATACCTGACTTTCCACGACTGACGGTATAGATTTGCCCTGGTTTATGCTGCCCTTCTGGTATTAGTTTACCGCCGCCTTGCTCAGGAACAGGCACAAATTCTTCTGCAAAGCTTTCATTATCGATATACGAAAAATTAACATCATAAAACTCCATGCCACCAATTTTTTTGAGCTGCTCTTTTACACGTCTGCGACTTTCCAGAGCAAAACGGAGGATTTCCTCAATATCTGCTTTATCACATTTTGCATTAGGATAAATCAGCTTTATAAGACCAGAGACGATTTTCCGAACAGCGATTACATCACGCTGATTCAGGTTATTACCAAGTTTAAAATGCTTTTCAAATAGATCAGCATACGAAGTTTTACGCAGCTCACGCATAAATTCAGCTAAATAATCCGTAATAAAACCATAATCATCAGTAAAAAATTGCGGCCTATATTTTGGTATTTCCCAACCAGGAATATAACAATGCATTCTGTCAAAGAAGGCACTGTCTGAGCCCATTGCTTCAGGGAAGGGATCAAATAAATGAGATGTTTTTAACATCACATCGACACTTTGGTTGATATTGCCCACAAATACCATGGATGCCGAAGCATTCTTTTCTTCTTTCCCTCTAGCGAATGATCCCGATGCCATATAATCCTTCATAATCTGTATACCATCTTTGTCCTTGAAGGTAATACCAGCCACTTCATCAAATGCCACACAGTCCCACATACCTACAAGCCCAACACTTTTATTAGACATATTATAGAACAAATTGGCAACTGTCGTCTGACCACCAGAGATCAATATACTATTAGGCGATATTTCTTTATATACATGTGATTTACCAGTACCACGGGGTCCTAATTCACATAGATTAAAATTATTTTCAACGAGTGGTATCATTCTAGCAAGTAGTAGCCACTTCACTCTATCCGAAAATTTTGATGGTTCCATGCCAACCGACCGCAGTAGCACGTCAATCCACTCATCTTTAGTAAATTGCTCTCTACCGCTAATAACCTCATTTAAATCAAGATTCGGCATTTGAATGGGCGTAAGTCGATTGATAATAAAAGGACACCCGGTTGTATTAGCCTCATCATAAAAATATTCCAGCTGAACAATGCACCAAATACCACCACATAACAGACGTTCGAAGTCTGACGGATACTTCGTGGGCACGGGAATGTTTTTTATACCCAGATTAGAAAACTCTGCTTCATACACATCACATTTGTAATTCAGTTTGACGGATACCTTATCAATTACAGTATAACTGCCCTGTTCCCGCACCTTTGAAATAATTTTCTGGGCTTCATCAGGTCGCACAAAATTTTCCGCTAAAATGTGCTTTACATTTTGAATACCTGCTTCAATTTCGTCCTCATTCCTAGAAGAACAGTACATACCAAGAAGGTATTCTAGTACATAGACGGGAACATTGGCACCTTCTTTGATTTTTTTCGTTAAATCTTTACGAACAATTTTACCAGCAAAATGAGTATGAAGCTTCTCCAATAATTCTTCCGAAGTTTTTTCCATTGTCATCTCTGACGAGTCAATCTGAACTTCACTCATAGCATCACCACCTTATACTTTAAATCCAAAGTCATTAGCGAAAGCCATGTCCATTACCACATCATGACGAAGGACTTCCAAATCATTTTTTTCATCGTAAGCCACAAGATAGTATTTCTTCGACTTATCATATTGCTTATTCTTAAAATTAAACCGCAAGCGGAAAATTCTCTTTTGTGGATCAACATCTTTTTTATCCGCTACATAAATGCAGTCATTGGATATTTTTTCATTGGTCTCTGAAATGAAGAAAATTTTATAGCTCGTCGCTTTCACCACGTCACTGATGGGCTCGGATTGAATGAAATCGAGGGAAGCAATCAGGTTGGTAATTTTCTGTACCATACTTACTAGTGCAATCTGCACGGTTTTTGTTTCGGTATAGTATTTTTCTGTCCGAATATCAATGACTGGTACAATCATTTCTTGTGGTGAAGAACCACCATGAACATAATTTTGCCCACCGCCAGGAACCTTGAACACATGAGAGCTTACGGGAAAAGATACAATCTTAGTATCATCATTCCCAAGTATCCTGCCCATTGATACGGATGCAACACCGTCATCTTGCACAGCAGAGTGAGAAACAATAAAGCGACGATTAACGAATGCGTCCTTATTAGCAACTCCACCAATTTTGTCACTTTCATTTAACTTATCCCGTTTGTAGATAAATCCATGATCTGCCGTAACGACAAAATGCAACGTATTGACATCAACGGACAGCCGTTTAATCAGAGAATAAATTTCCTCGATAGCCTCTGTACAAGCACCAAACACTTCATTTTCCGTATTTTGCTTATCGCCACGAGCATCAATTTGGTTATGATAAATATATACTACTTCCATACCATTAAAAATCTGACGAAGATCGGCTCGCTTCATCATTTTTATATCATCAAACTGAACACAACGACTGTTGGGCACGTAGCTTTGTAAAATACCTTCCCGTTGTTTTAGATCATCGCAAGGTACACCATCCGCCAACACCTTAAAATCATCAGTCATTTCCAGTGTTTTATGAGGTAAGAGAGCTGCCATACCAAGTCTTGTATAAGACGGTAGGACACTCATCATCGCATCCAGCTTGACGGTACACTTGGCGTCATCCTGTAAGTTCTGGCACAGTGAACGGCCTGTTTCATAACGGAGGGCATCTGAAATGATAACAATTACCTTGTCCTTGCTGCTGCGAATATATCGATTGAAGAAATTCCGTTGCAAAGGCAGCGCAGTCATTGCACTAGCAGAAGCAAGTGCCGTGTTCCACTGCGGCATCACTTTTGCCAGATACTCATTCGTATAGACATTCTCAACCAGATCCCTTAATTTTTCATAGGAAGTAGTGTCAGAAATTTGGTCGTATAAATAATAAAACCTTCGGTAGTAACCATCAAGCAAGCAATCTGAATTTTGATATTGCTTAATAATATTCTCCATATCATCTGGGCATGAATAGTTGGCGGCACCAATAATATGAAAGGCACTGGCTAGCATCTGATATTGCTCCTGATATGCTCTGCCAAAATGCTTTTTACACCGCTGGGCACAAACAGCGAGAATATCAAAATTTCTCAGTTTGGCTCCCGTATCTTCGTTTAGCAGTCGCTGCGTAATCCACCGCAAAATGAAACCGTCTATTTCTACAAAGGTATCACAATCTAAGGTATCTTCTGGAGCGTAATGTTCCAGTACGGTGGCAACTTTAAGGCTAGTTGCAATAGAACTCGAAATTTCATCATAGCGTTCGCGATAAAGAATGTTATTCATCAGGTTATCCATAAAAGCAATAATATTGCCCGACTTGTAGGATACAAAGCTACGCCACGCCTGTGGTAGCTCGCCTTGCAGATACCTAGCGGTATAAGTAACGAACATCGTCACCACAAGTTTTTCTATTGTCGGCTTCCCATCGGTATAGCCAAACTGTTCCTCAGCAAGCCGCCAAAATGCGCCCAGCAGATCATACTTTTCAAATTCGTCCAAGAACTTATTATCTTCAAAATCGCCATCAGTCATAACTACACGCAGCACCTCGTCAAAGGAGGCTGTACGAGTTTTGCAGAGTACACTCATGAGAGCCACTTCAATGCTTTCGCTAGTAAAGTTCTCAATCTCAAGATCATAAAACTTTTGTGTCCTGTCCTTAGCACCAAAGAATTTAATGTACTTTTGGATTACTGGCTTGTACTTTTCATCAATGCCAAGATCTACCGTCAGTAAAGAAGCACGGTCGGCAAAGAACTGCTTTGAGTATAGTAGTGTATCCTCCAAGTGGTTATCCCGCACAGAAGGCTTCGGGAACGGTGCATAAACCAGGTAGCTGGTATCATGATCCAGCCGTTCCAAGAAGTATTTGGTGTAAAACTGATTATCTTGTTCCAAGTGATACACCTTGGCACTCACCAGTTCCAATGTATCAATCTCCTCGGCAAATTCAGCCTTATCATCATACCAGAATATTAGTTTGCGAGTTTCGCTAGTGAATTCCTTATTAAGTTTATCTGTGATTTGCTTTAAGCTCAATTCAGCCATTTTAGCAACACTCTTTAACTATTTTATATTTTTTTGCTATTGTTTCATTCATCAGTACCACTTCACTTTTCCATATTCTTCGATGGGCTAAAATCTTTTTCTCTAGAGCATCTTTAAGTGGCGTTAACCATTCGATTTCATGACCTTTAACAATCAGGATGAACGTATACTTTGCTTTACTATGATCAACAACCATAATATTTCCTGTTATACCATGAGTCCCATGCCTTCCCAAAAATGCTGACAAATATAATTGAAAGGAGTGCATAAACTTATCGGATATTTCATCTATGAACTCTTTAAACCGTTCTTGATTACCTTTGGCTGGTCTTGGAGAACTTGATTTTGCTTCAACAAAATCAAGTTGGTTCTCTTTTAAACAAGTTATGAATTCTACCGTCTTAATTCCGTCTCCTATACTACGATGTAAATCAGACCCTTCGATTTGAAAAATTTGATCATCTTCAAATTCAAATACCATGCCTGATTCTATTATGTTTTTCATCCCTTCATAACCCTTTCGATTTCATCCTCATAGAGTTGAATAAACACATCCCTGATAGTATTATTGCTCAAATCCTTGAACATTTCATTACTTTCACACTTAACACCATGATCCGTCTTAAATAAAGAATGGAACCTAATGGCTTGTTTTTCTTTTGTTTTGAGATCAAAGTATTTTGCTAGAATATAATCATGTGTTGAAATAAAGATTTGAACTCCTGTTTCCTGTAACTCTAATAACATATCCACAATTAGCGGAATATAGCGCGGATTAATATTCGCCTCTGGCTCATCCCAGAATAACACCGCACCCTTTTCTAACGTTCCATTTTTCATCAATTGCCAAAGCAATGCAATTTTACGAATACCTTCTGCAACTAAATTAAACTCCACTTTTGAGTGTCCATGTTTCAAATAAAATTTATCTTTTTTAGCATCAAAGAATACTTTTCCTTCAATTATTTTTTCTAGACGATTAAGTTGACTTTTTTTACTTTGCGCATCCCTACCAACAGATATATCAACTTTAGCCGAATGTATGATGTCAATATAAGTGTCGTCAAACTCAACATTGTTTTTTTCATTAGCTGAAATAATATTATATGCATTGGATAAAATCTCTTTAGCTGGGATAAACGTGCTCTTCAGTTCATTTAATTTACTTTCCCAACTGGTTTCATTTTTTACTTCAGCTTCCCATTTAACTGTCCTAGTATGAAAATTCGTAGCTATACTTTTACTTTTATGATCTGTACTTGCAAAAATTTTTACCTCAGCCGTTGATGATCCCTGCCGCCGATTGATAAGTCTGCTAATACGAAATTCATCAGGTCTAAAGGTTCTGACTATTTTATGCGAAAAGGACACCTTAGTATCTACTGCTTGGCATGCCGAATAAATCACTTTCATTATGTGTGTTTTCCCCGTACCATTCTCACCAATGAAAATATTGATACCTTCACAAAAATCAATCGTTTCTTCTTCGAAAACCGTAAAATTACTGAGCTGGATTTTCGTTATTGCCATTTACTTCACCTCATTCTTAGCATATTGTTCAAATTATTTACTATATTATCACCAAAATGTTGAATTTTTTATCAGATTGTATAAATTTTATGAATATGGCATAATATAATTAATAAGTTAACCTGCGATGGATAAAAGCTGGGTTCCCGAATGGGAGTAGGCACGTAGTGCTTAGAATTCCTTTGCTCCTGAGGTTAGCTTCTTTTTTATTTCTTCGATTGAAAGATAAAATGTCTTTTGTTTCTGCCCTAAATCTTTGCTAGTACTTCCAGCTTCTTGCCATCCGTTCCAGTTTGCACTTTTTCATAATTGACCTTAACGCCATCATCCAAATCAATCACAGTACGAGCCAGTGCCAGATGGGCAATTTTTTCGTCGTAGTCCTTGGTTTCTTTTAGTTGCTTGATCAGTTTTTCCTTACGCTTTTCAGCAGTAGCCACCTCGCGCGCATTGGTACTATTATTGATGGTGTCTTGCATACGGACGATCTCGCTGTCATAGACACGCTGCATTTTATGCAGATAGTCAATACGCAGGTTGCCGATGGTGTTTTCATCATAACGATGCATATAGATCAGTGCCTTGAATCCGTCAGCCTTGCCACTGTCAAAGAGCCAGTAAATTGGGCGTTTCTGATAAATCTTGCAGTGATTTTTGAAGAAGTCTTTCACAAAATAGTTGCGGATAATCTCACGGGAAGTATCTCCTTTGTTTCCTAAGGCTTTAGCGATAAAATCAAGATTTTTTTCCAATGTTTCTGTACCATAAACCGTTTTGACAAAGGTAACAAACAGCCCAACAATATCGTCATCAGAGTATTCTTCATCAGTGATAAGTAAAATATTATCCTTATTCGGGATGAAGGTGCTGTATTTACTGTCATCCCACGCACCACCAGCATAAGTAAGACCATCAATATCAAGAGAATATCGACCAAACATACAGCCAACCGCATAGGAAACAAAGCTGCGGATATCACGTCCTAAATCCACTTCATGTAGCATAATGTTATTTTCCAGAGTAGAATCAATCTCAGGATATTCCATTTTTAAGGAAGCGCTAAATATACTGTTAATCATTTTCTCATTTTTAGTTACTTTTGTAATCCTCTCTATTTGTATTCTTTTCAAATTGGTAGATATAACTGACATTATGTTTGTTTCGGACTTCGATGCAAGGTTAATGAAAGGATGGTTAACAAAGTCCCAACTTGTTTCAAAATCATTCCAATCCAGCAATGCAAATTCTGTATTTTCCTTAGCTATTTTTTCGATGGAGTCTTTTTCTTCAATATCTACATAGGGAACTTGTCCAATGCTGTCAATCGGATAATTTACAGTAGGATTAACCATATTTAGCATTTCATTATAGATAGAGGAATTTAAGTAACCTAGTAAATAATAATCAACCTGTTCCATATATATTACATTTGAAGCAACATCCGTTAGAACATTTTGGGGCAAAAGGCGAGCACTGAAACTTTTATCGCCAATAAGTGGCCACAGCAAACCTGCTGAAAAATAATTTGATTTATTTCGCAATCTATATGTTTCTTTGCTTATCTTCTTTTTAATATCACGAGCACCATACTCAAGATTGATAACATATTCATACCCACCATACCATTTTCTGAACCCACCACCTTTATTATATTTAAACCATTTATACTCTCCATTAAGTGTTGTTTCATAAGTTGCGTCATTCAAACAAATTTTCTTAAATGAAACCTCATGCCATAATCTAATAAATTGTTCATTGTCCCCTGTTTTAATGCCACAATCCATAGAGACTATTTCTTCTAATGGATTACAATCGATAAAAACCTTTTCTAATTTTGAAGAACACCAGTATGCAAATATCGTATTCGGCAGATAGTTATATGATTTGATACTTTTAAAAAATCTATTGTATTTATTAGAAAACTGACCTTCTTTTAATAACTCGTCAAGATAATCAACCAATTTTATATATGTTGCAATATATTCATCGCACTGATTTCCACGAATACAAAAAGCAGTAGTACCAAATCCACATTCAAACGCTTTAGCCCCTAAATGACACATATTTATAAGAGAACTTTTGGAGACAATGTCATGTCTTAGTTCTTCAAAGGTTGAAAGAAACATCCATGATTGTGGCGTCACCATAGAAATATATCCATTTTCTTTAATCCAAGCATAAGCCTTCGCAATAAAAACAGCAAACAAATCACTTTTTGAAGAATTAAAATTTTTCTTTAAGAAATTTGATAACTGTGGAGTAATACCTCTACCGCCCATATACGGCGGATTAGTCATAACCGCATCATATTTCTGCACCATAACAGCACCAAATTCCACTAACTGACGCAATTGATTTTGAGTATCTTCAATGCCAATGGCGTCAAAGGATAACTGACCACTCAAAGATATATTGCCGACAAACTGATTCAGCAATTCCCAATCATATTCCTCTAAATTGAGAATAGAACCATATTCCTTAGCATCGTTAAAAGTATCCAGCAACCCCTGTATCTGAAGCATAGCGATATTGCGCTCCATTTCATCCATTCCCATGCCGAAATATTGCAACTGTTCCTTGTTAATACCGTTGCTTTCCTGAATAGAATAAACATGACAATCTATTTCACCATTTAAAATACGTCGATTATACTGCCGTGCCTTCATCATCACGGCAAAATAGGCAAGTTGATAAGCACGGTTATCAATATCCAAACCATAAATATTATTTTCTACAATACTCTTAGCCGCATCACGCTGACTGTAACCATAGCTTTCATAAATCTGCATCAATACATCAAATGCATATACCAAAATATGACCACTGCCCATGCAGGGGTCAATCACTTTGATATCTTCGGGCTTGATAGTCTTGTATTCCTCACGGATGGCATCAAGTTGTTTCTGTACGTCAACTTCCTGCTCAGCCTCATCCAGATAATACTTCCACTCTGATTTCAAACTATCATTAGGATGCCCCTCCAACCACAAACGACCAAGGCTATTTTCCACCATATAACGCACAATCCAATCTGGAGTGAACAGCTGCGTAGCCGCTGGAATGCGCTCTTTTGTAATTTTTACGTTCTTCTTTAATAGAGCAAATGTTTCGTCCTTCAGTTCCGTATTGTAATACTGATACAGCCAACCGATGATTTCGACTTGGCCGCTTGGAGCATCTTCTTCTGCTAATTCACCACATTTTATAGCCTCTTCATCGGTTTCCGTCCTAATTTTAAAATCATTTTCTTTAATATCATTCACCAGATGATACACAACACCGTCCTTATCGGTGAAAGCCACATTCAAGAGCAGTTCCGTATAGTCGCAGGTTTTTTCAAATAAATTTGGTAGAATAACGTTGAGTGCATTACACTGCTTTATAAACAATATACGGAATAATTCATCTAGCTGATTATCATTTTTCAGCTGCACGATACGGTCTTTTTCGTAAGAGGTAAAATCCAGATCAGTATCAAAAGGATTTGTCACCAAGTCAGGCTCATTTTTCCCTACGCTTTCAGAGGAAAGCACACGAATGCGGGAAGGCAGATAGTCATTGACTTCCATAAAACGTATAGCAATCAAACGATTAAACCAAGTGTACGCCACTTCCTCAATCACGGCTTGATAGGCAGTCTGATAATCAATCTGCTGTGCTTTGTTATTAATAGCTGCTGCCAATTTGTCCCGTTGATCCATCTCAATGCCAGAAATGGAATACGGCTCCTTGGTACCAATATCAAAGAACTGCACATCATTTGTAGACTGGGACAAAGGGCTTTTGATTGCCTTGTCAGTGATGCCTAACAGTCCTGCCTTATATTTGATATCTGCGATCAGCTTGTTTCTTGCCCATATCGCAAAGTTTTTAATGGCTGTTTTGTTCATTTTATAATCCACCTGCCCTTACTGCCACCTTCGCGCTCAAGAATTCCAGCATCTTTTAATGTCTTTATTTCTCTCTTGATTTTATACTCGGTCAACCCTAAATTATCCACCATTTTTTCTCTTGATATTTTATCATCGAATTGTATTAGAGATAGCATTTTTTTCTGTATATCTGTCAGTTTTGTTATGTCTTGTTTAGAAGTAATTTGGTCGGCGGTTTTAAGGGTGATTTTAGAGGTGTTTTTATGGGCGGTTTTATGGGCGGTTTTTCTGAAAATATTCACCCTAAAACTGTCCCCGATCTCAATAAATTCAGGTACTGGTAAATTATAATCCTGACATCCAGATATAATCCTGCTGATGCCAGTTCCCCATTCTTCAATAATCCCCATACGATTGAAAATTTCAGCAATACCTTTATTCCTAATTTTGGATTTTCCCTGTTTAATAGATTCAATATCTAAATCTCCGTATAACATTCCCGGCGAAGTAACTTCCACTCGATCGTCATAGACTGCCACCTGAATACATGAATTTTCCATATAATTTCTATGCGTAACCGCATTCACAATGCTTTCTCGTATGCTACCAATCGGCAGTTCATAAATATCTTTCCGAATCAAACCGTTAATCTCAGCGCCAAGATTGATATGTTTTAACACAAACTGATAGGCTTCTTCAATTTGTTCATATAACGCCCCTGTAAATTCCCTTTTATCAATAAATATCACCCGTTCCGTCCCCTTGAACCTAGCACATTGAATCTTCGCAAAACGGAACTTGTCACTTGTCAGTAGTACAAAAGCATTCGTGGCCAGTGCTTTCCCTTCTACACGTTGTAAGACACCCCAGTTTTCCAGATTGATTGGGGTAACGTCTTTCACCGCTTTTTTCATTTCATCCGTATCTGCATAGGTTAACATATACTTCTTGATATCTGCGCACAGCTTTGCAATGGCTTCTTGTGTTACTTCATAACCAATGCAAACCATTTCATCATAAGACAGATTAGTCCCTTGCATTTCCAGTTCTTTTATCTTCGTGGCATCTGCCTTTCTGGTCGTACCAGCAACGCGAAGATAAGTACCGTCTTCCTTGCCAAGGGACTTGATATAATATGGGCGATTGGAACCAGGATAAATATCAATGACGACAATACACTTATGATCCACAGTCTGAAATGAAACATCTGGCACAATCTGGGGAGTACACATATCTGATACCGCATTGGCAATGGCATCCATGATATCAAATACAGAAGATTCATCAACGCCAATAACGTCCCGTGTTTGATCTTCTATCCCAATGATAATCTTTCCGCCTGCTGTATTTGCAAAAGCCACTACAGACTTAATATACCTTTCACTTTGCCTCGGCAACTCGCGTTTAAATTCCACATTTTTGCCTTCACTTCTTAGTATTTCTTCGATTATCATGCTTCTCTCCTCCTGACTGTCTTACAATTGACTAACTATTGTCTAATGATTGTCTAAAATTATTTGTTAAGACAATCACTAATCAGTGCGGAAAGCCATCTGCTCCCCCCCCTAAAACTCAATACTAATAACCGTATCCTCATCCAATTCCTTGATAATTTGCGCTCGAAGCACTGCCATATATTTGTCCACATCCTGCACCGATTCAATCTGCCAAGAGTTCGCCACGTTGACAGTCTTGATGCTGATATTCTTACGCTTCTTGATTTTGGTCTGTGGAGGAGTAACTGGTTTTGTATCTGCACTACTATAATCAGCAGGCTTTTCGGCAAAAGCTTTCACTTTTGCCATAGCCAGCTCTTCATCTTTCCTAGAAATCTCATTCAATAATCGAACTTTCAAGGCATCGGCTTCCACTTTGACATTCTGCAACGTAGCTACGTTATTACAAGACTTAACTTTGTCATAAATTTCCTCAAAGAGTTTACGGAAGCGGGCAGAAAACTGTTCTTTATATTCTTTTGTGCTTAATACTTCAAATACACGACTATGGGCATCGTCAATGGCTGCAAGAACAGGTGCTTCCATTGAATCAAATACTTTCATATAGGCATTGTTAAAAAGATCTAGTAGTTCTGGGAGCCTCGCAATCTCCTTGTAAGGAGTATCTTTTTGCAAAATAGCCTTGATGTCAGCAACAACACTTTCAACGACTTCATCCACGATAAAAGTTTTACTATCATTATAGATCCCCATAAGTTTTAAAGCCTTTTCAAAAATTGTTTTTTGCTCGCCAGCAAAAAAGGCTTTCATTGGCTCATAGTCTTCTGCAAATTCAAAATAATCCTC
>CAXYVG010000050.1:0-27321 GCA_964292325.1 uncultured bacterium | reverse complement strand
GTAAGTGCTACCATGACAGCGCAAGTGATTGAGGTAAAACCGAATGGCAGTTTGGTCATTTCCGGTACACAAAGTATCAAGCAAAATGGTGAAGAGCAAAAGGTTACCGTTTCGGGCATTGTACGTATGGAAGACATCACAACCAACAATGCAGTATACTCTTACTCAATCGGAGATGCCAAAATTAAAATTGAAGGTAATGGTCCAATAGCAAATAAGCAACGTCAAGGAATTATCAGTCAAATATTTAACTTCTTGTTTTAAAATGGAGGCATTTGATGCGTAAATTAGCAGTTAGTTTTATCATCGCTCTCTGCGCAATAACAGTTGCGGCGACAGCTATGGCAGCGGGCTATAGTGGTAGTGTGCGGATCAAAGATGTAGCAAAAGTGCAAGGCATGCGATCTAATCAGCTAGTAGGATATGGACTCGTCATGGGTCTTAATGGTACTGGGGATACCGATAAAACCTTGCAAACCATGCAGTCGTTGTCGAGCATGCTAAAGACTTTTGGGGTAACAGTAAATGCAACGCAAATGAAAGCTAAAAATGTAGCAGCTGTTATGGTTACAGCGCAACTGCCGCCATTTGTAAAAGCTGGTGATGCGATTGATATTACGGTATCTTCTATGGGGGATGCCAAAAGCCTACAAGGTGGCGTTTTATTACAAACACCGCTCAGGGCGGCAAACGGACAAATCTATGCAGTTGGACAAGGACCTGTTTCGACAGGTGGCTTTTCGGCAAGTGCTGGTGGCAGTAGCCAGTCGAAAAATTTCCCGACTGTGGGATTGACGACAAATGGGGCCATTGTGGAACGTGATGTACCAACGCAACTGATCAATAATGGCACCATTACATTAGCATTAAGCCAGCCAGACTTTACAACAGCGAACCGTGTCCGAGCTGCTGTTGACCAACAATTTGGCAGTATATCGCTAGCGCGCGATCCAGGATCGGTAGTAGTCAATGTTCCTAGTCAGTATGAAGGAAATTTAGTTGGTTTTGTGGCTGCCTTAGAGGAAATTTTTGTCGAGCCTGATAATGTGGCAAAAATTGTTGTCAATGAACGTACAGGTACGATTATCATGGGATCGAATGTGGCAATTGATGAAGTGGCCGTTGCTCATGGCGCGCTTAGCATTCGTATTAATAAAAATCAAGACACGTCGCAGCCACCGCCTCTTTCTGGTGGAACGACAGCAACCAATACGAATACGACTGTGGATGTAAAAGAAGAGAAGAATAATATGATGGTATTTCCTGCTACTTCGAGTGTGGGTGATGTAGTAAATGCCCTCAATGCCATTGGTTCTTCGCCACGTGATATTATATCAATTTTGCAAGCGATGAAAGCTGCTGGAGCAATACACGCTGAGCTTCAGATCATTTAAAATCCCTAATTGTGAGGTGGTAAATGTGCAGATAACGGGAACTAGTTCAACAAATGTAATAAATAATATAAGTTCGGTACAAACTAAAACATCGAATGATTTTGCCGAGCAGTTAGCAAAAACAACGGAGAAAGCGCAAGCGAGTGCCGATGATGCGAAACTGAAAAAAACCTGTAAAGACATGGAAGCCATGTTCCTTAATATGATGATGACGGATATGCGTAAGACCATACAAAAATCAAAACTAGTAGATAGTTCAAAAGAGGACATTATGACTTCGATGCTAGATACAGAAGTGACGAAAAATATGGCAAATGCTGGTGGCATGGGATTGGGTGATATGCTTTATCGCCAACTCCGTGTTACAAATACAGCGGTGAAAACAAACCAGGCACCTCAGTAGTGCCTGGACTTTTTTCATTAGGTGCCAAAAGGGGATATGTTATGTTTCCACTATATAAACACATCAGTTTATTACTAATTATAGTAAGTTTATTCTCGCAAGTTGCATTGGCTGCGCCGGTAGTAACGCCAATAAAAGCAGCGAAGGAGTCACAGTCGGCTTCAACGCAAGTAATGCAACCGATTGTACAAAAGATCAGATACCGCCAAACGGCTGAAAAAACAAGGATTGTTTTTGATGTGACGGCTTTGCCGCAATATACAGCTACGCTTACCGAAAAACCAGATCAATTAATCATTGATTTTTTTGGTAGTATAGCGAGTGTAGTGGTACCTAAGATTCAGTTTGATAATCAAGCGATAACGAATTTACAGATATCAGAAATCGAGTCGAATAAGCAAAGAGTAGTGATTGACCTAAAGGCGCCCGTCGAATACAAAATTTTCACACTGTCGAGTCCGAACCGGATTGTAGTAGATATTCTCAATAATCGGGATCAAAAATACGAAGAACAAATTGCACCTGGAGTAAAATATACTTCGCTAAGTCGTCGCACGGATGCAGGACCGATAAGTGCGTATATTGTCGAAATGACCCCAGGGGCTGATTATAAAATCAAACCGGTACTATCAAATGAAAAAATTGCAGGTTTGCAACGAGTGCAGTCGATGGTAGAACATAATCATGGAATTGTAGGAATCAATGCCTCTTACTTTGCACTTAGCGGTGAAATTTTGGGGTTGCTTAAAATGAATGGACAAATCGTTAGCACCTCAGAAGTGGATCGTACCGTCTTTGGGATGTTGCCAGATGGGAAAGTAGTGTTGGATAGCGTTGCTTATAGTGCTATGGTCACATTGCTAGATGGACGATCGGTAGTCATTACAGGTGTCAATCATGAACGAGGCCCGGACGATTTAATTTTATACAACCCGTATTATAATAGCATGACAGGTACCAATACTTTTGGCAGTGAGTATACGATACGAGCTGGCAAAGTTACAGCCATTACGCATGGCAATGTTAGCATTCCAAGTGATGGAGTGGTTCTCGCAGCTCATGGTACTATGGAAAAAGCATTGGCGGATTTAAAAGTAGGAGATGCTGTAAACATAACCGAGACATTAGGTGAAGCTTGGGATAAAGCTATTTATGCGATTGGTGCAGGACCAAGACTTGTCAAAAATAATAAGCTGTTTTTGACAGGCAAAGAAGAAGCATTTCCTTCTGATATCATAAGAGGCCGGGCACCACGAACGGCGGTGGGCGTTACCAAAGAAGGGCATGTCCTCCTTGTAGTTGTCGATGGGCGTCAGGAACATAGCATTGGTATGACCCTTTCAGAACTTGCGGCATTTATGCAAGAATGGGGCGCAGTTGATGCTATGAATTTTGATGGTGGTGGTTCTAGTGAAATGGTAGTCAATGGAGCGGTGGTAAATAAGCCCTCCGATGGCCGAGAACGTTTGGTTGGCGATGCTTTGATAATTGCTCCAACGACCTAAGATATTTGATGCGTTCTTCATTGTAATACTGTATAATGAAGGTGATGGGAGGTGTTTTCTATGCTTTATAAAAAAGCTATTATGGTGTTGACAATCATACTTTTACTTGTAACCAGTAGCGTAGTAGTCGCCGCTGCTCCTATCGTCGATCAACGTGGGAGTCTTTCCGGTAAAGTTGTATATTTTGTGCCAGTCGGCTCAAATGTAAAAGAAGGCGATGTTTTGGTTATGGTAGATAAAATAGCGGGACCAGTGCCGGCAGCTCGTGCGACAGATACGGGTGTGGTCACAGAAGTATTGGTTACGACCAATGGGTTTACCAAAATTGGTGATGTAGTGGCTCGGATTCGAGTAACTAAATAAAGAGAGGATGATATATTTGGGAAAAATATTCAGGCAGTGTCGTCTGGCACTGCTTGCTTTTTTATTGATACTACCCATGACAGTTGTATTCGCGGCACCTGAAACGATGAATGTAGAGGATATTAAGCCTGGCATGAAGGGAATTGCCAAAACGGTAGTGAATGGTACCAAAATAGAAGAGTTCGGGATAGAAGTCATCGGCATTATGAAAAATAAAGGTGCTTCTGGTGATTTAATTTTAGTGCGTACGTTTGGTGATGTCATTGATCGTACAGGCGGAATTGCGCAAGGTATGAGTGGTAGCCCAGTATATATCAATAACAAATTAGTTGGAGCGGTAGCTTTGGGATGGTCATTGACTGATCATAAAATTGGTATGGTTACGCCAATTGGCGATATGCTAAAATTATGGGATCTACCTGATACACATAATGCTAGCTTATTGGCAGCGAATGATGTTCCCGGTTTTGAAAAACTATCGACACCACTCATGGTAGCAGGGTTTAGCGAACATGCATTACTGATGCTGCAAGACAAACTAAAACCTCTGAATCTAGTGCCTTATGAAGTCGGCGATATTCCAGAAGGCGTAGCAATCGGATCTCTTGAACCTGGTAGTGCAATTGGTGTGCAGGTTGTTCGCGGGGATGTGAGTGTAGGAGCGCTAGGAACGGTTACGGCAATTGATGATAAAAAGGTATTGGCTTTTGGTCATCCGTTTCTGAGAAAAGGCAATAGTGGTTATTTTATGACCAATGCTTATATTTATACCACGATCAGTGGTCTCGAAAACTCATTTAAAGTAGGGACTACAGGGGAAGCAGTCGGTTTAATTAATCAAGATCGTAGTGTGGGAGTAGCAGGGCAACTCGACAAGTACCCATCCGTGATCCCTATGCGCATTATCGCGACGGATCATAGTACAGGAAAAACGCAGGATGCGGCAGTCCAAGTGGTACAAGATGAGCAATTAGCTCCTGTTTTAGCGGCAACTACTGTATTTAATGTAATTGACAAAGCGATGGATCGAATAGGACCCGGAACGGCTAAAGTTAGCTTTGAAATTACTGCTCGGAATATGCCGGGCGAAACCTTTAAAAGAGAGAATATGTTTTATACTCCAGCCAGTATTGGTGAGGCGGCGATTAGCGAATTTTTTGATGCCATCTCTATGCTGGCAAACAATCCATACCATCCGGTAGATATTATGGATATTAAGGTCAATGTTTCGGTAGAGAATCAACGAAAAACTGCTAATATTATTGAGGCGCAAAGCAAAAATCTTACGGCGCGTCCAGGCGAAAAGATAGAGCTTAACGTCAAACTCAAACCGTTTCGTGGTGAAGTCATTACACGCACTGTGTCTTTTACCATTCCGAGTGAACAACCGGAAGGGTCATTAACCTTAGAAGTGCGAGGTGGCGGTATAGTGCCGGTCATCCAGTTATTGACGAAACAGCAAGGGGGAGGCGAAGAGGTATTCTTATTGAGTAAACTGAAAGACAAAAACAAAAAATTTGATGATATCATTAAAGAATTCGTTGCACGGGATCATAACAATGATATTGTTGTAGAACTTTTGGATCTTAATAGTGATATTGATATGAATACCGGCGATGTGAGTCAAGGCAAAAAAATAGCACTGAATACTGAAATCAACAAACAAGATACAAAAGTACTGAGCATTGCAGATCGTACGAATAAAAAAGACAGTAAAGATAGTAAAGATACTACTGAGCCGGATAAGAGAAAGAAAGGCAAAGGTAAAAGTAAAAGTAGCCTTGCCACTGATTATATTATTAGTGGAGATGCACAAGTGATGATTACTGTAGAAAAACCGAAAGTAAAATAAATTCATAACCAAGACTTGGCGAAGGCCAAGTCTTTTTTGTGATTATATGGGGGATAAACGCAGGGAATTTAATTTTTATATGGAATATTGCATAATATGATAAAAACATCATAAATACTGCAATATTGTTTCTAATGTGAGGGATGAATTATGATTATACATATATTGGAGAAAATCGGACGACAAGTCATGCACAGTGCCGAAAACATCGGGCGTATTGTCATACTTCTTGCCCAAGTATTATATTATTTGCGTCAAAGGCCTAAAATGCGACATGTATTGCAACAAATGGTCCATCTGGGAGTGGATTCCCTGCCTATTGTGTTACTAACGATTTTATTTACGGGGATGGTTATTACATTACAAACTGCCCATGAATTTATGAAATATGGCGCTCAGTCCTCCATTGGTGGAATTGTGGCGATTTCCATGGCGCGTGAATTATCGCCAGTGTTGACGGGTGTGGTGGTCGCCGGTCGTGTAGGGGCAGCGATTGCGGCCGAAATTGGTTCTATGAAAGTAACGGAGCAAATTGATGCCCTTCGAGTGATGGCAGTCAATCCCATTGGCTATTTGGTTGTGCCAAGGTTATTAGCCTGCCTGATAATGCTACCGATCCTTGTCATCTTTGCCGATGTGATTGGTACGATAGGTGGATATTTGGTAGCAACCTTATATGCAGGGATCAGCTCTTTCACATACCTCAATTCGATTAAAATATTTGCCGATAGTTATGATGTAATTGGTGGATTAATCAAATCGGTATTTTTTGGTGGCACCATTGCCATCATTGGTTGCTATAAAGGACTACATGCACAGCAAGGAGCGGAAGGGGTAGGACGTGCGACAACTGCTTCAGTAGTGAGTTCGATTATCATAATCTTTATTAGCAATTATTTTTTATCGATGATACTATATCGATAAAAAAAGACTTGGTTTCGACCAAGTCTTCAGACGATGGTCGAAGCCTTAGTCGTTCTTACTTGGAATCAAGAAATATTATACTTTCTGATTCCGTAAAAATAGCGAAAGACTTCGTAAACTGAGTCCAGCGAGGATGGTGAGGCAATGATCAAGCTACAAAATATTAATATGAGTTTTCGTGGTAAACAAATACTGCAAGATATCAATCTCGAAATCACAAAAGGCGAAACCATGGTAATTATTGGACCTAGTGGTTCGGGTAAAAGCACCATATTGCGTCTGATTATTGGTTTGTTACAACCAACAAGCGGTGAAATTTGGGTTAAAGGGCAAGAAATATCTTCGCTTAGCGAAGATGAATTAAATAAAATTCGGATTGGTATGGGGATGGTATTTCAGTATTCAGCATTATTCGACTCGATGACAGTCGGGGAGAATGTCGCCTTTGGACTACGTGAACATACAGATTTACCAGAAAAAGAAATTGAAAAAATTGTATCACGCAATTTGCGAATGGTAGGACTGACAGGAAAAGAAGACGTGATGCCCAATGAACTATCCGGTGGCATGAAAAAAAGAGTCAGTTTAGCGAGAGCTATTGCGATGAAACCTGAGATTATCTTATATGATGAGCCGACTGCAGGTCTTGATCCGATTATGTCAGGAACGATTGACCGTTTAACGATCAATACGAAACGTATGCTAGGCGTTACATCCGTCGTCGTCACTCACCATATGTCGAGTGCTTTTGCGATTGCCGATCGCATCGCAATGATTCATGACGGACGCATTATTGAAATGGGCAGTGTAGAGCAAATCAAGCAATCGGAAAATCCGTTAGTTCAGCAGTTTATTCATGGTTTAAAATCACCTGGCGCTTATGCACGAAGGAGGTCGGAGTTATTATGATCAGTACAGAAGCCAAAGTAGGCTCAGTCAGTATTGTCGCATTATTGATGTTAGCATATATCATTATAAATTTAGGTAGTTTTAGCTTTGGTGATAAAGGGTATCCAATGCAAATCATATTTCCGCAAGTAAATGGCTTAAAGCAAGGGAATATCCTGCGCTATGCAGGGGTGGATATTGGTCAGGTAAAAGAAATTACAGTCTTACCTGAGGGCGTCAAAGTAATAGCTATGATCAATCCCGGGGTGAAGATTCCAGAGGGGTCTAAGTTTACGATTGGTTCAGAGGGATTGGTAGGGGAAAAATATATTAATATCTCTCCGCCGTATCATCAAACCGGTTTTTTACCGCCAAATGCTATCGTTCGTGGCGAGGATATCCAGGGATTTGATCAATTGGTCGCTTCTTCAGATAAGGTGCTTGGCGAGATTCATCAGTTAGTCAAATCGATCAATGAAATTATAGGCGATGACAAAGTCAAGGCAGCCATCAAAGAAGCGCTACTAAATGCGAAAAACATTACTGCCAATTTGGACGCAATGAGCGCTGCATTAGCACGGATGGCTGAAAATAATGAAGGCAATGTCAATACGATGATGAGCAATCTTAGTGAGATGGCAATTACACTACGGGATGTAGCAGGGCGAGTCGATGCGATGATGATTGGCATTGATAATGACGGACAGACGGTTCGAGATTTGCGTGAAACCATTCAAAACATTAAAAGTACCAGTGCCCGTATCGAAAAAATGGCTGCCGCTCTTGACGGTGTTGTAACCGATCCAGAAACAGCCAAGAATATTAAAGAAACACTTAGAAATGCCCGCTCGGTTAGTGAAAAGGCAAATAAAATGTTGTCGAAAGTGGACTCTATCAGCGTGAAGACTGGAGTGGAAGAACTGTACGACCGTACGAGCGGGAAATATCATACCAATGTGGGTATGAGAATCAATACTTCGCCGAAGGATTTTGCCATCATTGGTGTGACAGGAATTGGTGACAGCAGTAAAGGAAACTTGCAGATTGGCAAGGGGGATGAGGAGTTTGCGACGCGCGCTGGTATCGTCGAAAGCAAAGTCGGCATGGGTGTTGATACAAAGCTAGGTAAACAACTAAAACTATCAGTCGATGTGTATGATCCGAATGATGTAAGAGTAAAGTTACGTACGCAGTATCAATTGAATCCGAATACGTTTCTAATTGGAGAGACGGATAGTATAAATAAAGCGGCTGAAAAAAGGACATACCTTGGAGTGGGGCAAAACTTTTAATGTCGCATTTCTTATTGACACATATTGTCTTTCACCATATAATAGAAATATCCTGACTGCATAGTCAAATGGGCGTAAAAACTGAGGGGGATTTAGAAATGATCAGACAAACTCATTGGAAGAAACGTTTAGTAACAGCGCTAACCGGAGGCTTCCTAATGTTACATACAGTAGTAGGATTTGCTGCTCCGGTAGAGATGACTCTCGAAGAGAGCATTGCGATGGCTTTAAAGAATAATTCAGCAATTAAGCTGGCAAATATGGCGAGAGATAGCGCAGAGCAGGCGATTGATGTTGCCAAAGGTGCTAAGGGAGCATCGGTAACATTAACTCATTCTGATAAACGTGCTAAAAGTATTGACAGTTTTGCTACTAATAATTTTACTAATAATATAACCGTAGGTATGAATTTATATACAGGCGGACAAACCGAAAGTGCAATTGAATCCGCTAAGCTTAGTTTAAAAGTATCAGATTTGAGTGTTGAGGAAAGCAAACAACGGATCAAATTGAATGCGACAACTACATATTTTACCGTTTTACAGACGCAAAATGCCGTCAGAGTAGACCAAGAAACAGTGGATCAAATGACAGCGCATTTGGCAAATGTTCAAGCGCAATATGCGGTAGGTACGGTAGCGAAAACCGATGTATTGGCTTCGCAAGTAGCATTAGCTAATGATCAGCAGGTTTTAACGAAAGCACGCAATGCGTATGATGTAGCAGTAGCTAGTTTTAATAATGTAGTGGGTTTGCCGCTATCAAGCGATGTGATATTGAAAGATAACTTAAAACATGAAAAATATACAATGTCTTTTGCCGATAGTATAAAGTATGCCCTGGAGCATCGTCCGGATGCTATTCAGGCTAAATATAATATTGATATAGCAAAACAAACTGTGAAAAGTGCGCAAGGAGCAAAATTGCCGACAGTGGCTGCTGCAGCAAGTACTGGTTGGAGTGATACAAACTTCCCGGGAACGGATAATAATACTTGGTCGATTGGTTTAACGGCTACGTGGACTCCTTTTGATGCAGGTGTGAACAACGCGAAAATCAAAAGAGCTGATTCAGCGGTGCAGACAGCCATCGAAACAGCAAAGCAGACCAAAGATACGATTGAATTAGCAGTACGTACTGCATATCTAACGATGACAGAAGCAGAAAAACGGATTGATACTTCGCTAGTAACAGTGGAGCAAGGTCAAGAAAACTTGAAAATTGCTCAAGTACGTTATAGTGCTGGTGTGGGTACGAATACCGATGTAATTGATGCACAAGTAGCATTAACAACAGCGAAGATGAATTATATTCAAGCTTTATATGATTATAATACGGGTAAAGCAAATTTGGAAAAAGCAATGGGGATTGCTGTTGCTGGGAAATAAACACTTGACAAAAGGAGAAAGCTGGGGAAATCCCCGGCTTTTTCTATAGGCGCAATCATATCATACTGACTTTTATAGTATACTGGAGGGGATTGGCATGAAACGAAAAATAATAGCATTGTTATTACTGGCTATCATGGTGGCTGCCATTTCCTTTTGGTGGAGCAGTAAGAGCCAGGAAGTGATGATGAATGCACAGGGTATCATAAAGACAACGATTAGTAATGCCCTTGGAAGTGCGGTAGATATAGGGAAAATTGAGATTACTTCTTATAATACGATTACGATACATGATATTACAATTTATGATAAACAGTCACGCGCACTGGCTGCTAGTGAGAAAGTAACACTTACCTATAGTCCACTCAGCATTTTACGTGGGCAGGCTGTGGTTGCTGCGATTTCCGATGTAGCAGTACAAAATCCTACTTTGTGGCTGCTGCAAACCAGTAGTGGGTATTGGAATGTACAAGATATCATAAAAGCTGATGATGATAAGGAATTTTCTTCTTTTCGAGGTAACGTAACATTACACCATGGTACGGCCATAGTGAATGCCTTGGGTGAAGTATGGAGCATGGAAGATATCAATGGGAATGTAGATTGTGCGAATAATCCGTCCATGCAGCTTGCACTGCAAGGAATTCATAATGAAGGTACAATTTATGCAAAAGGGATTGTCAATAGTAAAGGACGTAGTACCATAACGATTTTGGCAAATCAGCTGCCGATTGCTGATTATCAAAATCTTTTGCCGGCAGAGTCACTAGGATTACGCGGAGGTAACGTGAAAGATATTACGGTTACGCTAGCAAAAGAACAGGAAAATATAGAGTGGGCTGGTGAAGCTAGTCTAGATAAGGTAGAACTGAACATCGATGGCATGTCCGTATCTGAGGTGCAAGGAAATATTGCTTTTACTAATAAAAAAGTATACATATATGCCAATGGGAAACTATTGGAGCAACCGCTTGATGTACGAGGTAACATTCGCATTGACACAAGTGAACCCATCGTAAATTTGGTGATGAAGTCAGCTGAATTTAATCCGAATGTGGTAACAAGTGATTTTCCGTTTAATGGGAAATTAGCATTTAAGGCTGACGTTACAGGCAGTATCAAGAATCCGATTGTGAGTGGTGATGTCAGCTGGGCAGCAGCTGAGGTTGCGGGCTACCAGACTTATAATGTGCAGGCCAATGTACAGATGGCCAATCAAAAACTCATGATTCATAGTGGCAGTGGTGATATATTCGGTGGTCATGTAAATGCTGCAGGCATAATCGAACTAGCAACCGGGATGTATCAGCTACATGCTACGGCGCAGCAGATTGATTTAGCCATGTTGGAAAATTTTCTCCCCGGATGGCAAGGTCGTGGTGATGCGGATATCACGGCAAAAGGCGTAGGTGATGTAAGCAATGCCGATCTTACGGGGACAGTAGCAATTGGTCAGGGGGAAATAACAGGTGTGGCTTTTGATTCACTAGCGGCGGGCTTTTATCGTCATGGTGATATCATTGCGGTTGATTATATCAATCTTGGCATTGCGCAGGGAATGGTATCTGCTAGTGGTGTAGTGGATCATCAGACCCTCAACCTGACGGCATATGGTCATGGGTTAGCCCTTGCGCAGCTTGATAAACAGGGGACGGGCATGCACAGTGGTCAGGGGAATTTCGCGGGTCAGATTACGGGGACTTTATTAGAACCAGAAGTGGTGGCAAGCTTTAGCGCGAGCGGCGGGCGGGTTTTTTATCAACCATTTGCAGAGGTAAAAGGGGTGGTTCATGCCAATCGTCAACAAATAGTATTAGAGGATGTCAATCTTCAAGACGGCGTAACGCAGCATCATGTGCATGGAACGATAGGTCTAGATGAACAACAACCAATCAATCTCACAGTACTTTCAGAGCAGGCGAGAGCTGAGAATTTGGTCAAACTGTTATCGCCAGGTGAAAAGTTGACAGGGAATGTAAATAATAGAATTGTATTGACTGGAACATTGACGAATCCAGATGTAGAGGGACATTTATTATTGACAGATGGTAGTTTTCGCGGTCAGTTAGTTGCCAAGGGCGAGGCTTTTTATAAACGAGAACAAGGCGTTACTACAATTGCTCAATGCAGTATTTATTCGCTGAATACACAGATACGCTTATCGGGCAGTATAACGGTGGATAATGAATTAAATTTTGATATAGCGGCGCAAGATATTGATCTAGAACGCCTTGCCGCCAACCAGTCATATACTGCTGCTGGGCGTGCTTATTTGGATGGCAAGTTGACAGGAAATCTCAATAATCCGCTCTTCCAAGGACGAGTGTTAGCTGATAAACTACGAATTAATAATCAAGAATTTAGCAGTATAACAAGTAGCGTTGCTTATAATGGTACGGATATTGAGATACAGAACCTTTCTTTTATGCAAGGCACTGGAAAATTTAATTTTGTTGGCGGATTTACGTTAAATACCAATGAAGTATATGGGAATCTTGATATGGAAAATGCCGAAATAAGCTACATATTAGCCATGGCAGAAGTACCGGATAAAGGAATTCGGGGACTGCTTAATGGTCACATAAAGGTCAACGGAAAGGCCAAAAAACCTAATATTTGGTTGACAGGTAATATAAAAACAGGTAGTATCAAAAAGCAAGCATTAGATAGCGTCAATATTGATGCCTCTTTAGAGAATAATGTTGTTACCATTAATGATTTGTCGGCTATGCAAGGTAATGGTGTATTGGTTGCGCGAGGAACAGCAGATTTGGATGGCTCCATTGATTTAGAAGTGGGGGGGCGAGATATTGATGCTGGTTTAGTAGCGGCATTTTTTACTACCGATATCGAACCAACAGGAAAGATAGGCTTTACTGCTCAGATTTCAGGGGTAGCGAGTAATCCGCATACGGCTGTGTCACTTGAAATTGCCAATGGCGGTATAGGCAGTACAACCTTTGATTCCCTATTTGGTTTGCTAATACTAGATAACAAAGAAGTTCGTATCAATCAGGCATTGATGAAAAAAGGGCCATATCAAGCCAGTGCATATGGTACGATTCCAGTCGCAGCCTTTAGTTCTGCAGGACGGGCAACGGCAAACCGTACAGAACAAATGGATTTGAAAGTGCGGTTGGATGAAGCCAATCTCAGCATTTTACCGCTACTTACCAAACAAGTAGCGTGGGCCGAAGGTAAGACGCAAGGTGAAATTAATGTGACAGGTACTTTGGATAATCCTAGTATGGCAGGTAATATTATTGTTAATAATGGTACCATGAAGTTCAAAGTACTGAATGAACCGATCCAGAAAATGGACCTTGATATTAGCTTCGAAGGTGATACAATCAATATAAAGAAGTTTGATGGTCATATGGGCAAGGGAATGTATAGCCTTACTGGTACTGCGAAGCTTCATGGCATGTCGGCGCCAGACTATGATCTATCATTAGTATTGAATAAACCAGAGATTAGTAGCAAATATTTCACAGGACCTATTGATGGGAACTTGAATTTCAATAATAAGGACAAACAGCCCAAACTATCAGGCAAATTATTATTTGAGAAGGATACAATTAATATTCCGATCATTCCCGAGGCGCAAATGATGGATATGAATATTGCCTTTGATGTGCAAATGGTAGTGGGCAAGAAAGTGCGTTTTTATAATCCTTATCTTTATGATATTGCAGCGGAAGGGAAAATGAATTTTGCCGGTACCATGAATAAACCTGATTTTTCAGGTCATCTTCGCGCAGTGCGGGGTTCAGTGAATTATCTTAGAACACGGTTTAGCATCCTTGAGGGGAGCCTCCAGTTTAGAAAATTTGCGTCACTTGAGCCAATTGTCAAGCTTAGTGCACAAGCAACTCTCCAGCAGGTTATTGTCAACTTAAATATCAATGGTCCGATGAGTGCTTTGCAATTTAATTTGACATCTGATCCGGTTATGCGCCAACAAGAGATTCTATCTCTGCTGACGCTACGAAGTCGCTATACTGACAAACAACATAGCGGCAATAGCGGTGGTGTAGGTCGTGATGAAGTCGTGAGCGTAATTGGCGCCGGTCTACAAATACAAGTGGTCAGTGAAGTGGAAAATGCTTTTCGCGGAGCTTTGGGTTTAGACGAGTTTCGGCTAGTGCAAGATAGCACTTCGAATGTTATGAAGAAAAGTTATACGGCTCGCATACAATCTGCTGCTGCATCGCAAGAATCATACAATATAGAAATGAGTAAATATTTGACGGACAAGCTACTGCTTAGTTATACGATGGGGGTTAATCAGGCCAATAGTGACTTGACTTTGCGCTATGCATTAACGAGACGTACCAATGTCAATGCATCGATTGATCAACAAAGTCGTTGGTGGCTTGGGGTGGAGACTCGGTTTAGATTTTAAATGATATAAAGAATCACTAAGAAAATTGCAGCTATATTGGTAGTCTGCCGTGTCTGGGGTATAGGGCTTCCACGACGATTGCCATGAAGAAAAGTGTTATGAAGACGATTTAGAAAGGGGGTGAGTGCTATGGATCTGAATCAATATTTGCGGGAACTGCAAAAAATACAATTGCTATCTCGCGAGGAAGAACAAGAATTATGGATTGGCTATAAAGAACAGAATGATTCTGCTTGTCGTACGAAAATTATTGAAAATTATCAGCCATTGGTATTTAAAGCGGCTACGAATTGGCATCTTAATGAAGGTATTGTGATGGATGTGATTCAAGAAGGTACCGTTGGCTTGATTGAAGCAGTAGGGACGTATGATCATCAGCGGGGGGTAGCTTTTAGTTTGTATGCAATGCATCGCATTCGTGGACGTATGCTCAACTATATGCAGCGAGAGGGTAAACTTGCTTTGTGCTCGATCGATAGCCCACTCTCCGATGACCAAAGTAGTACGGTAGGTGACCTCTTGGTAGACGCTAGAGCCGAGGTTGCAAAACAAGCAGAACGTAATTATCTTGTAGAGCAAGTAGAAAAGGCCATGGGACGTTTGCCAGCGAATGAACAAGCTGTCCTAAGCGGCGTGTTTCTAGAAGATCGTGAACCCAAGCAATTGGCTGAAAGCTTGGATGTGAGCATTTCTCATATTTACCGCCTGCAAAAGCAAGGAATCAAACGCGTTCGTGGTATGTTGTCCAAATTTATGCAGAACTGGTGATTGTATAATAAAGTTTCTTGTAATAATGAGAAAAAAGGCGTATATAATATGTATTTTTATATAAGATACAGATAATCGCTGAAATTAGCCGTTTTTGCCATCTTATCAAATGCCACAAAGTATCTCTTTTTTTGGACTATAGAGTATGTTTATAATAGAGGTGATGCATATGGCTCGATTAAAACAACATGTGTATCAGCATTTGCGTTCGGCAAAAGAATGGCTGACAAAAGCTGAAGAAGCTTTTGACAAGGAACATGATGTACGTGCTGAACTTGATCTGATGCTGGCCCAAGCGGAACTTCAACATGTAAAAGAAGTCAATCGATCTCGGCAGTGGCGTTATAAATACGTCATATTTCGTCATGGAATAGCCTTGACGATTGCGATGAGTATGGTGATTGTAGTAGGAGGGGTTTATTGGTGGACTAATAAACCTGCTATAGCGGTGCCGGTTCCACTACCTAGTCAAGTGGCGAGCCAAGTGAGCCTGCCAGTTGAGGCTGTGGCTAAGGCAATGATTCCGGATACGCCAGTGGCAAATGCTACACCAAATGAAAAAAACTTGCCAGAAAAGCAAGTGAATCAAGTTGTTGCTACGGAAAGAACGGTAGAAAAAGTGTCGGAAAAACCGCGTCAAGTAGAACGGGAACAACCTCGTCAGAGTGAGCAAACCGTGGTCGTATCTTCTGAAGAAATGGAAAAATTAGTGCGGGCCGCCGGAAAATCATTACGCGGCCAGTAGACAAAAAGGAGGTAATGCATGAAAACGCAAAAATTATATGGACAGATACTGCTAGTTGCTATTTTTAGTCTCAGTATTGTCCTTGCTACATTAGTGCCTGCTTATGCAGCGGATCCTACTGGTAAAGTAGTGACATCGGTTGCTGTGCTTGGCAACACTGCCGTGACAGAAAAGACGATCATGGATGTAGTGAAGGTAAAACCTGGTGACGTAGTGACAGCAGAAAAAATTAAGGCTGATATGCAATCCATTTACGAATTAGGCTATTTCTTTGACGTAGTATCCAATTTTAATGAGGTTCCTGAAGGTATTCAGGTAGTTTATAACGTAATGGAAAATCCCGTATTACGGGAGGTTGTCATGAAAGGAAATACCAAGGTAACGGCTGACAAGCTAAACAGCATGTTGACAGTTGCTAAGGGAAATATTTTAAACTCAAAGGAACTAAATAAAAATGTACAGGCCATGGAACAATATTATCATGGAGAAGGTTATATCTTGGCCAAGGTAAGCGATGTTTCGATGAGCCCGGGTGGCACACTGACTCTTACCTTCAATGAAGGTACGCTAGAGGGCATCACAGTAAAAGGCAATGAAAAAACAAAAGACTATGTAATTACTCGTGAAATGAAAATGAAAGTAAATCAGCCTTTTAATGCAAAAGAAGCCAAACGCAGTATGCAAAAAATCTACAACCTTGGGTATTTTGAAGATGTAAATATGAAGCTGAATCCTGGGAAGGAACCCAATGCGGTTGTATTTGAAACCAATGTTGTCGAACAAAAAACAGGTAGATTTTCCATTGGTGGCGGTTACAGCAAATCGGATGGAATGATTGGTATCATTGAAGTCGGTGACGACAATTTCCGCGGAACTGGTGATAAGCTGAAATTCCACTGGGAATTTGGCGGAAAAGCAAGTAGCAAGAATTATGAGATAAGCTATAATCGTCCGTGGCTTGATGCCAAACAAACATCCTTTGGTTTTAGTATTTACAACATGACCAATGAGTATACCGATTATTATACGGATGGTGGCACTCGCTCCACATATGATAAAAATCGTAAAGGTTTTGATGTGACTCTTGGTCGTCCGCAAGGCGAATATGTACAGAACTATATTAGCTTCAAGCAACGTAAAGACACATTTATAAAATATGTATCAGGACCTGTTGATTATTCAGCAACACCTGGTAGTACGGGCTATGATCCAAGTTATAGTGCTGGATCGGGTTATCTGGAAGATAATTTCGGCTTGACTCGTAGCATAAGTCTAACGCGAATATTTGATTCTCGAGATAATGTATTTAGTCCTACAGAAGGAAATCGTGTTTCTTTGACAACAGAATTTGCGGGTAAATCTCTTGGCGGTGATTTTAATTTCAACAAATACACTGTTGAGACTCGTAACTATCTGAAAGTCGGTCATGCACAAGTCGTAGCATTACGCGGAACGATGGGCTATGCAACTGGCAATATGCCTGAGAGTGGACAATATGCTGTAGGTGGCGCTGATACTCTACGTGGTTACCGTGATGACCAGTTTAAAGGTGACAAAATGCTAGCTGCTTCTGCTGAATACCGCTTTCCAGTGGCGAAAAAAGTAGAAGGGGTAGTCTTTGCTGATATTGGTAAGGCTTGGGATGGCGAAGGATACAAATTGAATGACTTAATGTCTAGTGTTGGTGTAGGGGTTCGTGTTTCGACTCCTATCGGTCCAATTCGTCTTGATTATGCAAAAGGTAGTCAAGGTGCTAAAACCCATTTTAGTTTTGGTGGACAATTCTAATAGGTATCAGAGCAGAGTCAGGTCTATGACCTGACTCTGCCTTATATCATACCAACATCACGCACCATTAATTTTTTACAGGAGGCGCATTGCTATTTGGGCTAAATACATTCGCTTTTTTTGTAGCGTTTCTTTGATTTGTTTGATACTGTTACCTGGTGTAGCGAAAGCTTCCGATGAAGTAGTGGAGAAAGTAACGGTTAGCATTGCGGCGAGCCCAGTACCGCCAAGTCGAATTGGCAAACGTATGGAAACTAGCGTAGCGACAGTGGGCGAGCAAATGTTAGTTGGTCGTAACATCCATGATATTGCGGCGAGTAAAGCTTCTTATGAAAAATTGATAAAAGAAATATTTGATAGAGTTTTGGTAGGTTATTCGGTACAGTCCGTTAGTGTAGTGCCAGATTCTAATACGGTGATTCAAGTCGCGATAGCGCCATGGGGTGAAGTGGTCCATGACGTGACGCTTGAAACTGATTTTGGTACACTGTCTCCTGAAATCATCAATCTAATCAAAAAAGATATAGGGAATATCGAAGCGCAAGTGAATGAGGTTTTTATTGGGCTTCCAATTGATGCCGTGGACTGGGCGGGTGGCGTGTCCAAAATTCTGATACGTGAAATACTAGCGGATCAGCTACCTGAGTTTCGTGTTAACTTTGAGATCATTCCAGGGGGACACACAGTTGTAAAACTATCATTAACGCCAATTGGACCTACCGTGCAGGATGTACATGTATCCCTTAGGTCAAAGACCATCCCTAATTTAGTATTGGCTATGGCTCGCCCAGTGGTGGATCAGACTAGTAAAAGTCTAATGGGTTTACCAGTAGCGTTTATACAAAGGCACCAAGATTACTTTACGGATTGTCTGAATACAGCAACAGCTCAAGAACCAATTGCCAACCGTTACGCTCTAAAGGTGACTCCGATGATTTATGCTGCAACAGATACGGAAATTGCCCTTGATGTGGAAACAACCAAGTATAAGCTATTCATAGAAGGATATATGGACATGGGAACTAGGCAAGATAATACTTCATTTCAATTTCATGCAGGGAAATTTGTCAGTAAGCGAGATGAAGTATTTATGGAATTGCACTTCATTCCCAATCGCGTTGTTTGGGAGTTTACACCTGGCTGGGGGCACAAGATTGGCACAAGTACAACCGCTGGATTCAAATATGATATTTCCGATAAACGCGAGATTGTATGGTTGCAGCAAGATGTGAACCGAAATGTCAGTTTGCGCTTTGAACGTACTTCTGCTGCTGGTAAAGGATTGTTCGCTGTTCGTTATAAAATGCATGACTTTTTGAGCGCAGAATATATATTTACCCAAGAAGATAAGTGGCTTCGATTGATTGGTAACTTATAAATGCATTGTAAATTTTTCGGTAACGGCAACATCTTGAATATGTGTAGGTACCCTGTTATAATAAAAAGGTAAATTTGATGCCAATAGGCAGAGAGAAGGGGTTTATTCGTGCTTAATTTAGGGAAAAAACAAGTAAAAATTGTGTCACTAGCTGTGGCAACTTTTTTCATGCTAGGTGTAGTTGGATTGGCTTTATCACAAAGTGGTAAGACGGTATCGGCAGCTTCTAGTAACTCATCGAATGTTGGGGTTGTTAATAAACAAATTTTAGTTTCACAACATCCTGATATGGCAAAAGCGCAAGAAACAATGCAAGCTGAAGTTGAGCAAGCAAGAACTGATTTTGAAACAAAATCTGCGACGATGAATGATAAAGAAAAGCAAGACTACTATACGCAAGTACAACAGAGATTGAGCTTGAAACAGCAAGAATTGATTAATCCATTGCTTGAAAAAGTAGATGCTGCAATCAAGACAGTAGCGGATGCGAAAGGCTTGAGTGTTGTTATGGATAAAGGCAGTGTTATATACGGTGGTCAAGATATTACCGAAGAAGTAGGCAAAAAAATAACTGGTAAATAACATAATTGTGGCCGAGCTGGTAGGACCCGCTCGGCTCTTTATTAGAAAGTGGGTGATTTGGTGTCTAAGATTAAGTTTCTTTTGGTGATACTAGTACTGGGAACATTGATAACTGGCTGTGGCAACAAGCAGGCGCAAAATACAAAAACGCCGGCAAATCAGATCGCTGTTATCGATATGAATAAAGCAATGCAAGCGCATCCTAAATATAGTCAACTGATGACACTTGCGAAACAAGCAGATACTCTAGAAGCGCAGCTCCAAGCACAGCAACTAGCCGATGAAAAAGTTCAAATAGCAAATTTGACACCAAAGATCTCAGAAAGTGAAATGGATCAATTAAATAAATCTTTTGAGCAAGAATTTAATACAAAGATCGAAGCAAAACAAGACGAATTAAATGTTGCTATTAAAGGAAAGGCCAATACATTTAGTCAGACATTATCCGATGAAATGAATGCTTATAATGAGCAAATTGACAAAGACTATCAACCTCAGCTAGTTGATCTAGAGATTAAACTCAAAAAAGTAGACTTAAAGCCAGAAGAAAAGACCTCTCTAGAAGCGGAAGTCGACAAAATTCACGCGAAACGTTCTGCAGCATTAGAGGAAAAACAAAAGCAATTAACAACCCGTATGGATGAGCTGATGGCTCCCGAAAAAGCGGCATTAGAACAAGAATTACAAGCATATGCAAGACAAATGAATGAGGAAATGTCCAAACAGATAGAAGCGAAACAAACTGAAATCATCGCTAGAAACAATGAGCAATCGACTCCTAGTGCTACAGTGAGCTCACAAGCTGACGAAATACAAAAACAGTTAGTGATGAAGCAACAAGAGCTAGAAGCATTACAAGGATTTATTTTGCAAAATATTAGTGAGAAAACAGGCAAGGTAGCGACCGAAGATGGGATTGAAGCAGTATTGACAAATGTTGCTGTCAATGTCAGTGCTGTTGATATCACAACGAAGGTGATTGCTGAGTGTAATAAATAGTAAATCGGTAAATAATAGTACTGGTTATTTCAAAAAAATATTGGAGGATTTATCATGAACAGTATAAAAAAATTAGCGTTACTACTGATGGTAGTATTGGCAACAGCTCTATTAGGTGGTTGTAGTTCAGGTACTACAGTAGGTATAGTTGATGTCAACAAAGTGATGACAGAAAGTGCAAAAGTGAAAGGATTCCAAGAACAGTTAAATGTTAAAGGTAAAGAAATGAGTGACCAATTAGACAAAGAAAAAGCGACATTAAGTCCTGAAGATTTTCAAAAACGTCAAGAAGTTGTATATGGCGAATTCATGAAAATTAAGCAAGACATGGAAGGCCAAGTCGATGCAAGTATTAAACAAACACTGGAACAAATATCAAAAGATAAAAAATTAAGCGTAGTGTTATACAAAAATGGTGTAGCGCAAGGCGGTACCGATATTACGGATGAAGTCATTAAAAAATTAGAATAAGATCTAGAAGGCGGTTTTCATTTTGAAAAAAACATTGCAGGAAATTGCTCAGTTAGTCAATGGAATATTGCTCGGTGATGGTGAAATTGAGATAACGGGTGTGACGAACATTGAAGATGCTACTGCTTTTGATATTGCCTTTGCGGTAGCTCCCCATCTTGATAAAGCGGCGCTGTCAAGCGCCGCTGCTGTTATTATCCCTGATACGATTACTGAATTTGCCAAACCGGCAATTTGTGTAGCAAATCCGCGAATGGCATTTGTTCGCTTATTAGAAATATTTACGCCGAAAATCGTAGTCGAAGCTGGTGTTCATGAAAAGGCAGTCATTGGCAACAATGTTACACTAGGTGAAAATGTATCGATCATGCCCTATGTAGTGATTGGTGACAATGCTATAATTGGTGATCATGCAATTATATATCCACATACTTATATTGGTACAAACGCAGTGGTTGGTAGTGAGAACGTATTGTATTCGAATGTAACAATTGGTCAAGGGTGCCATCTTGGCAGTCGAGTAGTTGCTCATAGTGGAGCCGTGGTTGGTAGTGATGGCTTTGGCTTTATCACAGTAGGTGGTCGCCACCAGAAAGTTCCGCAAGTCGGCAATGTAGTGATTGAAGATGATGTAGAAATCGGTGCGAACACTACCATCGATCGAGCAACTACTGGTAGTACCATTGTGAAACGTGGTACCAAGATTGATAATCTGGTTCATCTAGCACATAATGTTGTCGTTGGTGAAAACTGCTTCTTTGTCGCACAGACAGGGATTGCTGGTAGTACCAAAATCGGTAATAATGTTACATTTGCAGGACAAACAGGTTGTGCAGGACATATAGAAATTGGTGATAATTGCGTATTTGCTGCGAGAGCAGCCGCAATTAGCAGTGTACCAGCAGGTTCTTTTTATGGTGGATTTCCAGCTAGACCGCACAAAGAATGGTTACGTACGGAAGCAAGTACACATAAAGTATCAGAACTAATTAAAAAAATCCGTGACTTAGAAAAAAGATTAGCCAACATTGAGAAGGAGAAATAGCATTGAAAAAATTAATAGTAGCATTAGCCTCTGCGCTATTGCTAACAACTGCCCCAGTACTAGCGGCGCCTTCTGTGAATGGATCGACTGGTCTAATTAATATCCCGACGGCAGATGTACTGCGTTCCGGTCAATTTTCATTAGGCTATTATCATCTAAAAGATGGAGGCGTAGGTACGTTTAATACCAATATCGTACCAAACGTAGAAGTCGGTGTGACAGGATTTCGGTATGATAATTTGCAAAATAAAACAAATATGAATGCTAAATTCGGTATAGTACCGGAAACGGTGCTGACTCCTGGCTTATCGGTAGGGGTAGAAGATATCGCCAATAATGATAAACGTTCATCGTATGTGGTAGCGAGTAAGACGTTGCCGTTTGGTTTTAGAATACATGCAGGTACAGGCAATGGAAATTTTCATGGCGTATTTGCCGGCATTGAAAAAACTCTGAATCCGATTAGTATACTCACAGGCAATGATACATTTCCAGCTACTACCTTAATTGCGGAATATGATGGCAAAACAATGAACTATGGCGCTCGCTTATCTATTATTTCCGGTCTCAAATTAGATGCTGGTATACGCAATCATAACGGTTATGTTGGCGTTACGTTCAGTAGATGAATGCAATGTTTTTCTCTGCGTCCTTTCGATACAAGGGACGTGGAGCGTTTTTTTATAAAAAGTAGAAAGGAGGTATTATGTTGTATCGATTTGTAAAGATGCTCAGTAGTATCATTGGCATGTTGCCGCATCGTGTACGATGTTTTATTGGTAATGTAATAGGTGCTATTTTCTGGTTGATCGTACCGCGTAAACGAAAAAAAATGGCCATTGATAATATTACCAATGCCTTATCTGTCAACCGAGTAGAGGCGACTCGCATTGCCCGGAAAAGTACCACTCGTTTTGGTAGAATGGTAATGGATGTATTATGCATGCCAAAATATAACAAAGAGAATATAACGAAGTATGTACGCCTAGAAGGTCATGAATATCTCACAGAAGCATTATCCCATGGGAAAGGCGCTGTACTGGCAACTTCTCATAGTGGAAACTGGGAACTGCTAGGGGCCGCTTTAGCGATGCATGGTTTTCCGTTAGTGAGCGTAGCGCAAAAACAGACCAATGCCGATATGGATCGTTTGATCAATGAATACCGTACCATGTCCGGTATGCGAGTGATCTACAAAACAGGTGTACGCGATATGGTCAAGCTGCTAGGTGAAGGTTGTATTGTTGGTATACTGATGGATCAAGATGCGAGTCGTGATGGTGTGATGGTGGAATTTTTTGGACGTTTATCTTCTACACCACAAGGTGCTGCTGCACTTGCTAGACTGAAAGATGCACCGATTGTCCCAGTCTTTGTAACGGAAAATCAGGATGGGACTCATACCAGCATTGCGCATCCACCCGTTTGGGTGCAAAAGACTAGCAGTCGTGAAGACGATATTCTTACGACGACACAAGAGCTCACGGCTATCATTGAGCAACATATACGCAAGTATCCCCATGAATGGTTTTGGCTACATAACCGCTGGAAAAACTCTCCGCCTATTTAGGGATCGTGGTGAGCCGATTCCAAGTAAGATATATTAAAAACGATTACTTTGCTATAAAAGCAGAGTAATCGTTTTTTCTTTCCAGTATATACAAATAACAATATAAGTATATACGTATAGACCCAAAAGTGATATACGTGCTATAATATACCCTTGTAGGAAGGGGTGAATACAATATGACTAATATGGTGAAAACAATAAAAAACGTTAGTATCAAAAGTATAACAAAAGATTCTTTTTATCGGGATATCGTGGTTCTCATAGTGGTCAGTATTGTGATTGGTTCACTTCTGGCTGGTTTGATATCTTTGGGAGCGAATTCTTATTTTTCTAAGACATTATCGAGTTTAGTTGGCGATTATGGCGAGTATGATATCATCATTCAATCAAGAGAAGAGATGAAAGAAGATACAGCGATACACATTCAAAAAATTATTGATGAAGTTTTCCCGGGGGCGAGGATGAAAGAAGGACCAACCATTACTGGCAAGACTTCATTTTTTATTGCTGTACCGGAACAATATAAAACGAAACAAACGTATGAAGAATTGGGAAAAACCTTTGGTGGTATTCCTGGTGGTGCAGGGGTTGGAGTATTAACAGAACCAAGGCTCACCATTCGTGGTGTACCAGAAGGTGCTAAAAATATGATCATGGAGCAGATTGGCAAAATGGATGGAGTGCGTTTTGCTTTCCGTGATGGTTCGTCGGTAGGAGTACTACTGACTTCTCTTGATAAGTCAACAATGGTGAATGAGCAAATTAAGAATCTCTTACAACGATATCAAGTAATTGAAATTAGTTTCCCTGTTGGTAGTGAACCACAAAATCCAATCCGAATGGGTGAGGCAATTGGCAGTGCGATGCAGACGCAATTGCAACTCGAATATGCACAAAATGTATCAGTAGATGGTAAAAATGATGATATGACGTATATGGTTAGTACGATGATGGAATTAAAACGATTCTTAGTAGCGTATGCGACTCAGGTTGTCGTAGTACCAAATGATAATGAAAAGCTAATCAAAGGTGATGTGCTTGCTTTTGCTAGTACTACGCCGCTTGTAGATGGTGCGGATGTCAACAAAAGCAATGTATTGGTGCAAATTACAGGACTGCGTTCTGATGGCGCAGCCGAGGGTGTGATTACGCAGGGAGATGCGACTGCGCTAACAAATAGCCAAGGCTATAAGGTAAGTAATAATGTAGTGGGTCCTTATATTGGTACGGCCACGTATCGCAATCCACGAGGCGAACTAAGTAGTGCTCTGACTGAGACAGCAAAAACAATCGGTCAAGTTCCTGGGTTTGCTAGCGATGCGCAAAATTTGAGTATGGTGGCTACGACTGCGCTAGATAATTACGGCAATAGTATCAAGGCGATTGATCAGACGTTGAATAGTCTAGAAGCAGCAGGAACGACGATACAGTCTGCCACTAATGGCTTAGCCAATATAGATACGAGTTCACTGCAAAATCAAGTAGATACTTCATCACGAGCTATGGGTGGTCTAATCAATACGCTACAGGTTTTTAAGCTTGTAAATGGTGATGTTGGTAGCACGATTGACAATTTGTCGAGTGCGCAGCGGAATTTAACGAACTTGAAATCTGGCTTAGGCGCAATGGATCATGTGGCAGCTGATGCTCGACAGGCAAAAAGAGCGATTGATAATATTGTTGCCAATGGTCACAATACAATTGCTACCTTGCAGGCTTTTGATGTAGCAGGTGCGAGAAATAATCTTACGGGGATCAATGATAGATTGGCTCAGCTTGGACAGCTGAATGTACCATTGATGACGACTCAGCTACAATATATGGCAGCTTCGGTACCAAATCTGAAAGATGAGGAAATTAACCATTCTGTCAATTTATTGGATAGATTTATTGCTGGGCAAGTTATTCCTGGTGAACGAATTCAGATTTTGACCAATAGTAGTGTGAGTGTGGATGCTGTGACTCCTATTGTGTATAGCCAAGTTGGGCACAAGAATGTGTCGTTATATTCTACGGAGCTTGGAGTGATTGAACCCAATGCACGTGGTGAGTTATATGCAGTCTTAAATGAAGTTCGAGCTATTTTAGCGGGTATGACAGCGATGGTAGTGACACTGCTATTATTGGCGCTGGATCATACTGCTATTATGACAGTACTACGTCGTAGACGGATTAATAGCAAGAGTAAGGTCAAGGGTTGGCGCGGAGTAGTCAAATCGTTTGTGACTGCTAGTACTGCTGTGGAACGTGTATATGGGATGGTTGTTGGCGCAGTCATGTTAACGGCGATGTTTGTGCTAGCAAAAGGTGGAATTCCTTATTTGCCGTGGGTATGTGTGCCGTTAGTTGGCGCGGCACTAGGTCTGATTGTAGCGCTTTATACGGAGAAAATCAGTCCTGTTTCTTGGGAAGAAATTATGGCAGGTCAGTCATTGGGGTTATCGGTTGATCAAATTATGCGAGAGATTGTGATTCCGAGTGGACGACCTGGGGTGTTGCAAAAGTTAAATCAGCGGAAGTTGAAGTTTAAATAAGTGTCGGTTAGGGAGTGGCTGCTAGATTGCTAGTCTGCCGTGGATGGGGTATAGGGTTTCGCTTGCGTCCTTCGTAAAGCCACTCAACCCTATACCCCATCCACGACGATTGCCTATAAGAAGTAACAGTTTATATAGATAGAAAGGAGGGGAGAGTATGCTTACGATTCAGAATCTGTATAAGAGATTTGGGAGTTTGGTCGCGGTCAATGATTTTAGTTTGGATGTGAAGCAGGGGGAAACGGTGGTGCTTATGGGGCCTTCTGGTTGCGGGAAGTCTACTACGATACGTACGATTAATCGTTTGATTGATCCGGATAGTGGCTCGATCCTTTTTTCGGGTATTGAGATTGCGAGTTTGGCAGTACAAGAGCTGAAGGATATTCGCAAGCGTATTGGCTTTGTCTTTCAACAGTTTAATCTGATTGCTCGTTTGACGGCAGTGCAGAATGTGATGCTCGGTTTGGTTATGGATGGCGTGCCGCAAGAGGTGGCATATGATAAGGCGATGGAGGCTTTGAGGAAGGTGGGGCTGGAAAGTCGTGCCGATCATAAGCCAGGTGAGATGTCGGGCGGGCAACAGCAACGGGTGGGGATTGCTAGAGCATTGGCTTTTGAGCCGGAATTGATGCTATGGGATGAACCTACGGCTTCTTTGGATCCTATCTTGGTCAGAGAAGTACTTGTGATTATGGAAGATTTGGCCAAGTATCGTGCGAGTACGATGCTGGTTGTGACTCATGAAATATCGTTTGCGATCCATGTGGCAGATCGCATTGTTTTGATGGATAAAGGTAGTATTGTGGAACAAGGGGTACCAGAAGCGGTATTTGGTAATCCTATGTCACATATTGGTCAACAATACAAAGAATTAATCGAGTATCAACAGAGTACGAATGCTCGTACGCTAGCAAAAAAATAGGAAGACCATGAAAGACAAGGTGATTAAGACAAAAAAGAGACAAAAAAGTACCGTCCCCTTGTCTCCCTTGTCTTTTGTCTAAGTAGCAAATAGTAAGTGTAGATG
>CAXYVG010000049.1:0-27753 GCA_964292325.1 uncultured bacterium | reverse complement strand
ATTAGTGGAGGTCTTGCCGCTCTTTGTTCTAGCTTTTTAATGCGACCATTTACTGCCATTCAAGAAGAAATTAAAAATATTCAAGAACGTAAATATTTTCTTGAAAATAAGATTTCTACAAATGATGAATTTGAAGAGATGATGGATGGTTTATCGCTGTATAAAAAAAGATTGAAACGAGAGTTTGTAGGCTTTAAAGGCACATCTGATGAAATGAATAAGTATGCAGATAATTTTAATGTATTAGCGGAGCGGATGACGGAAACTTCTAGAGGGATTTCTGGTGTTATTGATGATGTGGCTACTGCAGCGAACAATCAGGCGGAAGAGACTACAGATGCAGTTGCTATTTTAAGTGGTAATTTAGATACCTTAAAGACTGTAGTAACAGAACAAAATAATAATAAATTACAATTAGAAGCTGCTATGGCACAGATCAGTCATGGATTTGGTGAAGTGGAAGCATCTGGAGTGAAGTTAGAGCATAGTTTGTTGAACTTTGCAAATGTGAAGAAATCTGCCGAAAATTTGCAATCACAAGCTACTAAAATTACAGAAATTACGGGTATGGTAGCTGCTATTGCTGGGCAAACTAATCTTTTGGCTCTCAATGCTGCAATTGAGGCGGCGAGAGCTGGTGAACAAGGCAGAGGCTTTGCTGTAGTTGCAGAAGAAGTACGCAAGCTCGCGGAGCAATCGCATCAACATTCGGATAGCATTACTACGGATTTAAAAGTATTAATGGATATCATTAGTGGTGTTGTAAGTCTGATTGAGCAAGAATATGATGTGCTCACGATTGAAAGTCGCCAACTCAATCAAGTGGTAGCAAGCAATACGAAGCATGTAGATAATGTACAGAATGTAGCCGATAATATTGTACATATGATTGGCAAGTTAGAAAGCGAAATGCTTGGTCTTACTCATGTTTATGGAAAAATTGAGTCCTTAGCGGCTATTTCTGAAGAAAATTCGGCAGCTAGTGAGGAAGTAAGTGCTTCCGTGCAGGTTTATAATGAAAAATTACACGATATGATGGGCAAAATTGGTGAATTTAAAGTGGTCATAGGCAACTTTAGTGAAGATATTAATCAATATCGTACTTGATTATGATTGCAATGGTGAAGTATGGTGAAGTAGATAGGCAAATTGCTTATCTACTTCATTTTTTTTACTTAAAATAGTGTATAATATATAATGCAATCAGATGACACTGGCATGATTCGTCTATCAGGCGTGGACAAGCAAGTGCTAACTATGATTGCGATGCAGAAGATTTAGTAATAGCTATATAGTGGGAAGCATAGCAAATTAATTGTGGATTTTCGTTGAATTTGTGATATTATTTCTCTATTGACATAATGAAAAAAATAATGGAGATATATAAGATAGATGGAGGGTTTTTATGATCCGAGAGCCGCGTAGCAAAGAAAAACTGGAGAACTACTATCAAAAGTTTATAAGTGAAGGAACGCTCGATCCCAACGTACATCCTTGGGTAGGCGAGTCATGGCAAAAAAGCAGTCAGTTAGGTGTTGCTTCTGAAAAATTGCCGCCATTGGTTAAACTTACAAAGTCGGAGCTGGCAAGACGCCAACAACTACACCGTGGGGCGATTGAATATTTAGATGGATTATATGATCAGACGCGAGAGTATTTTAATGTATACAATCTAAGTCTATTGCTACTCGATAGTAGTTGCTATGTTCTCAAAAATTATGCGTTGCCTTTCTTTCAAAAAACTCCTGGAGAACTAGAAGGCGGAAGACTGGCAGAAGAGGATATTGGAACATCGAGTATTAGTATTGCTCGTCAGCATAAAGTCCCATTTTTACTATTTGGTGCAGAAATGTGGATCAAAGAATGCCAAGATGGTGATGCGTGTTCCGTACCTATTATTGTCGATGGACAACTTTTATATATTGTAACGATTGTATTAGTGGAACAGGAAAAATTACCACATAGTTCTGTGGTTTCCTTATTGTTAAGTGCCAAGTATGCGATGGAACAACATTTAAAGATGTTAGCGCAACTAGAAGCTAGGCATGCCATCTTAGATTCCGTGCCGTTTGCGGTATATCATATTATACCAGGTGGTGAAGTCGTTTATAGCAATAAACTAGGGCAAAGTCGATTGGCTGGTATTGATGCAGTAATTGCCAATGGTGGACTCGCCAATTTAAATGATGTAGTACTCAACTATCGCCATACCCCGTTGTATAAAGGCTTTAAGGGAATTCCATCTTATAATAAAGAAGTAACGTGGATTACGCAACGGAAAACATATGAAGATATTACGACTGTAGTGCCATTAGAGCATGACAATGTAGTAACAAGTGTAGTTGCGGTATCACTGCCTATCGAGGATTTACGGACGCTTGTTGCACATGCAGTCGGGTATAAGGCGCGATATAGTTTGTCGAGTATGGTAGGTACTGCGCCTGTATTCGTGGCAATGCAAGAAAAGGTAGGTCGAGTGGCACGCAATCATCATCATCTATTACTCCAGGGAGAACCAGGTACTGGTAAACAACGGGTGGCACATGCGATTCATCAAGCCAGCATACGGGCAGCTGGTCCGTTGATATCGCTCAAGTGTGGGGATATAACGCCAGAAGTGTTAGAAGAAGAATTATTTGGTACTGGGGCAACTAAAGATGAAAGCAGGCCAGGGAAAATAGAATTGGCGAATGGTGGTACATTATTTTTAGATGAAATAGAAAAAATACCGCTTCATGTGGCCACTAAATTAGCGGAAGCGCTAAAAATTGGTGGACTATGCCGCCAAGGCGAAAATGTAAAACGGAATTTTGATATCCGCATTATTGCTGCTTGTGATAGTGATTTAAAACGTTTGACGGAAAAAGGTATATTTTTACCTACTTTATATAAAATCGTTTCCAAAATTACCATCCGCATCCCCACTTTGCGAGCTCGGCGTGAAGATATTCCATTGCTGGCAAATCACATTATTAGTGAACTAGCTCAGCAACATAATATAGAATACAAAGAATTATTGCCAGCGGCGGCGGAGCTACTGATGTCTTACGAATGGCCTGGAAATATAAAACAATTGCAAGGCGTTGTGGAACAAGCCTTCTTTAATACAGCGGGTGCTACTATTGATGTACAAGATATTAGTTTACTAGGAGAAACTGCTGTTGGAATAGCCTGGAAGGATAATAAAGAAGTATTCGTTGAAGCTTGGAAAGTGGCGGGTGGCAATATCAGCCGTTTAGCCAATATGTTAGATGTAAGCCGTGTGACATTATATCGATATTTAAAAAAATTCGGTTTGGATAAAGAGTAGTAAAAATATAGGTGGGGTATAAATATGCGATTGAGAAAAAAACCTTGGGTTAGTTCCGCGTTAAAAGACTATCATGACATTGTATTGATTAAAGATTTACTTTGTGCGAAAACGTTAGAAGAGGGTACGACACTTAGTGAAGAATTATACCGAGCCGGCGAGAGTATGAAAGGGCAGTGGGAGAAAATTTTTGGCCGTAAAGCACCGCTGCATGTGGAACTAGGGACAGGTAAGGGGAAGTTTATTAGCCAAATGGCAGAGAGGCATCCAGAAGTCAACTTCGTTGGAATTGAAGCGCAGCAAGATGTTTTATATTATGTAGCGCAAAAAGTCCGAGAGAAAAAGCTTACTAATGTTCGGTTATTAGTCTTTGATGTAAATCATCTACTAGAAATATTTGGACCAAAGGAAATTGATCGATTATATATTAATTTTTGCGATCCGTGGCCTAAAGTGCGCCATGCAAAACGACGCTTGACTCATACAGAGTTCTTAGATAAATATAAGATGGTTTTAGCTGATGGTGGGGAAATATTTTTCAAGACGGATAACCGCTTGCTATTTGACTTTTCGTTAGAGCAATTTGCGCAGAGGAATCTTCAGATCGACAACCTAACGTTTGATTTGCATAACAGTGATTTTATGGATAACGTTATGACTGAATATGAAACTAAATTTAGTGGTTTGGGGACACCTATCAATCGTTGCGAGATAAAATTTCCTTAAATTTTTATTAAAATAATAACAATATTTGAGATTGCGGCATATACTGTAATAAACTCTGTGGGATCAAAGAGGGAGAGTGTTGTTATGTCGCGTCAACAAATATCATATATGGTTCCTGAACCCTTGGAACCGCTGAATCTAGAACAAGTAAAATTCTGGCTCAGAATCATGCAAGAGCATGCATTATTTATTAAAGCTGGACTGCCTTGTGATAGTACGGATTTGGTAGATGAAGCGCAGGCTTTCTATCAAGAATTTGAGTCGCTACGTGTACGTGCTGAACGGGTGCAAAGTGATAGGAAATTTGCGGAACTCGTCTGTGATGTTCTAGCATTGGTAAAAGAGTTTTATGTTTTTAAACGTAACTTATTGCATCAGATGCTAGAGTGCAAACTGGGTGGTTCTAATTTTCCGCTGCTTCTTGACCATGTCGCTCGCGAAGCGGAATATTTTATGCGTCTATTAGACAAGATGAAAAATAATAAAGTTCTGGTAAATGGAGGGACAAAAGCACAGGAGAATACCTTCTGGCTGCGTATTATGGCTGACCATGCTAAGTTTATCAGTCAGCTGCTAGACCCATCAGAACGTAATTTAATTACGACGGCTCATGCTTTTTCCGAGGAGTTTGACATCCTTTTTATGCAAGGAAGAGATTTTTCTAGTATGTTACAGGGATATCCTGAGGTTGCTTCTTTTAAACGTTTTATTCAAGATGCTCGAGCGGCTACTGTGCGTCTGCGGGATTTTAAGCGGGCAGCGGAAGAGATGATTGCAGAATGTCGATTGGTGGGAATTATACCAGCTTTGTTAGCTGATCATGTCCGGCGTGAGGCGGATCATTTTTTAGCGATTTTAGCAATGATGGAAAAGGGTATTATAAAGAACATGCAGCTCGTAGGTATCGAAGACACTGAAGATGTAGAAATCGTAAACGATGTACAAAGTACATGCAAAATTTTTAAAGTAATGAAACCAGAACGGGAAGACGATGAATTAGAACTAGAAGCAGAGCAAGAAGAACAAGAGAAAGAGTCAGAGCGGGAAGAAGAATCAGAACCGATCGTCATAGAACCAGAGGTTGAGTGGCTTCTTCAAGAAAAAATAAATAATAAAAGTAAAATGGGCAAGGGATCACAAAGCGCTACTGCTGAACAGCTACAATGTATTGAGAAAAAGGTTGTAATCGAAGATGAAGTGATTGCTAAAAAGCCTTTGGTTACTAAGCAAGTGCAAGAGAGCGAGACGAAATATAAGTGGAGCGGGAAATGGCCGCGTCAACTCGGGGGCAAACATGTTGATGAGTGAAGATTGGCATAGCAAAGAAAGAGCATGGGGAAAGTTCCTCCTGCTCTTTCTTTGCTATGCCTAACTTTGTATGAATAAAAGGGTTTTGGTGGGAAATATAGAATGTAGGGAGAGAATAAAAAAGTTGTAACTGTTATAGAGTGGGTAGTACTACTATATATCCTAGTAACTCGCGCTTCGTATCGGTTACCGACAAGAGGCGGCCATTATGCAGGTCAATTAGGCTCAAATCGCCAAGAATGTGACTGGTGCCAATTCCAAATTGGGCGCCAGGTAAAATATGTAGGCAGGATATAGAACGTCCTAGCTTAATATGCCTTATAATAGCAGCGGTATGACTATCAATTACTGTAATGGAATCATTTTCCTCGTTCACTACATATGCAATGTGTTCATTGGAACAAGTCGCTATATGCGAAGGGTAAGCAGCCGAAGGACTAGTGCTATAGGGGTAAATACAGCGCTGGGATGGTAGGATGGCAAGGGTATGATCCTGATTCAGAACTCTATTGAAACAAATGACCCCTTCTATTGTAAAGGTAGACGTTGTGAAAGGAATCAAGATATGTCCCTCATTGTCGAGTGTAATATTGGTAGGAATTCCTGGGAGAGTATGCTCGATGAGTAGTTCACCTGTCAGGCTAAATACGGCTAATGAACCTCCGCTTCCATGTTCCCAGACTCCATATACTGCCATACGATCAGATGATAATCCCACACAACAGGCTTTTGCCGGGGTTCCCCAACTTTTTAGAGACATGGTATTTATAGTAAGAGAATACAACATGCCCGCAGGATCGGCTAAATAAGCGTAGATACCATCTGGAGAAAGTGTGAATTGTATAGGCTGGGGTAGTTTCATTGGTAGTCGGTATATGGATTGTTGCTTTAAATTCGCGATGAATAGGCCACCATTATCGCTAGCATCGATGATCGGTAGATAGACTGTGATCTGGTCAGGTGCAAGCACTAATTCGGTGGGCGTACATCCTGCTGGATAAGATATTTGTGCAATTATTTCTCCGGAATTATCAACCAATAACAAGGCATGGGTAGTATGATCAATCACCACAAGTTGATATGGTAAATTTTCCATATTGTCACCTCTGTTTTGTGTGGAGCTTATGAATCGTTCATTGCTTTGTATAATATTCTTAGATTCCCCAATTGGTTATTAGATGAAGAACTTTATTTTTGGTATAATGAAGAGAGATTAATGAAGGAGATACAGCGATGAACAGGTTATCTAGATTTTGGGTGAGTAATACAGAAGCGGTTGTATATAGTACCTTATTATTATTTGTGATCGGGAGCGTAAATATCTTTAGTGCTAGTTTTGTTGAAGCCGGGCAAACAATGCATGATAGTTATTTTTATTTAAAAAGGCATTTAATGACGTTCTGTATTGGTATTGTGGCAATGAGCGTTATGAGCCGGATTGATTACCATCGCCTAAAGCGTTTGATATCCATGGTGATTGTAGTTACCATAGGTCTTTTGGTGGCAGTACATGCCAGTGGTATCCAAATTAATGGTGCTAGGCGCTGGATTAATATTGGATTTCAGTTTCAACCTTCAGAGTTTGCAAAACTGACAGGACTACTGATTACCGCTGGATATTTAGGACCCGTGATTGACTATGGACGTCGGGTGACACTATTGTCAACGCCATTTTATATTACTGTTGTATTAGCTCTGATTGTATTTAAACAACCTGATATGGGGACTGCAGTTATTATTATTAGTGTATCTCTAATGCTATATCTGATTGCCGGACTTCCGAAACAGCAGCTATTTACGTTAATGGGAGGCGGAGCGTTAATATTTTTATATGGAACGTTTACTGCCTCTTATCGGGCGGAACGTATTGCGGCATGGCTGAATCCTTGGGCGTATCAACAAGGAATTGGTTACCAAGCGGTGCAAGGACTACTTGCGATTGGTTCAGGGGGATTTTTTGGCACTGGTCTTGGTATGGGAGCTAGTAAATTTTACTATTTGCCAGAGGGGCACACTGACTTTGCATTTGCTGTTTTATGTCAAGAAATGGGATTCATTGGTGCTGTTATTGTATTGTTTCTGATGTCAATTTTTGCTTATTATGGTGTTAAAATCTCTTTGAAAGCACCAGATGGTTTTGGTAAAATGCTCGCGATGGGGACTGTTATTTTAGTAGTAGGACAGGCGGTGATCAATATTGCGATGGTATCGGGTTTATTGCCTGTAGTGGGTGTGCCGCTTCCGTTTATAAGTTATGGTGGTACAGCGCTGATTGTAAATCTAGCCGCTATCGGTATTTTGCTAAATGTAGGGAGGCAGGCTGTTGAGCGTGTACCTGGCGAGCCGCAAGAAGGTCCTGAAAATAGTCGAGATACACGTTTGAAATTGGCTAGAAAAGCAAGAACCTTAAGCCGAGTCAAGTAGATGTGGTTTAAAAAAATTCCATATGGTAATACTAATGGATAAGATATCTAGCGAGGAGGCTAACCTATATGTTTGCCCTTGTTCGCATCGGCGCTTATTTGTTGAGTGGACTTAGCATATGGAGTTTTTTTCAAGGTGGTGCAGAGGGAAGCAATTCTTTTTCTTTGCAGCGACATCTGGCTCTTGATCCAGCTCATGGTATGATTTTTGGTGTGTGCGCTGGTGTTAGTAATTTTACCAGTGTTGATGTGACTCTTATCCGTTTCATTTGGTTTGCGACTATTTTATATCGAGGTCTGGGAATTTTATTGTATATTGTAGCATTTCTGATTATGCCAACAACTGGCTAATCAGATTTTTTTTGCGTTAAGTAACATACAAGGGGATCATGACATAAAATATACTAAGTTGACTGAGAGGAGGCTCAATTGATGAAGAAAGGACCATATAAAACAAAAAAACAGATGTGTGTGCCAGATGATGATTGTCCGGATATGAAGCTCGCTCATTCTTATGTTTTATGGCAACACTATGATAATGCATTTAGCCCACAAGAGGCATTAATGAAGGGAACGTTATTTCCCGAGTTATACGGCGTTTATACGCCGCCGAAGTGAAGAAAGGAGGTCAAAACATGAATTGTGAGCAGCAGATGCGTATGCTGATAGAAGTGCAAGAAATGCAGTTTGTTGCGTTAGAACTCAATCTATATTTGGATACACATCCTTGTGATAAAGACGCGATCAATGATTTCAACTGTGCAGTAGAGATGCTGGCAAAATATAAGCAGGCCTATGAAAAGGAATACGGACCGCTACTTAACTTTGGTATAGGCGGCTATACAGACGAAGCGTGGCAATGGGTAAATAGTCCATGGCCATGGCAATTATAGATGGGGGAATGTAACGATGTGGATATATGAAAAGGCATTGCAACATCCTGTTAGGGTTAGCCGTCCTGATCTAAGTTTTGCAAAACTGGTTATTACGCAGTACGGAGGCCCAGATGGCGAACTAGGAGCATCCCTCCGGTATTTAAATCAGCGCTACTCTATGCCTACTGGTCAGGCTAAAGCGTTACTAACAGATATCGGTACGGAAGAAATGGCTCATATGGAAATGATAGCAGCCCTAGTGTATAAATTAGTGGACGGAGCCTCGCCGAAAGATTTTGAAGAGGCTGGCTGGGGCGGGCAATATGCTCAGCATAATCATGGACTGTTTTGGACAGATGCTAATGGTGTGCCTTGGTGCGCATCTTATATTGCCTGCCTTGGTGATCCGATTGCAGATTTGACGGAAGACATGGCGGCAGAGCAAAAAGCACGGGTAACTTATGAACATCTGATTCATCTGACAGATGATCCGTGTGTGAAAGATACATTACGATTCTTATGGGAGCGAGAAGTGGTTCATTTTCAGCGATTTGGCGAAATGCTAAATACGGTGCAGGAACACATGGGTAAGAAGAATATGTGGTGTGGGTGTGAAGTCGAAGAGTAGGGATTGAAGAAGCATTTGAGAATCAGTAGTATACTGGATTCTCAAATGCTTTTCCTGTAAGTACAGCAAGTGGTTATAACATTTAATTGATTTAGCAATAAAGTTAAAAGATATATTTGCATTGTGGGAATAATGTAATTTATAAACACAATGAGCATTATATTTGACGATTTATTTGATAAGAAAAGCTAAATTATTTGATTTATAAATATAAAAAATAAATAAAATAGCCAATAAACCTTATATGTAAAGGAAATTATTAAGAATATTTATTTGATGATTAAATTGATTTAATATGTGTTATAATATGATTAGAAGATGTGCGGAGGTGTAAATGATGCCTTTTCAAGATGAACAGATTAGTTTGATTATTAAAGAAGCTAGAGCCCATAGCACAGAGCTACCATGGGTTGAATTCAAAGTCAATAAGTGCACCCAGCCGCAAGAAATCGGTGAGTACATTAGTGCATTATCGAATACAGCGGCTCTTTATAATAAAGACAAGGCTCTTATGATATGGGGTGTTGATGATGAAACCCATGAGCTTGTAGGTACGACTTTCGATCCAGTGAAGACCAAACAGGGTAATCAGGGATTAGAGTTATGGATTAGCACACAGTTAGATCCACAGGTACAGTTTTATTTTTATAAGACTGAAATAGAAGGGAAAAAGATCGTCTTATTGGAAATTACGAGTGCGCTGTCGGCTCCTGTAAAGTTTAAAAACATTGATTATATTCGCATTGATTCACATAAGAAAAAACTAAAAGATTATGTAGATACGGAACGGGAATTATGGGCGATTCTTGCGAAAAAATCCTTTGAGATGATGACAGCAATGGAGGACGTGCCAGGAGATTTTGTCATCAGATTACTGGATTATCCAGCCTATTTTGATTTGCTGTCACAAGAACTGCCAAGTGATAAAGCAGGAATATTAGAAGCACTACTTGCTGATGGTATGATCATAAAGTCCATAACAGGTCGATACAATATTACGAACGTAGGAGCCGTTCTGTTTGCAAAGAAATTATCGGATTTTCCATCGCTAGAGAGGAAAGCAATTCGTGTAATTTTGTATAGAGGGAATTCGCGTATCAATTCGGGAAAAGAAATAGTTGGTCACAAAGGCTATGCATCAGGTTTTGGTGGATTGATAGAATATATTAATAGTATTTTGCCTCGTAACGAAATTATGGGTAAGGCGCTGCGTAAAGAGATACCGATGTATCCAGAACTCGCAGTCAGAGAAGTTGTTGCGAATGCGATTATTCATCAAAATTTCTTTTTGCAGGGTACAAGTCCGATGATTGAAATATTTGATGATCGTATGGAGGTAACAAATCCAGGAACACCGCTAATCGAGACAAAACGATTTATAGACTCACCGCCAATTTCAAGAAATGAGAAAATAGCCTCTTTCATGCGCCGCATTGGAGTGTGCGAGGAACGAGGAAGTGGGTTTGATAAAATTGTTTATCAAACCGAATTTTATCAGTTACCTGCACCGGAGATTGAGGTATACAATAATAGTACAAAAATTACTATGTTCGCTCATAAAGAATTCTCAAAAATGAGTAAGGAAGACAAGATGAGAGCTTGTTACATGCATGCTTGTCTAAAACGAGTGAATCGGGAATATATGACCAATTCATCGCTCCGAGAACGATTTAAAGTGGAGGCTAAAAACAGTGCAGTGATATCAAGGCTGCTCAATGATAGCTGTGAAGCTGGCTTGGTTAAAGTAACAGATGATACTGTGACAAGCAATAAAAATAGAAGATATGTTCCGTATTGGGGTTAACAGGTCATATGGTTGGCTGTTAAATTGCTTAACCAGTTCGGCTTCTCAAACCGTGGATCCTGAATTTGAATTTCTTCACCCGCTCCAGTAAATTAAAGCCTTCGCAGGTTTCTGCGAAGGCTTTTTTGAAAGTTCCCCTATTTACCTCAACCAATTTTTGCAAAAACTGGTCACACCTGACGCAATCCCATGGATTTGCTTTCAGACCATATACGGCGTGGGTTTTAAGAAGCCGTTATCTAGCCGTATGAATAAGCATAAAACTTGCGTTAAACCGCACCGTATATCAGTTTAAAGAAGCCGTACATAAGAACATGAAATCATGCCTGTTCGAACAACCAAAGAGATGGAAATTCACTCATCAGTTCAATGTTAAACATGGAAATACCTCTAGTTGTCACGGAAACTATCTAAACACTATGCCCTGATAAGCGCAGACCGCAAATCCATGTTAAAAGAAAAACTGCAAACGGTTACAATTTTACAATTGCATTACCAGCAGGGATAAGTTTTAAAGATTTTACTCTAAAAAAGATTATTTCAAAGATGCCAGTGGTGGCAACAAAGTGCATATAGAGATTAGTCAATCAGGCAAAATGGTAATCTTGGAGATCGATACGGATAGGCTAGGGGATTATTTTAAATATGACAATTGCTATCCACTCCAAGGTGCATTGTCTATACCTATCAGATACAGCGGGTCTAGAGGTTATTGATCTTGCATCATTGCCGCATATGCTTATTGGTGGAACTGAAGGGGAGAGTAAATGCCATCCGTGTTTATAGTAATGATAATTTTATTAGAGATGATGAAAATAGGTTACGTGACTTAATTATTGTTGCGTCTCCTGACGTAAAAACATATCGGTATGGAGTGAGTGCCATATTTGCTGTTGGTATTGTCGGTATGGCAGGGGCAATGATACTATAGGTGTTTGGTAATGGTAGGATAACTAGATTGGTCACAAATGGTAGTTACCTAGCGGCAGTCGGAATTTTTATCGGATTGGCGATGATGCTTTTAAGCAGTTTTGTGATTTAGTTGTTGGGTGATATATATATATGGTGTACGTTTGCCTGTACATGAGATATACGTAGGCACGTATAAAAACGAGCTCTGACACTAGATGTTAGGGCCATTTTTCTGCTAAAAACAGGGTTGCGGTGTGAGTGTTGCTTTTCGTGTACATGCAGTGCGGGTATTGAATAATATAAAATGTTTTCTCATACGTTTCATGTGGAGTCGGTGGTGTTGACGAAAAAAGTAGAAATCCTGTCAAATTCATAGTAATTTAGCAGGAGTTATTGCGAATTTAGGGAATGAAATAGGAATGAATTGATTGGTTTTAGCGAGAATGATGAGTCAAAGAAGAACGAAATCGCTAGTCGCGATGGCTATAGTCAATCTCTAAAAACAAATAAAAAAGTAAAAAGTATGCCCTTTTTATGGTATTGTTTAATTGCTAAAGAAAACAAACCAAAGGAACATACTTTTTACTTTTATGATTATATCATGCACAACAAACAAAATACATACTAGCGGTAGAAAAATCCGTGCACCTCCAGCCTTCTGAGATGAACCGTATTGACATTCATCATCAGGAGGAACTTCTATGAAAAATTATGAAGTTGAAATTAACCTATACTTCGAACTCAAAGGCACTCCCCAATCATCGCGAGAGTCCTATTTTCGTCGCATGCAAGCATTTATTACCTTTATCCAAAATCAAAATAAGACCCTAGATGACATTGTGGAAACCGATATCCAGCAATATATCCTATATCTCAAAAAAGAAAAACAACTTTCTGCTGGAACCATCAACAACTATATTTCTGGCATCCGATGGTTTTATACCGTTATCTTAGAAAAAGAATGGAATCCCCGAAAAATTCCTCGAATGAAAAGAATCCAAGCTTTTCCTGTTGTTCCTTCCAAACAAGAGGTGCTAACCCTTGTGAATGCAACCACAAATCTCAAACATAAAGCCTTTTTAGTCTTGCTATATGGAAGCGGATTAAGGGTCAGTGAAGTAGCCAAACTAAAGATTTGCGATATCTGCAGCAAAAGCATGCGAATCCGAGTAGAAAAAGCCAAACATAATACCAATCGATATACTATTTTATCAATGACTGCTCTTGCTGTACTCCGAGAATATTTTAAAACGTATTTTTATCCCAAAACCTTCCGTCCTGAGGACTGGCTGTTTCCTGGACAAAAACCGAATGAACATATTAGTGTCAAAACCATTAAAAATACCTTAATTAAGCTACGTAATCATCTGCAGATGAACCCCAATATTTCTGCCCACACATTACGCCACTGTTTTGCTACCCATGCTCTTGAAGATGGAGTCGACCCTGTATTTATTCAACAAATGCTAGGGCACAAGCATCTTCATACTACGGTAACATATCTTCATATGACATCTAAAAGCCTTATGGGTGTTAAAAGTCCTCTCGATACAGACTGTGACATAGAAATATGATTACAGTACAGGATATTTTCCATCAATTTTATGCCCCTTTTAAACAAAATTATTCGTTATCTTCTCAGCAGGGCAAAGTTTCTAAAGATATCATGAGCTGTAGAACAGCAACGTTAGGTGGTCATGCTTCTCTTTGCGAAGAATGTGGTCATCTTGCCATACGCTACAATTCCTGCCGCAATCGCCACTGTCCTTTATGTCAAGGTATTAAAAAAGATATTTGGGTAGATAAACGTAGTAAAGATATTCTTCACGCTCCCTACTTTCACAACGTATTTACCGTACCGAAAGAACTTCATCCTTTGCTCTATCAAAATCAAGAACTCCTTTACAATTTACTATACAAAGCCGTTGCCCAAACGCTTATGGAACTTTCTCAAGACGACAAATACTTGGGAGCGCAAATTGGTTTTTTCTCCCTACTTCATACATGGTCTCAAGATTTGCATTACCACCCACATATTCATACCGTGATACTGGCTGGTGGACTCACAAAGGATAACCGTTGGCGAAACAGTAGCAAGAAGTTTTTTATCCCTGTAAAAGTATTATCAAAAAAGTTTCGCGGGAAATTTCTCCACTCGCTAAAGCAATATTATCGCCAAAATTTGCTTGTGTTTTTCGGAACAGCTCAGCAATATCAACAGCCAAAGAACTTTTACAATTTACTACATCAATGTTACAGCAAAGATTGGTACTCCTATACGAAAAGAACTTTTTCTGGCCCGCTGGCTGTTGTGAAATACCTTGGGAAATATACGCACCGTATTGCCATATCCAATACCAGAATTGTTGCCATGGATCAAGATACGGTAACAATCAATGTAAAAGATCGTAACAATAACAATCAAACTAAGAAAATTACCATAAAGGGTATTGAATTCATCCGACGATTTTTAATGCATGTACTGCCAAAAGGGTTTGTTAAAATCAGGCATTATGGACTACTGGCAAACCGCAACAAAAAAACCAAGCTGGAGCTAAGCCGAAGATTAACAAACAGTCCAACATACCAAGCACAATTTGAAGGTCTAACCACTACTGAAATTGTTTCTATTCTTGTGGGTAAAGATATAAATGTCTGTCCTGCGTGCGGCAAAGGTCAACTCAAACTAGCCTATTCTCTATTTATAGGAGCCGCACCCTAATCCCCATAAAATAGCATATGAAAAATGCGACCCATTTGAGGGGAGGGGGAAAGTCTGATATAATATAGCTAAATCCATAAATACGTGATGAAAATTACGCATAAATTCATGAAAAGTCGTCATATTAAGAAAGTTTCTAAAAAAAAAGCTGACCGTGGCAGATTGAAAATCCATAGCCAAATTCACCGCAATTTCCTTCTTCCTGGGCAATCGAAAATTTTGTTCGTAGATAGTTTAAGGCTCCCCATCCAGTATTTCACTGATTGGGGAGCCTTTTGCCACACAAAACTTCCGATTGAACCCTGAACGAACCGTCCTCAAGAGTTTCCGAATAATTATATATCTACGGAGGTGATTTAAGTGAGATATTTACTTATTTCTTTAGTAATATTGTCTATATTATTTTTTGCATTAATAAATTTGTTTTCCATAATGGACACTAAAATGATTAGTAATTTTCGGTCAGTCTTAGAAGTAATGTATTTCTTAGGTGGAATTTCATTAGCAGTAACAGGCATTATTGCATTAAAACAGCTAACAATAGCAAAAACTGATATTCGCATTAGATCTGCCAGAGAAGCCACTACATTAACAGCTAACCAATGTCAGTTCTATTCAAAAGAAATTATCTGCCTATTAAATGATATCGACAAAGAAATTAATAAGTTAGGTATTTCTCTATATAAAGAGGAAGTTACTACATTTTCCTATTCTGATGAGTCTCTGCAAAAATGGATAGTTGATAATAAAGAAAAAATGCTTTCTGTTCAAGATGCGTATGATAATCACTCACTACTAGCCACTATTATGAATGCCTTAAACTATATGGAGACGTTCGCCATGTCGTTTATAAATGGTGTCTGTGATGAAAAAATGGCATTTGTCTCACTAGCAGTTACATATTGTAATACTGTGAGAAATTTTGCTCCTATTATTGCCTTACTTCACAAAGACGAAGAATTACAATACAGCAATATGATTCAGCTATACGAAATTTGGAATAATCGCCTTAAAAAGAAAAAAGTGCAAGCACAGGCATTTAAAGCGTATCAAGTATTCCGTAACATTTCTAAAACTGCAGCCAGTATAGAGGATAAAGATATAAAGCCACTTGGTACGAAAAATCAGTAAAATCTCAAACACGCTGGAAGTGCGCGGCATCTTGCACTTTATGGGAGATAAGGAGACGATGGGAAACCACTGAGAAAGTCAACATAGAAAGGACATGGGGACGGCGGAATGTGTGAAAAGTAGCCAAAAATAATTACATGAATCCGCAAATATGATGAAATATGGGTATGAGTACAAACAATGAAGAGGTGGATTTATGGGCTGTATAAAAGGTAAAAACAAAACACAAGCAATACTGTTTCCCGAAAGCATAGATGACTATATCGATGAAGACAATTCTGTTCGTGTCATTGAAGAATACGCAGATCTGCTTGATTTTTAAAAAGCTATTTGTTTATTCACAGGGCGACCACCATATAACCCTAAAGATTTGCTGCAACTGTATCTCTATGGCTATCTAAATCGAACTCGTTCCTCTCGGAAAAACGTGGGGATAGGTGCAACATTTCAAAACACCACACCTGTCCTGATGCTACTTTATTTTATGGAAAAAATGGGGTATAAACGGCAAACCCTCTCGCATATGGTTCATTAAAGCCATATTGAAGGGGGAGTTTTTTGTGTCTAATGAAAATAAAGATCAAATAAAAGTAATTGTAGTCAATCCGCCTTCAAAAGAAGAAAGCGAAAAAAAAATAAGAGAATTGAGTGAGTTTTTATCTAAAGTATGGCATTTGCCGATAAAAACTTACTAACTGTCTTTTTCAGAACCCGCGTAAATACTGACTTCTGTGACTATGAAAACATCTTTATACCTAACCCAGTACGGAGGCCCAGATGGCGAACTAGGAGCATCCCTCCGGTATTTAAATCAGCGCTACTCTATGCCTACTGGTCAGGCTAAAGCGTTACTAACAGATATCGGTACGGAAGAAATGGCTCATATGGAAATGATAGCAGCCCTAGTGTATAAATTAGTGGACGGAGCCTCGCCGAAAGATTTTGAAGAGGCTGGCTGGGGCGGGCAATATGCTCAGCATAATCATGGACTGTTTTGGACAGATGCTAATGGTGTGCCTTGGTGCGCATCTTATATTGCCTGCCTTGGTGATCCGATTGCAGATTTGACGGAAGACATGGCGGCAGAGCAAAAAGCACGGGTAACTTATGAACATCTGATTCATCTGACAGATGATCCGTGTGTGAAAGATACATTACGATTCTTATGGGAGCGAGAAGTGGTTCATTTTCAGCGATTTGGCGAAGCGAACCGTACTGATTTAAGTAGATTTGTGGATAAAATATCCAATTATTCTTGTCAATGGGTAGGACTTTATTATACCCAAAAACCACCGCTCATAAAAAAGAAACCGCTAAGATTTTTCTACGTCTTAGCGGTTTTCATATGTTCCAAATTATCTTAGTATCACCGTTTTCACTGATAATGATCTCATGTATCATTATCATAGCTACTTCTTTCCTTCGACTATAATCGGCGGTTTTCCAAGATTTTGCCAGATTGACTACAATGTCGGTGTCATTACCTTGGTTCTTTAATTCTTCAATCCGCTCAGAAAACATTGCTTTATCCCTTTTAAGCTGTGTAGCCTTTTGATTAGCAAGTGTCAGTAGATCATCATTAAATCCGCCTGACAGCATAGTATCTACTAGCTGTTTTTCAGTTTTTTCGATCTCTTTGATTTTCAATTTCAAATCATTTATCCCAGATGAGTTACTACTTGTTGTTGTACGCTTTGCCTCTTTCAAATCTGACAGCTTCTCAGAAATGCAGCTATAGACCATATTTTCAAGGTCTTCGGCATAAATCGATACCTTCGTACCTGTACAGGTTTTTTTATGGGATTTGCCTGTACAGTTGAAATACCGCCGTATCTCTCCATCTTTATTGATTTTACCTTTGATAGTAGTCATGGTGTGACCGCACTTCTCGCAGATAATCTTACCGGATAACCAACTGGTACGATTACTGACGCTATTGCCTATCTGTTTATTTTTCTCCAATTTTCTTTGACATTTAAGCCAGATATCAGAATCTATAACGCCATTGTGAGTAAGAAGAACCAGCTTCATATCAGACCAATCATCGTTTTGGGGGTCATGTTTGGTATGTCCATATAGCTGCGCCCCGTATTCCCCTGTAAACATTGACATATCAGTTATCATTTGAACCCCGTGCCGCTCATAATAATCATATATTTCTGAATCAGCTTTCGCATATATTGGGTTTTTCAATAATGTGGACAATTTTGCGGTAGTCCAATCGCTTCCGTTTAAAGGTTTTTTATTTTCGGCTATTAAAAGATCTAACAATCGTCTTAACGAAACATTTTCTTGGGCATAAACCTCAAATATGTACTGTAGTTGTTCAACCTCAGAAAGTATGGGGTTGAGTTTTTTTGTTTTGATATTGTTTATAACTGCTGGTATTAGCTCGAACCCGTAAGGCTGTCTGCCCCCCATATAAAAGCCCATTTCGCTCCGATGAGCGTAGGCTTGAGTTATACGATTGATTATAGAGGTTCTCTCGAACTCGGCGAACACCATTAAAATCTTTACAATCAATTCACCATATGGAGAAGATGTGTCAAATGATTCTTGTGAAGATACAAACTCAACTTTATTGTCCTTGAACACTTGCAATATGTTTACGAAGTCGCTTAACGAGCGGCTAATACGGTCGAGCTTATAAACGATAACTTTGCGGATCTTATGCTGCTGCACTAGCTTCATCATTTGTTGAAAACCATCACGGTTGATATTACCGCCAGAATAACCGTTATCGATAAAAGTGAGAATTTTCTCATCCCGTTCATTGGGCTTGATAACAGACTTACAGTATTCAAGCTGAGTATCGCAGCTAATACTATTCTCCCGTTCAACCGATTTTCTGACATAAAGAGCAATTGCCACTTGACACACCTCCTCTCATGAATATTTTTTAAGCACGATTGTTATGCCGGAATACGTTTACCGAATCTGGTCAGGACATGGTATAGTTCATGGAGTATCCGTTCCCTACTACTGTCATCTTGCTCAGATACAATTTGATGTTCTACTCGGTGGTTATTGTCTTTGATGTCGGTGTATTCTCTCTTTAAGTTAGCCATGGGATAACCTCCTATAATGCCCCGCAAAGAGGCGTTGTATTTGAATATAAATCTATTCCGCTTGTTAATATGATATGAGTGAAATCACAGCAAAGTTCATGATTTAGGAGGTTCAATATTCCATCTTGATTGTACGGAAAGAAACAACTTAGTAGTTGTCGAGGAGTCACTTTAGTGTCTTGCCGTTTATACTGCCGATCATAGTAATGGCATTGTTTAATAACGCCTCTACCTTCCTTGTAATATAACAATTCAACATATATTGAGCGATGGAGCTTGTTCTTTAGCCGTGTCTGGAGTCGTACAGGGAGTTCATTATAGCTGGCTCCATCTCCAATCATAATTAGGAAGCGATACTTTTGGTTTGCGCCATCTGTTTTTATTTGTAGATACTCATTAAGCGATAAGTCAGCATGATCACTCTTGATAAACTCTACACCATAAAATTTTCGATCAAGCTCTGTTTCAATTACCGATAGTAAGTTATCTGCTGGGAACTGAAAGGTCTCTAATTTCAATGGTTTTGAGCTATAACGCTCTGCTCCGGTTCGACCTTTATTGCGATCCGTATAAAAGCAGTCTATTATTATGCAATCGGGATCATTAACTTCTAATGATAGAAACAAAACTCTGCCATGCTGGGTTTTAATGATTGTCCTAAATCTGTTTGTGAGACGGTTACTCATAAACTCTTCAAGTTGCAGAATACCTTTTTTCAAAATTAACACCTCCGACGAGTAATAGTGTATAAGTTGAGATTTTGATGATACTTACTTTAAATATGCGAGGTTGTGGCTGTAGCCTACAAAGCTCGCTTTTCTAAATTCAGAATATATAATCAAAAGTGGTTCATATCTCATTACTCACGATTGCGATTGCGCATTGCGGCAGTGATATCATCAATAGAAACACCGCTTTTTGATAAAAAGTCCATTGTTTCGACTGAAATATCTTCAATATCTCGCGGCAGAACTGCTCTCGGGAGCTTTTCATACATGTCGCCTGCGATTTCTAGGTTGTGCAGCTTATCAAGAAACCCTTTTGCCCTTTTCCAGCCTATGTGGAAGGTATCGCAAATCATATTATGGGAAATTGATTCACGCCCCAATGCCCATATAACTAGTTGAGCAAAGAGTTTATTATCAATGTCCTGCTTAGTTATAATTGGCTTACTAGCTAGGGCGTTATTTATTTCTGATTCTGCCTGTTGGAAGTCTGGCTCTGAAATTGCAAACATATGCTTACTCCTGCGGCTGGGAAGCGGTTTCAGCTTAAGATATAAGAGCGTCTGTTTAAGCTCACGCGGGGAAATGAATGCCCCTTGGACGCGTTGTATTCCGTTGTATTTGGGTGATTTGAAATATAGGTCACCTTTTCCCGATAAATTCTCGGCACCGCTTTCGCCAAGAATTGTTTCGGAAAAATTGCGTTTCGCGCAGGTAAGCGCCATACGTGCCGTTATGTTCCCCAAATCAACTTTCATGTTCTGTATAGTGGGGTTTTGGGCAGCTAAAACAATATGGATTTTTGCGTGTCTGCCCCGCTGCAAGAGGGTTGAAATAGTCTCGGTAAGCGACTTTACCATTTGCTTGTCGCTCATCCCTGAAATAAGTGCCGGAAATTCGTCGATGACACAGATAATTCTTGGGAGCAACTTAAATTCGGCATTGTCAGAGATTTCAAGGTCGATTCGCCTTTCTAGTTCAAGCTTCAAGGCTCTTAAGGCGCTTAAGCCGGTTTCCGTGTCCCTGATAACTCGACACGATAACTGAGGTATCCCTTCAAACGGCATCAGATCATTAGCTCCGACGTCAATGAGTAGTAGATTTACTCTTGCCTCCGATCTAGCAGTTATCAGACTTAAAATTAAGCATTGCAAAGCCACGCTCTTACCTGAACCTGACGAGCCACCAATCAGCAGGTGATTTTCCGCTGCCAAATCTACAATGACCAGATCGCCCATGACGTTGTGGCCAACGACATAAGGTAACTTTAGCCTCTTCTTAGCCTCTATGTATGCGGAATTTGCCAATGTTTCTGGTAAACTTTTGTGTTTTATTTTCAACTCTGAAGCGGCAATAAAGAGGGTGAAATTATGCTTGAATGGTTGAAAAAGAGGTAGTTTTAGCTTAAGCTGAACATCAGCTGCACGAGCGAATAATTGAGCTTCCCGCGTGGCTCCTTTCAGCTTAACAGCGAAGATCACCCGGTCTTTCTTTGTGAGGCTATCTTTAAGTCTAATATTGACTCCGTAGCGTTCGAATTGTTTTTCGATATCTTCACGCAACACGTCCGCATTGGCCTCGGAATAATAATTGTAGTCGTCCATCATAAAGCTGGTTCTCCTTTCGATAATGACAGTTATTCTGCTTCTTCTTCCGCTGATTAAATGGATGCCTACTTGCTTAAACAGCACTAATCTGTGCAATACAGACAGTGTAGATATGAAAAGAAGTAGAAGAAGAAACTCTTAGTTTTTTTAAATGATTCCCTGGCAAGGTTCCATACTTAGAACAACATCCCCCCTTTTTGTCGGTTACACCAGAGCGTAAGCCTGGCTGCGAGTTAAGCCCCAACAAGTTTATAGCGTTTTCCTAAGCAATTTCGCTTGGTAACGATCCGATTAATTTAAGTATGATTCAAATCATCAATTATCGCATTTGAAAAATTGACGCACAATAAAATCGATATCTACCCCAATAAAAATTCTTGAGGTCCTTATTATTACAGGGATTAATAGCATTTTTATTTTCAAGTATAGAGATAGGAATTTATATCAATATCTCGAAATCTGCATAAACGCAGCAACTACTATATTAAAAAGTAAAATGCCTTCAAACCCAGTACTTGAAGGAGTTGTAGTAATTTTATCTACGGAAATACGCAAAGACACCGCTCGGCTGTTTGCCGGACGGTGTCTTTGGTATTAAGCTATATTTATTTTCTTTTTTTTATTTTTGGTCTTTTAGCGGATGCCTCAAATAAAGCCTTATTTATTTTTTGTGCGTTAGTTATGCGTATCAGGTTTAATTTAGTTGTTTCATCCGTATCCCATATTTTGTTTGGTTCATGATAATTTAAAACATTATAATGCTTGCGAATGAAATCTGAAATAGCCTTGTATCCCTTGGGCACGAAATTAAAATTATAGCGAAATAGCTCATAAATGATTGCTCTTATCAAGTCGAGTTTATAAGAATAAACCAGATACTGATTAGGGTCAGCTTGATTTTGCTCCACCAGTTTCATCCAGTCTCTTTCGATAAATAAAAGCGGTCTATAGTATCTTCGCTTTATAATAATGCGCAACTGATTACTGGTGATATATGGAAAACATACATGAGGATAAAATCTACGGATTAGAAAATGGGTCTTGTCAATCTCGGTCATTCCTCTATTTTCCATGTCTGATGCAAGTTTGTAAATGAAATCTAGCCTCTTGTATATTTCTAAATGATAAAAACCCATAGCCTTTAGGAAATAATCTTCATCGTTTTTTGCTTTTTGTTGAAACAAACTTTGTACAAAATCATCATAAGCCTTGAATTCTTCTACAAAATTCGTATAACTATAATTACTGTCATGTTCGAGGAGCCGGCGGAATTGTTTAGCTGTAATCAACTTACTGTTTCCGTTATAAAAGACATAATCCCAAACACATTCACGTCTTGGCTTGTATTCACTGGCTTTTTTACTTCTTTTACCTGTAAATGATTTGTTTTGCGAACGAAATGCTTCACTATATTTAGCAAGATTACATCCAAATTCTTCGGCATCTCTTATTAACTCTGCATTATCGTAAATTCCCTTTTTTACTTCTCCATTTTGACTGACTTTACCAAGTTCCAGTTCAATTTGCATGGCCATCAGTTTATTAAGGGTATTTGGCATTTCCTTAAGGTCGCTATGCCGCTTCTCGCAATACTGGTTAAGAGTTAGCTTTGGTGATTCACTGAGGAACTTGTCATATAAAATATCAAACACTAATTGATATATAAAATAGTCGTTCAACTGAGGTATTTCAAAATGAAATCCTGTTTCTACCGGTTCAGCACCACATTTCTCTTCACTTCGAATATAGACTTTATTGGCAACAATCGCTTTATGCACAGCTAAAGTAAGCTTTACCAGTGCTTTTTGCAATTCATTTATAGATATAATAGTTTTTCGCTCTTTTTTGCCGCCAAGCGATAGCAGGTTATCTTTAGAGACATTAATTTCTCTGTCAATTAAGCTGAAATTAGTTATGACAGGTTCTCCAGTTATCAATGAATAACCGAGAAAAGTTCCGTTTTCGCCAATGATAGGGTAAAGATTGCTAGTAAGATTATTCATATGGATTCCTTTCTTAAATAAGGTATAGTATTATTAGTCATTCATCAGTATCATATCACATATTATTGAAATGAAGAATATTGGGCAATCAAAGTCATATCTTTGGTGTTTTTAAGTATATATTCTAAAATAGCTAACAATAAGTAATCCCCTCTGTCGTTTGGCAGAGGGGATTGCTTATTTAATGAGGCGTGATACAGATGCTTATAGGAATAAATATCGCCCTATTAAAATTCTGGAAAAGGAACATTTTGTGGAAATTTAAAAAATCCTGTTCGTGATTTGAATTAAGAAAGTTCTCATTGTTATAATTTTAGTAATCGTTATGAAATACAGGCAATCTGGTGATTAACATTGATTTTGATAATATCAACGATGGTTGTGTATAAAGCCTTTGGTTATATATTGTAGGCAGAAACACTTTGGTGTTGAAGGTAACGAAGCGGATGCACTAACGATAGTTATTTGGAATTGTTTGAGCTTATCGGTAAAGATGCAATATTCAAATTGTTCAAGCACTTTCGGGGGGATAAGATTGATTGCACTATACGTCTATATAGTGGCCGGAATTTATTGCCGACCTTGCAAAGGCCGTGGCAGATAGACGTAAGCGTGCTAAAATTGCAAGAGCTGGGGGATCAAAGTTGTCTCTGGGCGAACTAGATTTCGAGCATGAAAAGATATATCTCATACAGCAAAAAAATGGAGAAATGTTACAAATCAACTAAAGTTGGAAAGAACCTGTTTTACGCTTACGTTGTAAAAAAAATAAAAAAATAAGCCTCACTCAATAGTAAGACTCATTAAAATTATATTAAATTGTGGACAGCAATACCAAAAACCTTTTACCTGTTATTTACTCGTCTCTTGGATTATCTAAATAATCAGTAAGATCGTTCAACAAATTTTGAAGTTCATCTATAGTCATTCTTTGCAATTCTTCATCACTATGCTCATGAGAAAAATCACTTAAACATTCCATAATCTTTTCTTTTTTTATAGCCACCTCGCCAAAAGTTATCGTTGGTATATTTACATTAAAAACCAATCCCAAAATTTTCTGTTGTAATTCTAAATTGTGTTCTTCATACAAAGTATTATTAAACACATTATTTTTATACATTAAATCATCAAGTTTTATTTTTTCCTCACCAGTCCATAACCAAATGACATTAACGCCATTACCATAACTATAGTCTTCAATTTTATCATCTACTACTACGCCAACGGCTTTAATTATTAATTCTTTATTCGCTATACTAATTGATTTAATATAAATAAAATCTGAAACTTTAACTTTGCGAAGCATCATATAAAGTGCAGGTGCTTCGTTAACGCCCCAACCAATACATGCAACTCGATGAGCTATAAACTGTTTACTCATATCACTTTTACCATACATCGCTCCAAGCCCATACATAGCCAAAATTAAACATCTCCATTCATTTCATAAATTATCCATCTCATATCATTAATCTGGTAATGCTTCTTTTTCTAAATCGATATCAGCATACTGCATAATAACTCCTTCATTTAAATAATAAGGAATTGAAGTTCCACCTGTCTTTGGCACTTTAATTTTTGCAACAAAATCTATACTATCATCTTCTTTTAATTTTTTTAGAATATCGGCTTGTTCAGGTACTACCGTTACCACTATACTCTGCCATTCTTTGTCTTGATTTCGACAAAAAAGACCTATCCTATTATCCTTTATATTTACATTATTTACTTTTCCCATCCATCTAACGTATGTTCCTATTGTTTTATCTTTTGCCTCTTTATTCATAGTGTTCATTTTTTTGTCAAAATTAATAAAATCATTTATATAAAGTTTTTTATTAACACTAATTTCATGTGCTTGTATGACTAACTTTTTTGCTCCTTTTTTCATTTCTTCGGCTTGTTGCTCAGTTCTTTTTTGTTCTTCGGCAACCTTCTCAGTTTTAACTGCTTCAGCAGTTAATTTTTCAGCTATTTTAGTTGCCTCTTTTGCTTCCTTTTCTGCTATATATTGAGGATCATAATCCGCAACCCAACTTGTTAATGTTCCAAAAATAATCATCATAACACCAAAATATAACAGTACTCTAGATCGGCTTTTAATATTACTCCAAAATAGTACCAGCCCTGGCTTAATTAATCCAACTATCAACGCAATAAAAGAAAATGTAACTAGAGCAGATAATATTGAATGTAGAGTGTGCATACTATTTTCCCACAACCTTTCCTTCAAAAAAATATTCTTCTTACAATTCTACATAAACATAGCAAGTACCTGCTAAAATTACCCATTAAGCAACAAAAAAAGTTTTCTGCAAGATTCTTGACACTTGATTTTCTATATTGTAAAATAAATATAGAAAATCAAATATTGAAAAAGGGGTGTTTAATATGTCACTTGATCGTTTTTTTGAGTTATTTCCTCGCTTTAAAAAATACCATAGTAATCCCACCATTCAGGAAATGTATGACTATATGTCAACTCCTGAGAACATTGACAAAATGCTTACTGCCAATGATTTGTTTGAGATGCCTGCTCTCGCTGGTATTATCAAAGAACTCCAAGCTGAATTTCACAATCCTGCCAAATTGAATTTTATAGACAATGAAGTTCGTCAACTAATTGGCGGTATGGTTAAGGAAGTTATTTTAGATTTCGGCTATGAAGTAAAGATACAAAAAAGTCTCAAGGGTTCAGAGATTATTCGTTCTGCAACACATTATAAGAAAAATCCAGCAAATGCTACTAAAGTATTAAAAAAAGTACCTATTGTTGAAACTATTGAAAGAAGTAATCATACCAACTAAAATGGTTAGTTATATAAAAAATATTATAAGGAGTGAAAAACGTGAAAAAACACTTAGTCATTTTATTTCTTTCAATATTCACAATCATATCAAGTACCTGTTATGCAGGAACCAACGGTTTTTTAAATTATCCATGGGGTACTGATTTTGAGGAAATGCGTGATTTGTTTTACGCTGAAGTACCAACACCTTTACAAGCATATTCCGAAGATATACGCAGTAATACACGAGCATTTTTAATTAAAGAAAACGCTTTGAAAAAATTCCGAAAAGAATGGCAACCTCGATTTGATGATCGTCATATTCCCTACGAATCTGATATAATGCCTGTTTTTTACAAAGGAAAGCTTGTCTACGTTTCAGCCTATTTTAAAGGTACTGATTATAGTGATGGAGCAGAATATTTTACTTCACTATATGGGATGCCGCATAAGAAAACGTCCGATGGACCAGTCTCTACTTTTTACGTCTGGCGTGATGTTGACAACACAAATGTTGTTGTTTGGAACATGTATGGGAACATAACACTAACTAGAATGAGTATGGATTTTTATGCTCTCTTCTAAGGATAAAAATCCTCAAAATACTCCTATAGATATGGGGTTATGGTATAGGGGATACTAAATATTTGAATTATTAGAATAAACATTAAACTTATTTTTTATACTTTTAAACTTTCTACAAAAACAAAAAATGTCCTCATTGCTGGTGTTACTTAATTTTATGTTACGCCCACGCCCCCTGCAAATACAGGGTTTCGCTTATACTTGGTATTGTGGCATAAAATAAAGGATTAATGAACTCCGGGATGTTTTAAGGCTATGAAGATAATAAATAAGAATGTGATTAATTTGAAATTTATCACATTTCGAGGCAAAAAGATTCCTATAATTTTGGCAAGAAAGCTACTAACAATAACTGGATGCATGATACCCCTTAATAAATTTCATAGAGATTTATACTCGGCATTATTTGACTATGATAATAAGAAAAAATAGGATTGCTCAAATAAGCTAAGAACCTTTCAATTATCGGATGTCAGACTATATCTCGGGAGGCGATTTTATTGAAAATAAAGAAACTACTTTATCTGATAAAACCACCCTGCTCCCAATGTCCATATACTCTGGAACAGGTAAGATTTGTTGATAATCCCTGTCCAGATAGTCAAAAATGGTTATAGAGAAAATAATCCTGCATTGACTTATTATAAGGCGTTCGCTGCTTTCTTCGGAACTCCCAGATGGAAATATTTCAAGGATAACGAAGGGAAAGATGTCGTGGAGTTTACAGGGGACTGTACATATCAGGATGGTATTTAGAGTATAGAAGGTCATACCAATAAATAGGAAATTCAAAATTGAAATAGCAATAAAATAATCGAATAACCTTATACTTCGCCTATATATTATAAATTTAGTAATATATAGAAGGAGGAAGGTTTTGTTGTCGAAGAAGATAATGGATATTGCATTGTTAGCAGCTTCGGTGCTACTTGCTGTAGTAAAAGCGATTGTTGAACAAGAAAAATCACAAGAGGATAATGATAAAACTTTATAATTACCTAAATATAGGGCTTCCTGCGTGGAAGCCCTATATTTATCTTCTTGTCGCACCCAAATAGCAAATGAAAGGAATGAGTTATTATGGAATTTAAACCAGCCCAAAGAAAAAGAGCCAAGTTACGTTTAGCTATCGCT
>CAXYVG010000048.1:0-30370 GCA_964292325.1 uncultured bacterium | reverse complement strand
CGAAATATCGGGGCTGGAGAGGTGTTTTTTAGCTATTCAATTGCAAAACTAGGGAACAAGTCAAGCATAAATGAGCATAAATAAGCAAAAACAAATAAATTTTATTTCTACAAACTATTAGTGAAATAAGGTTGCTTCTAGTAAAGAGGTATGCTACAATTGTATGGTAAAAACAACAAGTGGCTTTGGAAAGAAGGTGCAATAAATGAAAGAAAATATTCATCCAAATTATGGTGAATCAAAAGTAACGTGTGGTTGCGGCAACACTTTCTTAACTGGTTCCGTTAAAAAAGAACTACGTATTGATGTGTGCTCAAAATGTCATCCGTTCTTTACTGGTCAGCAACGTAATATCACAGCTGGTGGACGTGTTGAAAAATTCAATAAACGTTATGGTAAAGAGGCTTAAAAACCGGGTAGCAGAGCAGAAATGCTCTGCTACATTTATATCATCATGAAGGAAGACTGCAATGTTTATTAGTCTTTTCTTATAGAAAGAGGAGGGATATCGTGAAACGGAAAGTAAGTATCGGTGGGCAAGCTGTCATTGAGGGTGTGATGATGCGCGGCCCAAGTTTGATTGCGACGGCCGTTAGGGAACCATCAGGTGAAATTATTGTAAAAACAGAACCCTTTACACCTATTAGTGATCGATATCCTATTTTAAAAAAACCGATGCTACGTGGTGTTGTTGCCTTGATAGAATCGTTAGTACAAGGGCTTAAGTCGTTGTCTTTTTCAGCGCAGGCGGCTGGCGAGGAAGGCGAGGAACTATCCAACAAAGAAATTGCATTGACGATGATGTTTTCTTTGGGGCTGGCTATTTTACTATTCGTAGTGATTCCTACCTATGCTGCCAAATATATTCATAGCGCTATTACCGATGCAAGGCTGCTAAATTTAATGGAAGGCATACTCAGATTTGCAATTTTTATAGCGTATATTATGGCAATTTCCAGAATGAAAGATATCCATCGTGTATTTGAATATCACGGTGCTGAACATAAAACCATTCATGCATATGAGGCCGGTGTGCCACTTGATGTGGAGCATGTACGTAAGTATAGTACCTTGCATCCTAGATGTGGTACGAACTTTTTGTTGATTGTTATGGTTGTAAGCATTATTATGTTCGCTTTTCTAGGTTGGCCAGATTTGTGGATTCGCATTGTATCGCGAATTATACTCATGCCAGTAGTCGCAGGTCTTGCTTATGAAATGATTCGTTTTGCTGGAAAAAGTGAAGCAGAGTGGGTAAAAGTTGCTGTTGGTCCGGGTTTATTATTGCAAAAATTAACTACACGCGAACCGAGCGATGATCAACTAGAAGTAGCCATTAAAGCCCTAGAAGCAGTCCGCCCAGCGGAATAAAAATAAAGATTTTAGAGGAGTAATGAATGACCATGCTCGATAAATTGCAGGCCATTGAGGATAGACATATTGAACTGGAAAATTTAATTAGTGATCCATCCATCATTGCCAATATGTCAGAGTGGCAAAAACATACCAAAGCGCATGCGAAGCTAGCGCCGATTGTTGCCAAATTTCGGGAACAAAAAGCAGTAGATCAAGGAATCGCGGATGCGCTGGAAATGCTCAATGAAAAATTAGATAATGACTTTCGCCAAATGGTTACCGCTGAATTATCGGAACTAAAAGCGAAAGCGGAAGTATTAGAAGAAGAGCTGCGAATCTTATTATTACCGAAAGATCCGAATGATGAAAAAAGTGTAATTGTTGAGATTCGTGGTGGAGCTGGCGGTGATGAGGCAGCTTTATTTGCAGGCGATTTATTTCGAATGTATACTCGTTATGCTGATGATCATGGCTGGCGTACAGAACTACTAGACGCGAATGCCCCAGATTCAGGAGGCTTTAAAGAAGTCGTCTTTGTAATTGATGGCGAAGGTGCTTATAGTCGCTTGAAATATGAGAGCGGTGTTCACCGCGTACAACGTGTACCAACGACTGAATCAAGTGGGCGTATTCATACGTCTACAGTAACGGTTGCGGTTCTTGTGGAAGCAGAAGAAGTAGATGTAGTGATTAATGCGAATGATTTGCGAATTGATACGTATTGCGCTAGTGGCGCGGGTGGACAGCATGTTAATAAAACAGAGTCAGCGGTACGTATTGTTCATTTACCGACAGGGGTCGTTGTGCAATGCCAAGATGAAAAATCGCAGCTTAAAAATAAGGAAAAGTGCATGCGTGTTCTTCGGTCTAAGGTATTAGAAATGGCACAAGCAGCGCAGCATGCTGAAGTAGCGGAAGAACGCAAGGGACAGGTAGGTACAGGGGATCGTAGTGAACGAATCCGTACGTATAATTTCCCGCAAGGACGAGTGACGGATCACCGCATTGGTCTAACATTGCATAAACTGGATTTTGTACTCAATGGCGATATTGATGAAATTGTGAATGCTTTAATTGCCTCCGAACAAAGTAAGAGAATGAAGCAGGCTGATTAAGATGAAAGATAATAAAGATGTTTGGTGTATTGAGACAATTTTAAATTGGACCAAGCAGTACTTTGCTGAAAAAGGCGTGGAAAGTCCACGCCTTGATGCCGAAGTACTGCTTTCCCATGTTTTGAAAACCGATCGGTTGTATTTATATGTACATTTTGATCAACCGTTAGAAGGAAAAGAATTGGCGACTTTTCGCGAAGCTGTCAAAAAAAGAGTAACGCGTTTACCGGTAGCCTATATTACTGGTAGCAAAGAATTCATGGGACTAGATTTTCAGGTAACGCCAGCAGTCTTGATTCCAAGACCAGACACAGAGATCTTAGTTGAGACGGCTCTGAAGCGGTTAACTGCTGTAGAACATCCGAAAATCTTAGATATTGGGACAGGTAGTGGTGCGATTTGTATCAGTATGTTAGTGAATTTGCCGTCTGCTCAGGCAGTTACGGTTGATATTTCGCCAGATGCTCTTGATGTTGCTAGAAGTAATGCTGAGACACATCAAGTAATGGAACGTCTTAGTTTTTGCCAAGGTGATTTGTTTGCACCCGTTAAGGGGCAGACGTTTACTGCAATTTTGTCGAACCCGCCTTATATTCCGGAGGCTGATATAGTGGGTCTTACGCCAGAAGTGAGGAAAGAGCCCAGTTTAGCGTTAGTAGGTGGTAAAGATGGTCTTGATTTTTATCGCCGAATTATTAACGAGGCTATTAATTATTTGGATAAAGGCGGATTTATTGCTATGGAAGTCGGTATTGATCAGGCTAGAAGTGTTGCAGCTATGGCGGAAGAAACAGGATGGTTTACTGTTAGTGATATTGTAAAAGATTATGGTGGAATTGAACGTGTAGTGGTATTGACATTGAAAGAAAGCTGCTAAGTAGATTGCATTATATAGATCACTAGGAAAATGACAGCTATGTTGTTAGCCTAGCCACGACGATTGCCATGAAGAAGATTTGGTGATCTCTAGATAGATTTTAAAGATATCATATCACTCAAAAAGGTGAGGATTATATATGGATACTGGGTATTTTATAGTCGATAAAGAGCAACCTGACAAGGTCATTATGGAAAAGGCCGCTAAGATTCTAATGCAGGGGGGCTTGGTGGCGTTTCCTACGGAAACTGTATATGGGCTTGGTGCGAATGGTCTAGATAGTGAGGCGGTCAGCAAAATCTATCAGGCGAAGGGTAGGCCGTCAGATAATCCGCTGATACTACATATTGCTAGTCAACAGGACTTGATTCCATTAGTCAAAGAAATTTCACCGAATGCACAGCGGTTAATGGATGACTATTGGCCTGGACCTCTTACGGTAGTGCTAAAACGGAGCGATATGGTACCTGACAATGTTGCTGGTGGTCTTGATACGGTTGCAATCCGTTTGCCTGATTGTGTTGTTGCGCAGGAGCTGATTAGAAAGACTGGGATGCCGATTGCGGCACCGAGTGCGAATACTTCGGGACGGCCAAGTCCGACAACTGCTGAGGCGGTACTGGCAGACCTTGATGGACGAATTGATGCGATCATCGATGCCGGAAGCTGTGCTATTGGGTTAGAGTCGACTGTTGTGGATTGCACTACACCGATTCCTACGCTACTTAGACCAGGCGGTATTACGCTTGAGATGCTAATGGATACGTTAGGGGAAGTGGAAGTGGATCCTACGTTAGGTGGTAGTGTAGAATGTCTTCCAAGGTCGCCAGGAATGAAGTATACGCATTATGCCCCTGCTGCTTCGATGACATTATTTGAAGGGCAATATCCGCAAATCATCAGTCTGATGTTGCCAGAAATCGAAAGTGCATTATTGCAAGGAAAAAGAGTAGGAGCCATTGTTTCTGAGCAAACGATGCAACGGTTACCGGCTGGTGTTGTTGCCGTATCGTATGGTTTGCGGGAGGATATTGAACAGATTGCTACCAACTTATATACCGCTTTACGCAGTTTTGATGAGAACCCTGTTGATGTAATTTATGCCGAGGGTATTGCAGAAGAGGGACTCGGACTTGCGATTATGAATCGTCTGCGTAAGGCGAGTGGTTATCGGATTATCAAAGGATAACATATCCGCTGTTTTCTCCACATATATATGAGCTGTGGAGGTGGGGATGTTGAGCAGTATTGAGTTTTTTATATTAAGTATGGCCTTAGGGACGGACTTATTTTCGGTGGCCATTCCGATTGGTATGAATCGCATACCGTTTATCATTGTTTTCCGTGCGGCTGTTACGTTTGCGATGTTTCATATTGTCCTTATTCTATCGGGATATCATGTTGGGCATTTTCTCGGGGCGATAGTTGAACGTATTGGCTCAGATCGTATAGAGTGCCCGATCCTGGTTATGCAAAATTGGGCCAGTATTCTAGGGGCCGTTGTGTTAACGGGTTTGGGCATTTATATGATTAAAGAAAGAATGAGTACGGCTGTGCCAGAGAAAAATAGGGCTCATCCGTTACAAGGGTATTCGTTGTTTTTATTAGCAACAAGTGTCAGCCTTGATGCATTGGCTGCCGGTTTTAGTATGGGAATGATGGACGTTGATTTAATTAAATTGAGTATGATTTTGGGTGTAGTCATCTTCAGTATTGCGGTGCTAGGACTTAGTGTAGGGCGACAAGTCCATCGCTATATTGGCAACCGTGCGGAATTGATGGGCGGAATGGTACTGATTTTGCTAGGAATACATATGCTTTGGAATATGCTGTGCTAGTTAATAAAAATAACAATGATGAGTTATACTATTGATATTGGAAAGGCAGTTGAACTGATTCTATGTTACATATTTTGTTTATTTGTACTGGCAATACTTGTCGTAGCCCAATGGCTGAAACTTTATTGAAAGCCAAGATACAAGAAGAGAACTTAGAACAATTGATTACCGTATCATCTGCTGGTATTGCTGTTGGGAAGGTAGATCAAGCATCGAAGCATGCTCAAACTGTTATGCAAGGCGTTGGACTTGATTTGACAAATCACCGCTCCCGTCAGTTATTGCCTGAACATATTGCCGCTGCTAGTATCATACTTGTTATGACTGAAAATCACAAAAGAGCGGTACTCTCGCTGATGCCTGGGGTACACAGTAAGGTATATACGTTGGCTGAGTATGCAGGAGAAAAGCGAGATATTTGTGATCCTTATGGTGGTGAGTGCATGATATATCAGCAGTGCGCTAAGGAAATCGAAAAAATATTAGGGCTTTGTTGGGGAAAAATTAAGATTTTGGCAGGAAAAAATAATTAAATAGCGAAAAATGACCAGTGAAGTAGTTAGTTGGAGGCGTAATATGTTTGTTGGAATTGGTAGTGACCATGGTGGTTTCAATTTAAAAGAAGAAATTAAAAGTTTATTAACGGAACAACAGATTGAATTCCGTGATTTTGGTACGCATTCGGCAGAATCAGTTGATTATCCTGACGTTGCACAAAAAGTAGCGCAGGCAGTTGTTGCTGGCGAATGTACCCGTGGGATTTTGATTTGTGGTACTGGTATTGGTATTAGTATTGCTGCGAACAAGATCAAAGGCATTCGGGCAGCTCTTTGTCATGATGAATTTTCCGCTAAAATGTCTAGAGAGCATAATGATGCTAATGTACTTGCAATGGGAGAAAGAGTCATTGGACCAGGCTTGGCACGGATGATTGTTTCTACTTGGCTCACGACAGAATTTGCCGGTGGCCGACATGGTCGTAGAGTGGATAAAATATCTCAATTAGAAGAATAATTCCTCCTAGTAAATAGATGGAATTTTTGAAACAGTCTCTGAGGAGTGAACTTGATGAGTGTGGATTTAGACGTAATAAGAACTCAGACAGTACAAATAGCAACTGAATTATTGCAGGTTGCGGCCCTTAGTCCAGGACAAATTTTAGTGGTAGGGTGCAGTACGAGTGAAGTGATTGGCGCTAAAATCGGCTCAGCGGGATCGACTGCTGTTGCTAAAACTATTTTGGATAGTCTGCGTGAGGTATGCAACAATCATGGAATATATTTAGCGGTACAATGCTGTGAACATTTAAATAGGGCTTTGGTAATTGAAGAAAAGGTTGCTGATCTCTATCGGTTAGAGACGGTTATGGTTATACCGGTACCGAAGGCTGGTGGTGCGCTTGGAGCGCAAGCTATGGCAGATTTTGAACATCCTGTCGTTGTTGAAAGTATAAAAGCGCATGCTGGTATCGATATTGGTAGTACGCTAATTGGTATGCATCTTAGAGCCGTCGCTGTGCCTATACGTGTAACGCAGAAAAACATTGGACAAGCATTGGTGATAACGGCTCGTACGCGTGCAAAACTGATTGGTGGACAACGGGCTGTTTATCAATAAAAACAATATGGGGGAATAAAGTAATATGAGTATACTTGCTAGTTTTGATCCAGAAATCGCAAAGGCCATTGATTTAGAATTACATAGACAACAAAATAAATTAGAGTTAATTGCTTCTGAAAATTTTGTTAGTAAAGCAGTAATGGAAGCACAAGGCACTGTTTTAACAAATAAATACGCGGAAGGATATCCTGGACGTCGCTATTATGGTGGCTGTGAATATGTAGATGTTGTCGAGCAATTGGCGATTGATAGAGTTAAGAAAATATTCGGTGCGGAACATGCGAATGTGCAACCACATTCCGGTGCACAAGCAAACACTGCCGTATATTTTGCTTTTTTAAAGCCTGGTGATACGATTTTGGGTATGAATTTAGCACATGGTGGACATCTAACACATGGCAGTCCAGTTAATATCTCGGGAAAATGTTTTAATATTGTTCCTTATGGTGTGGATGAAAAAACACATCTTATTAATTATGATGAAATAGAAAAACTTGCTTTAGAGCATCACCCTAAAATGATTGTTGCTGGTGCGAGTGCTTATCCTCGAATAATTGATTTTGCTCGGATGGCGCAAATCGCCCGCAAAGTAGACGCACTGCTAATGGTTGATATGGCCCACATCGCTGGTTTAGTAGCAGCTGGTCTGCATCCTTCCCCTATTGGACATGCTGATATTGTTACAACAACGACTCACAAAACATTGCGTGGACCGCGAGGCGGCGTAATTATGTGCCGTGCAGAATTGGCACCGATTATTGATAAAGCAGTGTTTCCTGGTATGCAAGGTGGACCATTGATGCATGTAATCGCGGCGAAAGCTGTATCTTTCAAAGAAGCATTAAGTGAAGAATTTGCTTTATATCAACAACAAATTGTTAAGAATGCTGCTACATTAGCGCAAAGCTTGATAAAATGTGGTTTTACGTTAGTTTCTGGTGGTACAGACAATCATTTAATATTAGTGGATTTACGTTCTAAAAATATTACAGGAAAAGATGCTGAAAAATTATTAGACAAAGTTGGCGTTACGGTGAATAAGAACTCGATTCCTTATGATCCTGCTAGTCCTTTTGTTACAAGTGGTATTCGTCTTGGTACCGCAGCTCTTACTTCGCGTGGTATGAAAGAAGCAGATATGGAAGTGGTAGGAGATATTATTGGCATGGTACTCAATAATCCTGAAGATACTGCTATCCAAGCGAAAGCGACAGAGTTAATTGCTGATTTATGCAAAAAACATCCGTTATATGCATAAGAAAAGACTTGGCTTGGGGCAAGTCCTTAGGTGCATGCAGAAGCCTTAGTCATTCTTACTTGGCACCCTAGCAAGTGATATACTTTCTGATTTCGTAAAAAAAATAATGAAAGGTGGTTGATCATATAGTGCAAGTGAAAGTAATTGAACATCCGTTGATTCAACATAAGCTATCGTTGATGCGGGATGTAAAAACAGGTACGAAAGAATTTCGCGAATTATTAGACGAAATTTCGATGCTAATGGCATTTGAAATTACTCGTGATTTACCGCTGATGGATGTTGAGGTGCAAACACCGGTTGCTACCTGTACATGTAAAGTGTTAGCAGGTAAAAAACTTGGAGTAGTGCCTATTTTGCGGGCAGGACTCGGTATGACAAATGGAGTAATACGGCTTATTCCAGCCGCAAAAGTGGGACATGTTGGGCTATATCGTGACCCCAAAACCTTATTGCCAGTGGAATATTACTGTAAATTGCCAAGTGATGTGGCGGAGCGAGATTTTATAGTAATTGATCCTATGCTTGCGACTGGCGGATCGGTTGTAGCTGCCATTGATCTGATCAAAAGTCACGGAGCAAAAAATATCAAACTAATGTGCTTAGTAGCAGCGCCTCAAGGAATACACATTGTGAATGAAAAACATCCCGATGTGGAGATTTATACTGCTTCTGTTGAAGAAGGTTTAAATGATCATGGTTATATTTTGCCAGGACTCGGTGATGCTGGTGATCGCATTTTTGGTACAAAATAAAGTAATGAACAAGCAAGGCACAAATTTGTTAGTACAACATGAGAAAAAATGTTGTTCTGGTTCTTTGTGTCTTGCAAGTTACATTGACTTTGTGTCTTGGTGCTAGAATGTTCTTATTCTTGGGCTTCTTTTTATCATGAAGCACTTTTTTTATCAAAAACTTTGCAAAATAGTAAAATTACCTTGCAATTCACTGCGTTTGACTGATATAATGACCAAGAATGTTACAACGTGTAGTTGCAATAGTGTGTTTTGTTCGTGTACAATGGAACGTATGAATAACTCTACATAGAATACAAAATAGCACTATTGGCAAAATATTACATAGGCTAACTTTTAACTAGGAATGATAGTAGCGGTACTATTTAGCAATGGGGAGGTAGAAGTATAGTGGAGCATACCTTATCGATTTTGGTGCTAAACCATCCGGGAGTATTGGTGCGAGTCGCTGGACTATTTGCTAGGCGTGGATATAACATTGAAAGCTTGGCCGTAGGTGCCACTCACGTTCCAAAATATTCGCGAATTACAGCTGTTATGAAGGGAAGTGACTCAACAGTTGCACAAGTTGCCAAGCAACTTGAAAAATTGATTGAAGTGCGTGCTGTAGAATTCTTGCCTGGAAATGCTGCTGTAGTTAGAGATACCGCTATGATCAAAGTGAAAGCCAGTCGGGAACAACAACTAGAAGTCTTGCAACTATCTGAATCCTACGGGGCTAAGATTGTAGACATATCAGAGCAAACGTTGATTATAGAGATCACTAGTGCTGAAAGTAATACAGAGGCATTGGTAGCAGCCTTAACTTCTTATGGGATATTGGAAATGATTCGGACTGGTGTTATTGGCTTGCAACGAGGCAATAGTAGTATTTATCAAAACCAAAAGCCAGAGTCTAGTGAATTGTTTTGTCATGCTACGAATGATTGAGTAGTAACAGCGTAAAAACCGACCCTTTCCGTTAACGGTTATTGCCGTAGTGATAAAAGGGCAGTTTTAAATAAAAATTAAAGGGTATATGAGGGGAGATCATTACTATGAGTAAAATGTATTATGACACAGATGCTAAACCAGAATTAATTAAAAATAAAACAGTGGCTATTATTGGTTATGGTAGCCAAGGTCATGCTCATGCATTGAATTTACATGATAATGGCGTAAAAGTAATCGTTGGTTTATATAAAGGTAGCAAATCTTGGCAAAAAGCGCAAGATAATGGTTTAGAAGTGATGGAAGTTGCACAAGCAACAGCTGCTGCTGATATTGTTATGATTCTACTTCCTGATGAAAAACAAGCTAAAATTTATAATGAACAGATTGCACCAAACTTGAAATCCGGTGCAGCTTTGGCTTTTGCCCATGGCTTCAATATCCATTTCAATCAAATCGTACCACCTGCTGATGTAGATGTATTCATGGTTGCTCCTAAAGGACCTGGACATTTAGTACGTCGTGTATTTGCTGCAGGCGGCGGAGTACCTTGCTTGAAAGCTGTATACCAAGATGCTACTGGTCAAGCAGAAGCATTATCTCTAGCTTATGCTTGGGGTGTTGGCGGAACTAGAGCTGGCGTATTAACTACTACTTTCCAAGAAGAAACAGAAACAGATTTATTCGGTGAGCAAGCAGTACTTTGCGGTGGTGCTACAGCATTAGTAAAAGCTGGTTTTGAAACATTGGTAGAAGCTGGATACCAACCAGAAATTGCTTACTTTGAATGTTTCCATGAATTAAAACTGATTGTAGATTTGATGTATGAAGGTGGCATTGCTACCATGAATCATTCCATCAGTGATACAGCTGAATATGGCGAATATATGATTGGTGATCGTATCGTTACGGATGCAACAAAAGCAGAAATGAAAAAAGTATTAACTGAAATTCAAACAGGCGTATTCGCTAAAAATTGGATCTTGGAAAACCAAGCAAACCGTCCTCAATTCTTAGCAACTCGTCGTCGTGAATCAGAACATCAAATTGAAGCAGTAGGTAAAGAATTGCGCGGTATGATGAGCTGGTTGAAAAAATAATTCGTAGTGTAAGATAATTATATGTAATAAATAAGCGTATGCACTGATTGAAATAAAATCAGTGCATACGTTTATCATCCTATCAATAAGAATTTATATATATCATTATTTTTTTTAGGTGCAGTGAGAGGTAAGGAGGGAATTGATTGATGAGTAAAAAGCATATTGTAGTCATCCCTGGAGATGGTATTGGTGAGGAAATAACATCAGCTGCTGTACGGGTACTAGATAAAGTAGCAAGCAAGAGCGGCTTAGGCTTAACATATGAAAAACAGTTAGCGGGTGGTGCTTCAATTGATGCGTATGGTGTTCCACTAACTGATGGTGTGGTTCAGGCTTGTAAAAAAGCCGATGCGGTATTGCTTGGTGCAGTCGGTGGACCGAAGTGGGATAATGTAGCACCTGAAATTAGGGCAGAAAAAGCCATTTTGGGTTTGCGTAAGGAATTGGGCTTATATGCTAATTTCCGTCCTGTCCGCGTGTCCCCCGCGCTAATTGAATTTTCTCCATTGAAAGAGGAAGCGATATCTGGAATTGATATTTTATTAGTTAGAGAACTGACTGGCGGTATTTACTTTGGCAAAAAATGTGAGTCAGAATTGGTAGATGGTATCGAGCAGGCTTCTGACCTTGAAGTATATAGCGTTCCTGAAATCACTCGTATTATGCATTTGGCTTGCCAAGCAGCAAGGCTTAGACGCAAGAAAGTCTTGTCAGTTGATAAGGCGAATGTATTAGCTACATCTAGACTTTGGCGTCGGACCGTTGCAGAGGTCGCTAATGAATACGCTGATATTAGTTTGAGTAATATGTATGTTGATAACTGTGCGATGCAGCTGGTACTCGCACCGAAGCAGTTTGATGTTATTGTTACTAACAATTTATTTGGTGATATTTTAAGTGATGAAGCAGCAGTATTGACAGGATCGATTGGTATGTTGCCATCGGCAAGTCTTGGTAATACAACGGGATTATATGAACCGATACATGGATCGGCACCTGATATTGCAGGTCTGGGGCTAGCAAATCCAGTGGGTACTATTTTATCGGCAGCTATGTTACTGCGTTACTCTTTGGGTGAAGAGATCGCGGCAACTAAAATAGAACAGGCAGTGGATCGAGTGTTAGCTGAGGGGTACCGTACTGCTGATTTATATAGACAAGGTTCAACGAAAGTAACTACGGATGAAATGGCTAGATTAATTGAAGCGCAAATAGATTAATCTCTTATGATTGGGGAGGTATTGAATATGAAAATGTCTGGTGCGAAAGCTGTTGTAGAGTGTTTGCTGGAGCAAGGTGTAGACGCTGTTTTTGGATATCCAGGCGGTCGCATTCTGCCATTATATGATGCGTTATATGATAGTTCGATACGCCATATCCGAACTGCTCATGAGCAAGGGGCTATACATGCTGCTGATGGTTATGCTCGCGCTAGTGGGAAGGTCGGGGTATGTATTGCAACTAGTGGACCTGGAGCCACTAATTTGGTGACTGGACTTGCGAATGCGTATTTAGATTCTGTACCGCTAGTCGTCATTACAGGGCAGGTTTCGACCGACCTGATTGGCGCAGATGCTTTCCAAGAAGTAGATATTACTGGTATTACAATGCCAATAACCAAGCATAATTTTTTGGTCAAAAATAGTAATGACCTCCCAGAGATTATGCGGTTTGCATTCCGTATTGCTTCTTCTGGGCGACCAGGTCCAGTGCTGATTGATATCCCAAGTGATATCCAGGCCTCTATCATAGAGTATGAGAGAGAAGCGAAAAGTAGCAAATCGTTCTGTCAATGGGAAATATCAGAACTTGGTAGTACGCTAGTTGATCAAGTAGTAGATGTGATTGCCGCTGCTAAACAACCTGTCATGATTGTTGGTGGTGGGGTAATTACTGCTGGAGTGCACAAACAGGTGATTGCTTTGGCAGAGAAAATTGGTGTGCCAGTGGTTAGTACATTGATGGGGCTGGGATCTGTTCCTTCCGGTCATCCTTTATTTTTAGGACTGACCGGTATGCATGGTGCTAAAGTAGCCAATCATGTTGTGCATGGTGCGGATGTTATGATTGCCATTGGCAGTCGGTTTAGTGATCGGGTAACGAGTAACAAGGAAAAGTATGCGGCAGGAAAAATGTTGATTCATATTGATGTCGATCCAGCAGAACTTGATAAGAATATTGAGAGCTATATTGGGCTGGCTGGTGATTTAAAAGAACTATTGCCGATCTTATGCCAGAGGATTCAAAGTAGCGATCAACAGCAGTGGTGGACAGTCATTGAAAAGTGGCAACAAGAATTTAAGGTAGATCCGCGTGCAGAGCTGCTAACGGCACCTTGGATGTTACAACAAGTAGCGGAAGCTACAGCAGACAAACCTTTTATTTTTACTACGGATGTTGGTCAACATCAAATGTGGGCAGCCCAAAATTTAAATATTCAGACGCCACGTTCATGGATTACCTCCGGTGGACTGGGGACGATGGGTTTTGGTTTGCCATCAGCGATTGGTGCACAGACTGCTGCACCTGATAAACGGGTTATTTCCATTGTTGGTGATGCGGGTATGAGGATGACAGGGTGTGAATTATTCACCGTTGCTAGTGAGAAGTTGCCACTCATTACAATCATTGTTGATAATAGTTGTTTGGGTATGGTGCGGCAATTACAAGAACTATTTTATAAAGAGCGGTATTCTGCCTCGCTTGCGTCATGTCAGATGGATTTTGTTTGTTTTGCAAAGGCTTTTGGTATTGAAGGCAGTTTGGCTACGACGCAAGAAGAGTTCAAACTGGCTTTGGCAGATGCACTTGCAAGTAAAACAGCTAGAGTCATTGTGGTCAAAATTCCTGTTATGGACCTAGTTACTCCAATGTTAGTGCCAAATTCCTCGCTTGATATGCATCTAGATATTTAATAAAACAATAAAGACCTGACATTGTCAGGTCTTTATTGTTTTATTAAATTTTATTTGAGTAGTGGTGTAACAAAGCGTTCAATTCGTTTGAGCGCTTCTTTGATATTAACTGTTGAGGTTGCGTAAGAACAACGGACATATCCTTCCCCGCTGTCGCCAAATGCATCACCTGGTACAAGGGCAACCTTTTCCGATTGCAGTAGCTGCTCGGCAAATTGTAACGAAGTAAGACCGGTTTCTTTTATTGATGGAAATAAGTAAAATGCACCCTTGGGTTCGAAACAATCAAGACCCATTTGGCGAAAGCCATTTAAGATGAGACGGCGACGTTGGTTATATTCTGTCGTCATCTGCGTTACGTCTTTTTCGCCCATTTTTAATGCTTCAATAGCCGCAATTTGTGCTGTGATAGGCGTGCAAAGCATTGTATATTGATGGATTTTTGTCATCGCCGCAATGAAATCCGGATTGGAAGCTGCATAACCGATGCGCCAGCCTGTCATGGCATAGGCTTTTGAAAAACCGTTTAATACAATCGTGCGTTCTGCCATATCCGGTAGGCTAGAGAAACAGGTGTGTGTACCATCGTAGGTGAGTTTTGCATATATTTCATCGGAGATAACAATTAGATCATGTTTTTTGGCAAAGAGAGCAATTTCAGCTAAGTCCTGCCGGCCCATAACAGCCCCCGTTGGATTGTTAGGATAACCGATCAGTAATACTTTGGTACGAGGAGTAACAAATGTTTCTAACTCTCCTGCTGTAATGCGAAATTCATTTTCGATGCTAGTCGGGACTGTTACGGCAACCCCGCCGGCAAGCGTAACGCAGGATTTATAAGAAACATAGCAAGGCTCAGGAATGAGTACTTCATCACCGGGGCTTAAAAGAGCGCGTAATGCTAAATCGAGTCCTTCACTAACACCGACCGTAACGAGGACTTCTGTGCGCGGATTATAGGTAACCTGATAATCTTTATCTAGTGATTTCACAATCTCTTCTCTAAGTTCTAACAGGCCGGCGTTGGACGTATAAGCGGTATAGCCGCGGTTTAATCCGTAGATGCAGCTTTCGCGGATATGCCATGGCGTGATAAAATCAGGTTCGCCGACACCGAGAGAAATAACCCCTTTCATTTCCGCGGCAATGTCAAAAAAACGTCGAATGCCAGAAGGAGGGATGGAGCGGACAGCGGGTGCGATACGGTCAGCCCAATTCATGGCGATACCACCAACCTATGTTGTTCTTCTTGATCATTTAAAATAACGCCAGCATATTTATATTTTTTGAGCATAAAATTGGTGGTAGTACTCACGACACCATTAATAGTAGAAAGTTTAGTGGCAACGAAATCGGCCACTTCTCTTAAATTAGTACCTTCGACAGTGACAGAAAGATCATAAGTACCAGACATCAAATAAACGCTGCGAACTTCCGGGTAACGATAAATACGTTCTGCGATGGAATCGAAGCCAACTTCTCGCTCAGGGGTGATTTTTACTTCAATTACCGCTGTGACCTGATCTATACCTGCCTTTTCCCAATCAATGATGGTTTGATATTTGACAATAATTTGTTCCTGTTCACACTTTTTGATTCGTGTAGCAATTTCCTCAGCAGGTATGTTTAGCATAATGGCAAGTTGCTTTGGAGTTTGGGTATAATCTTTCTCTAAAAGTTCTAAAAGCTCTTTCATATAATCGATTCCTCCCTGGTAAAAATCTAAATCATAATGGATTGTTTTTTTTCTTAGAATATCACATATGTTAAAAAAGGTATATGTATTTACAGAGTAATTATAGTATAATTAGCAGAGGAAAATGTAAAGATTATAATAGGTTTCATGTAAATTAGAGGAGATCATTACGTATGCGGAAAAATTGGGACTTGTATTTTTTGGATATTGCTTTTCAAGTAGCGGAGCGTAGTACTTGTCTAAGGCGAGCGGTAGGGGCCGTTATTGTGAAAAATAAGCGGATCAAAGGCACGGGATATAATGGTAGTCCGGCGGGCTTACCACATTGTATAGATGATGGTTGTGTTATGCTGGATGGACATTGTATACGGTGTATTCATGCTGAGCCGAACGCCATTTTGGAATGTACACCTGATGAGCGTCAAGGAGCTACATTATATTGTACGGACAGACCGTGTTCTGAGTGCCAAAAACTAATTATAACGTCTGGCATTACAAAGGTTGTATACGCCAGAGAGTATCATCCACATACCGATTGGTTTTCATTAGCCAAACATATAGAAATCGTGCATATGCCAAAAGAAGAGAAAGAATAAAATAATCCGTTTGACAGGCTTGGTGGCATGAGGTAAAATGAAGTTGTTGTGTAGAAATGAGGTGCTGAATGATGCAAGCATATATTGTGGCGTTTACAATTGCTTTGGCTGTTGCTTATTTTGTAACACCGCATGTAAAAAATTTGGCGATTAAAATAGGGGCAGTCGATGCGCCTGATGCCCGTAAAGTGCATACTAAACCCATGGCACGGATGGGTGGATTGGCTATTTATGCAGCATTTGTAATAGCAGTGCTGGCGAGCATGTATGTTAGCCGTGAAATTATGGGCATATTAGTTGGCGGTACAGTAATCTTAATAGTTGGTATTATTGATGATTTAAAACCATTACCACCTAGAGTCAAACTATTAGGTCAGATTGTAGCAGCTACCGTACTCGTAATGTTTGATATTCGTATTGAGTGGTTGACCAATCCTTTTGGGGACATGTTATATGTAGATTATTTTGCGATTCCATTGACCATTATATGGGTGGTTAGTTTGACTAATACTGTGAATTTAATTGATGGTTTAGATGGACTAGCAGCAGGAGTATCGACCATTGCGTCGTTAACTATTTTGTTAGTGGCTTTGCAACAGAATTTTGTGTCTGTGGCTATTTTGACAGCTGCGCTTGCTGGTAGTGCGTTAGGTTTTTTGCAACATAACTTTAATCCAGCTAAAATTTTCATGGGTGATACTGGTAGTATGTTCTTAGGATATATGCTGGCGGCTATATCCATTCTTGGTGCTGTAAAAAGTGCAGCAACCATTGCGCTAATTGTACCAATTGTTGCTTTAGGATTACCAATTCTAGATACTGCTTTTGCTATTATTCGTCGCTATATGAGTGGAAAACCTATTTTTAAGCCAGATAAAGGACATCTACATCATCGTTTACTGGAAATGGGGCTAACGCAAAAACAAGCAGTATTATTAATGTATGTGATTAGTGGTTGCCTTGGACTTAGTGCGATTGCTTTAACGGAAGTTAATAAATCTTTTGGTGCGTTGATTATCATTATTTTACTCTGTGTGGCCTATGTTGGTGCGCGGAAAATTGGTGTATTAAAAGCGACTAAATCAGTTGAAAGTCATTGAAATTTCGTTAATGGGCGGGCATTGTGTCCGCCTATTTTTACTATAGTGAGCTAATTGGAAGGGAGTATGTATATTATATGGAACGCATAAAAGTAATGACAGTATTTGGAACACGACCAGAGGCTATTAAAATGGCTCCAGTGGTATTGGAATTAAAAAAATATCCAGAGTATATTCAGCCGATTGTAGCTGTAACGGCTCAGCATCGAGAAATGCTAGATCAGGTTTTGAATTTGTTTAATATTGTACCAGATTATGATTTGGATATTATGTGTCAGGGACAAACTTTATTTGATATTACTTGCCGAGCAATGCAGGGACTCAATGAAGTGTTGGCAAAAGAAAAACCTGATATTGTATTAGTCCATGGCGATACGACCACTACTTTTGCCGGAGCGTTAGCAGCTTTTTACCACCAGGTTTCGGTTGGTCATGTAGAGGCGGGACTTCGAACTCATAATAAGAATTCTCCATATCCAGAGGAAATGAATCGAAAATTAACGGGTTCTTTGACCGATTTGCATTTTGCTCCGACGACAACAGCCCAGGAGAATTTGCGTATGGAAGCAGTTGCAGAAGAAAACACGTTTATTACAGGTAATACCGTGATTGATGCCCTATTATCTACGGTGGATAGTGAATATAAATTTGCGGATGAAATGCTGGCAAATATTAATTATGCAAATAAACGCATCATTTTGGTAACAACTCATCGACGAGAAAATATAGGTGAGCCTATGCGTCATGTCTATCAGGCACTTAGAGAACTTGTGACAGAATTTGAAGATGTGGAGATCGTTTTCCCTGTACATCGTAATCCTCTTGTCAAGAAAGTGGTTGAGAGTGAACTTGGTGGCATTGATCGGGTTAAACTTATTGATCCGCTCGATTATGAACCGTTTGCTAATTTGTTAGCTCGTTCTTATTTAGTACTTACCGATTCAGGCGGTGTGCAGGAAGAGGCCCCCGCTCTAGGAAAACCAGTCCTAGTACTGCGAGATACTACAGAGAGACCAGAGGCCATTACCGCTGGTACCGTCAAGTTAATCGGTACGGATAAAGAACGAGTATATGCAGAAGCACGTTTATTACTTGCTGATAAGGGTGAGTATGACCGTATGGCAAATGCTTGTAATCCTTATGGTGATGGACAAGCGGCTAAGCGTATCGTAGAAACTATTCTTTGGAAGTATAAATTTGTGTCAAAACAGCCGGAACAATTTGCCTCTTGTAAATAAACTTTTACGTTAAAGTTGACCATAATATTGTAGAAAATAGTAAAGTCCTGTAGTACATCAGTAGATGTTTGCAGGATTTTCCTTATAACCTGTCGAAATGATTAATAGAAAGTAACCCTAAAGGCTTATTACACTACGCTAGTAATTGCGAGGTAATGGGAATGGAAAAAAAGAACAATACGTTAATGGATGGACTGAATGCTGCATCAACTATTGGTTTTTATCTGATATCACCGGTTATCGTAGGAATTGTAATCGGTAGATTCCTCGATGGATATTTTGCAAGTCAGCCATCGGCTACGATTGCAGGTATTATACTAGGTATGATCACTGGTATGTGGGCAATCTATAAGAAAGTAATGAAGGAAAAATAGAGAGCGGGGTACTTTCTATAATGAATATGCAAGAGTATACTATTGAAATGAAACGCACATTGCTACAAATTACGGTGTGTGGTATTTTTATATGTGGGAGTGCCTATTTTACAGGATTTGGTTCTCGTATACCGGGACTCATGATGGGGATTTTTAGTAGTATAGTATATTTTTTGTTACTATGGTATCGAGTACTAAAAAGTGCCGAAATGCCAGTACAGAAGGCTATATTTTATATGCGAGTGGGTTGGCTGATCCGATTACTTTTTATACTTATTATATTATTTTTATGCCTCAAAATACCGATATTGGATTTTGGATCAGCAGTAGTTGGTTTATTTACGTTGCAAATTGTTATGGTTTTTAATGCATTCATTTTTGTAATGAAAAATTTTTTAAATATTGGGTAGAATAATAGTTGCATAGACGCTTATCTAGAAGTGTTTTAGCATAAAAGTATGAAATGAAAGGGGGGAGGGGAATGGGACACGGTGGCGGGCATGAAATTGGAACTCATAAGTTAGCTCATTTTCTAGGTATGACGTTTAACATGGATACTTTGATCATGACTTGGGTTACAATGGGAATCGTCATATTATTGGCAGTGCTGGCAACCAGACGCATGACACTAAAGCCGCGAGGTTGGCAGAATGTTTTAGAAATGGCTGTAGTTGCTTTTCTAGAGCAAATTGAAGCCAATATGGGGCCTAAAGGAAAAAGCTTGGCACCACTAATTATTACGCTATTTTTATTTTTATTAGTGGGTAATGAGTTGGGGCTAATACCAGGATTTTCATCACCGACCAATGATATTAATACACCAATGGGACTGGCACTCATGATCATCATGATGGTACATGTCTTAGGCGTGAAAAACAAAGGGTTTGCCTACATTAAACATTTTTTTGAACCATATAAAATCTTTGTTATTATTAATATTGTTGAGGAATTAGCAAAGCCAATTACGCTATCTTTTCGTTTATTTGGCAATATTTTAGCTGGCGAAGTATTGTTGTTAATTTTAGGAATGTTGGTACCATACCTTGTACCTACATTATGGTTAGCATTTAGTGTATTTGTTGGTATTGTACAGGCATTTATTTTTACGATGTTATCCATATCGTATCTTTCAAATTCTGTGCAAGATGGTCATCATTAGTAAAAAAACTAAAATAAAAAAGATTTTTTTAAGGGGGATTTAATTGTGGAACAAGCAATTATCATTGCTGCCTCAGCGATTGGGGCAGGATTAGCTATCGGTTTAGCTGCAATTGGTGCTGGGGTTGGTGATGGTGCTGTAACGGCAAAAGCTATTGAGTCTATTGCTAGACAACCAGAGGCAAAAAGTAGTATTCAAACACTCATGTTTATTTCGGTTGGTATGATTGAAGCAATTCCAATTATCGCTGCGGTTATTGCCCTTGTATTGGTATTTGCGAATCCTTTCTTAAAGTAAGAATATGTTCAAGGCTACTGGCGTGAATCCTTACTGCCAGTGTCTCCTTTATATTATGCAAAGAGGAGGTGCTTTCATTGGTTGATTTGAATGGGACGTTAATCGCCCAAATTATAAACTTTCTGCTATTGGTTTTTCTTCTAGCTAAATTTGCCTATAGGCCATTAATGCAAGTGTTAGAAGATCGCCAAAAGAAAATTGCGGATAACATTGATTCAGCAGAGCGAGAACGGCAAGACGCGCAGCAACTAAAAATGGAGTATCAGCAACAGTTGGCACAGGCCCGTTCTCAGGCGCAGGCTATTGTTGAAAAAGCTGAAAAATTGGCAGAAGAAGCCAAAGAAGAAATTCTAAAAGATGCAAGAGCAGAAAGTGCACGTATTTTGAAAAATGCACAGGCAGAAGTAGCCCGTGAACGTGCACTCGCATTGGCGCAGCTCAAAAATGAAGTTGTGGTGTTATCGATGGCAGCAGCTACTAAAATTATCGACAAAAATATTGATACACAAGCAAACGCTATGTTAATTTCTAACTTCATTGAGAAACTCGATGATCAGAAAATAGGTGGTTTGCCATGCTAGCCAATCAGTTAGCAACAAAATATGCTCAAGCCGTTTATGAGTTAGCTGCCGAAAAAAATATGTTAGATCAAGTAGAGAAACAGTTACAGTTAATCGAAAGTACCATTCAAAGTTATAGCGATTTAGCGACGTTTATTTATCATCCAAGGGTACTTGGCAAGGCGAAAAAAGAAATGATTCGCAAAATTTTTAGCGAGGAAGTCGCTAATTTTGTTCTGACATTTTTATTATTGCTGGTTGATAAACGACGGGAAACGATTTTGCCAGCCATTATCCGTGAATATGTAAAGCTAGCGAATGATGCTCGCAATATTATGGAAGCTGAAGTGACGACAGCGATGCCACTTGCTCAAGAACAACATGCTGCTCTATCTAAAAAATTGAGCGTAGTAACGGGCAAAACTATCATCTTAAAGACGCAGATTGACAAAACTATTATTGGTGGAGTTATTGTGAAAATTGGCGATAAACTAATGGATGGTAGTGTAGTACGTCAGTTGGAAATCATGAAGAATGCTCTCTTAAATACGGAAGTGACGGGGATTGAGGTGACGGACTGTATATGAAAATGAAACCAGAAGAAATAACGGCGATCATCAAAGAACAAATCCAAAATTATCAAGTCGATCTGAATGTTGATGACGTGGGTACTGTTATTGAAGTGGGAGATGGAATTGCTCGTATTCATGGACTGGCAAAGGCTATGTCTGGAGAATTATTAGAATTCCCCCATGAAGTATACGGTATGGTACTAAACCTAGAGGAAGACAATGTAGGAGCGGTACTTCTTGGTGGCGAAACGGTAATCAAAGAAGGCGATACCGTACGTCGTACAGGTCGTATTATGCAAGTGCCTGTAGGCGAGGCTATGATTGGCCGGGTAGTCAATGCTCTCGGACAACCGATTGATGGTAAAGGACCAATTCATACAACTGAGTTTCGACCAGTTGAATATCCTGCACCAGGTATTGCAGCTCGTGAATCGGTTAAACAACCATTACAAACAGGGATCAAAGCCATTGACTCGATGGTACCAATTGGTCGTGGACAACGCGAACTGATTATCGGTGACCGTGGTACTGGTAAAACTGCCATTGTTATTGATACCATTTTAAATCAAAAAGGTCAAGGCGTTATTTGTGTGTATGTCGCGATTGGACAAAAAGCATCAACGGTAGCTCGGGTAGTACATACGTTAGAAGAAAACGGAGCAATGGAATACTCGATTGTTGTAGTCGCATCTGCTTCGGATAGTGCTCCACTACAATATCTAGCTCCTTATGCTGGCGTTAGTATGGCGGAATATTTTATGTATAAAGGTGAACATGCACTATGTGTATATGATGACTTATCAAAGCATGCGGTAGCATATCGTGCTATGTCCTTGCTTCTTCGTCGTCCACCAGGTCGCGAGGCTTATCCTGGCGACGTATTTTACTTGCATTCTCGTTTATTGGAACGGGCTGCTAAGTTATCAACTGAGCTGGGTGGCGGTTCCATTACAGCATTGCCAATTATTGAGACACTAGCAGGTGACGTATCGGCCTATATTCCGACCAATGTTATTTCGATTACAGATGGTCAGATTTTCCTTGAAAGTGAGATGTTCTACTCTGGTGTACGCCCAGCTATCAATGCTGGTTTATCCGTATCTCGGGTAGGTGGATCTGCACAAATTAAAGCCATGAAACAAGTTGCTGGGCGTTTGCGTCTTGACTTGGCTCAGTACCGAGAATTGGCAGCCTTTGCTCAATTTGGCTCTGACCTTGACAAAGCAACGAAGGCTTCACTCGATCGAGGGCAACGTACGATGGAAGTGTTAAAACAACCACAGTATTCGCCGATGACGGTAGATGAACAGGTCGTTGTGATCTATACCGCAATTAATGGTTTCCTTGATGATGTTGCTTTAACCGAGGTTGCTAAATTTGAAAGTGATTTTATTAAGTTCTTACGAACCAATCATGCTGAAATTGGCAAAGCGATTAAAGAAACAAAGGTTCTTAGTGCTGAGACTGAGGAACTATTAAAGAAAGCGATTAAAGAGTTTAAAGATACATTTATTACAACTGATAAAACGGCGAGGTGATGTAAATGCCTAATGCACAAGATATACGCCGCCGTATAAAAAGCGTAAAAAGTATTGAACAAATCACAAAAGCCATGAAAATGGTGGCTGCCGCTCGGTTGCGTAAAGCTCAGGAAAAGGCTAGTACTAGCCGTCCATACACAGAAAAGATTCGTGAAGTGCTAGCGAGCGTCGCAAGTGGCGCATCAGATGCTACTCATCCTTTACTAGAGGTACGAGACGTAAAACGTGTTGCTTACTTGATATTAAGTGCTGATAAAGGTTTGGCAGGGGCTTATTCTTCTAATGTTATTAAAATGGCATTGCCAGAGGTTGCAGGTCGCAATGATGTTGCTTTATTGACTGTTGGCCGTAAAGCACGAGATTATTTTACACATCGTGGCTACACTGTAGATCAGGAATATACGGGATTTTCTGATAAACCGAGCTATCAGCATGCGGTAAGTATTGCCAGAAAGATTACAGAAGAATTTACGGCTGGTACCTATGATGAAGTTCATTTGGTATATACTAAATTTTACTCAGCTCTGACGCAAACACCAGTAAGCATCAAACTATTGCCAATCGAAGATAGTGCGGCAGAGGCTAAGCATCAAGAGTATATTTTTGAACCTTCCCCGGAAGAAGTGCTCAAGTTTCTATTGCCACAATATTTGGAATCTGTTATTTATGGAGCATTGCTCCAGTCAGCGGCAAGTGAACTTGGTGCTCGAATGACCGCTATGGGTTCAGCGACTGATAATGCACAAGAGTTAATTGCGAAGCTCATTCTTAATTATAATAAGATTCGTCAGGCCACAATTACTAGAGAAATTTCTGAAATTGTGGGTGGCGCCGAGGCGTTGAAGTAAAAATACTAGGATAGGAGGGGGAACCCTTTGAATACAGGTAAAGTGATACAGGTTATTGGACCTGTCGTTGATATTGAATTCCCCCCGGATAATCTACCTGCCATTTATAATGCAGTTAAAATCGCCGATTCATCAACTGAGGTAGAGATTAGTCTCATCGTAGAAGTTATGCAGCATCTAGGCGATAATATCGTCCGTTGTGTAGCGATGTCTTCCACTGATGGTTTGACACGGGGTATGCAGGCTGTAGATACCGGGGCTCCGATTAAAATTCCCGTAGGGAAAGGTACTCTAGGTAGAGTATTTAATGTACTAGGGAATACAGTTGATAATAATGATGCAAAGGTAGAGGCCGATGATCATTGGCCAATTCACCGTCCAGCTCCTACGTTTGAAGAGCAGGAAACGGCAACACAAATTTTAGAAACGGGTATTAAAGTAGTTGATTTGATTGCCCCTTATTCTCGGGGTGGTAAAATTGGACTATTTGGTGGTGCTGGTGTAGGTAAGACAGTACTGATCATGGAGCTTATTCGTAATATTGCCACGGAACATGGTGGATATTCCGTATTCGCTGGGGTAGGCGAGCGTACACGTGAGGGGAATGACCTGTGGGCAGAAATGCAAGAATCCGGGGTTATTGAAAAAACTGCCTTGGTATATGGGCAGATGAATGAACCACCTGGAGCGCGTATGCGTGTTGCCTTGACTGGTCTTACGATGGCAGAATATTTTCGTGATGTAGGTGGACAGGACGTACTGTTCTTCGTGGATAATATTTTCCGCTTTATTCAAGCTGGTTCTGAAGTATCCGCACTTCTTGGACGTATGCCATCTGCAGTAGGTTATCAACCTACACTCGCAACAGATGTTGGTGCTTTGCAAGAACGGATTACCTCTACGAAAAAGGGATCGATCACATCGGTACAGGCTGTATATGTACCAGCCGATGATTTGACAGATCCAGCTCCAGCAGCGACATTTGCTCATCTTGATGCAACAACCGTATTATCACGGCAGATTGCTGAACTTGGTATTTATCCAGCGGTTGATCCGCTAGATTCTACTTCCCGAATTGTTGATCCACATATTATCGGTGAAGAACATTATCAGGTTGCTCGTGGTGTACAAGAAGTACTGCAACGTTATAAAGAATTGCAAGATATTATTGCCATTTTAGGTATGGAAGAATTATCAGATGATGATAAACTTACAGTATCTAGAGCTCGTAAAATACAACGTTTCTTAAGTCAACCATTTTTCGTTGCGGAAGCCTTTACTGGTACTCCAGGTAAATATGTACCATTAAAGGAAACCATTCGTGGTTTTAAGGAAATTCTTAGTGGTAAACATGATGATTTGCCAGAAGCAGCGTTTTATATGGCTGGTTCCATTGATGAAGTGGTTGAAAAGGCCCGGACAATGAAGGGGGAATAATAAATGGCTAAAACAATTAGGCTGGATATTGTTACCCCAGATAAAGTGGCTTATTCAGATGATACCAATATGGTGATAGCGCGGACGACATCTGGCGACATTGGTATTTTACCAGGACATGCTGCTCTCATTGCTGCATTGGTTACTTGGCCACTGCGAATCATGACTGACAATGGAGGAGAAATACAAGTATCATTGTCGGGCGGATTTATTGAGGTACAACCTGAAAAGATTACGATACTAGCCAATAGTGCTGAAATGCCTAGCGAGATTGATATCTTAAGGGCGCAATCGGCCAAAGAGCGTGCTGAAAATAGGTTACGTGCTAGTAAAGAGAATATTGATGTGGCAAGAGCGGAAGCTGCTCTCAAACGTGCGATGATACGTCTAACAGTGGCTAAAAGTAAGAAATTATAAAAAATAACAGACTGACTTGTGCAGTCTGTTATTTTTTTTCGGTATTTTCTCGTTATAAAATCCTTTGCATATTGACCATGGAATTTGGCAACAATGATAATAAGAATAATAATTTTTTAAATCATTAGTATAAAGGATGGGGAAAATGATCCGATTTCGTCAAACGTTAATTGTTGCCATTATTTTTTTATTATGTTCAGTGAGTGTAATGAAAAATGCAGCGGTTGCTGCATGCGATGAACCATTGAGTCAGGCTATGGAATCAACTGGTGCAAACTTTGAACAGGCTAGTTTTCACTCATGGGTAAAATTATCAAATAAACAGTTAGACAATGCACAACTCGAAAGTATAGTACAGCAGGTTATGAGCCAATTAGGAATTGATCCTCAGGATTATCAGCTGATTCATCAACAACAAAAACAACAAGTAAGTGTCAAAGCGGAGGTAACAAACAAAGATTTTCACGTGATGGTGATGGCTAAGGCCATTCCTAGTCAAACCAAAAAATCAGAGCGTGAGGGGTACTTGGTACTGAATATTGAGCAAAAAGTAGAAAAAAATTTTCAAGAAAGAGAAATGCGGACGCAAATCCTGCATATTATTGAGAATTTTGGTTCCATACCACAGATTAGTACTTGCTTGATAGGCTGGCTTGATGGTAAACTAATGGATGGAGAGTGCCGTGAAACCTTAACTAGAGCATTCATGGTGATTGATGCAACGATTATCGATCAACTGGATGCTGGGAATTTTTCTAGTTATACTGGATTTACGCCCAATGTTACCGATTGGTTACAGGTAGGTGATAAGAAAATTAATTTAAATATAGCAATACGGTATAGTCAGTATGATAATCGCACATATGTAACGATTGCTTCACCAATTATCACTCAAGAATACTAACGTTTTAACGATAGCCTCTTTAATTGGTGTCAAATATAGAGTAGTAGAGTTTGTGGGAGGATATGACCTAATGGAGAAATTAGTCATTCGTGGTGGTAATAAGTTATTTGGTACTGTTAGAATTAGTGGAGCAAAAAATGCAGTATTACCACTCATTGCGGCAACATTACTTGGTACATCGCCAAGTACGTTAGAAGAAGTTCCGGATCTTGAAGATGTACGTACTTTTGCAGAAGTGCTCAAACATCTAGGAGTCATAGTTCAATATAATAAAGAGCAACATATGCTATCTGTTGACACTACGAGTGTTAACAGTTGTGAGGCACCCTATGAATTGGTGCGCAAAATGCGAGCATCCTTTTTGATTATGGGACCATTACTAGCGCGTTATGGTCATTCTAAAATTTCTCTGCCAGGTGGTTGTGCAATTGGGACTCGTCCGATTGATTTGCATTTAAAGGGCTTTGAAGCGCTAGGGGCACAAATCGAAATCGGTCATGGCTATATAGAAGCGAAAGCTACGAATGGTTTGACTGGTGCTAGGATCTATCTTGATTTTCCTAGTGTAGGTGCTACGGAAAATATTATGATGGCTGCTAGTATGGCCAAAGGGCAGACTATTTTGGAAAATGCAGCTCATGAACCTGAAATTGTTGATTTGGCGAATTATCTCAATACGATGGGAGCTAAAATTCGGGGTGCTGGTACCGATGTTATAAAAATTGAAGGCGTATCCGAGTTGGTTGGTAGGACGTATGAAGTAATACCAGATCGTATTGAAGCTGGTACCTTTATGGTGGCAGCCGCCATGACGGGTGGCGATTTGTACGTTGAGAATGCGTTATCAGAGCATTTGAAACCAGTAATTGCGAAGTTAAAAGAAGCTGGCGTAACCATTGAGGAAGACACCAATGGTATACGAGTAAAAAGTACTGGTGTTTTAAAGGCTGTTGATATTAAAACATTACCATATCCAGGTTTTCCTACCGATATGCAAGCACAGTTTATGGCTATGACAACGGTATCGCATGGCACAAGTGTAATCAGCGAAACGGTATTCGAGAATCGTTTTATGCATGTTGATGAATTAAAACGTATGGGTGCTAGTATAAAAATTGATGGCCGTAGTGCAGTTGTAGAAGGATTACCGACATTAACTGGTTGTCAAGTAAAAGCCACTGATCTAAGAGCTGGAGCAGCTTTGGTTTTGGCAGGTCTTGTTGCCAATGGTGAGACGGAAGTCGGCTACCTGCATCATATTGATCGCGGTTATGACGATTTGGTAACAAAATTATGTGGCATTGGTGCTGATATTAGACGTATCGGCAAAATGGAATGTAAGAAATAGAACGATATTAAAGACAGAGACTGGCGAGAATCTTTTTTCTCGCCAGTCTCTGTCTTTATATGTTTCATATCGCAGTCATACTTGCCTTGTCCCTTGCATAAAATGTAGTGGTTATGTAATGCAAGGGAGGGGTAACATGCGTGAAAAAGATACTAGCATTCACCGTTGTACTGGTGATAGTAGTAGTGATTATGATTCCAGCATTAATGGTAAGTAGTATCATACATAAAAACCAATTTAGTTCAGATAAAAGCGGGCTTCTATTTCAGGGCGAAGATATTTCCATTCGTGTATATATGCATGAACAAAATAAGATTGTTGAGATGAATTTAGAAGATTATATAGTAGGGGTAGTAGCCGCTGAAATGCCTGCTGAATTTGAATTGGAAGCTCTCAAATCACAGGCTGTGGCAGCGCGTACGTATGCTGTCAAAAGTATGTATCGATTTGGTGGTAGTGGTGTGAGCACCCAGCCTAATGCGGATGTTAGTACTAACTATCATGAAAGTCAAGCTTGGTTAAGCCAGGATCAATTAAAGGAGCGTTGGGGTACTCATTATGCATCATATTGGGCTAAAATTAGTCGAGCGGTTAGAGAGACAAGAGGGCAGGTCGTAACGTATAATGGAGCATTTATTAATGCTGTATTTCATTCTACTAGTGGAGAACGTACTGCTAGTGCAAAAGAAGTATGGGGGTTTGATTATCCTTATCTACAAAGCGTACCATCCAAAGTGGATCCAAAGTCTCCTCGTTATCATGAACGCAAAGAATTTTCATTATCTGAAATTGAAAAAAAGTTAGGATCCGATACACAAGTGGTATCTGCCGTACAAAATGGTAGTGGAGCCATTCAGGTCATTGAGACAACCGACTCAGGACGGATTGGGCAAATCCGTATTGGTAGTAAAACGTTATCTGGAACGGCAATTCGCGAAAAACTAGAACTGCGTTCTGCTGATTTTACAATGGAAATCAAAGATGGGAAAATGGTGATTACGACAACTGGCTATGGTCATGGTGTCGGACTATGCCAATATGGAGCCAATAGTATGGCAAAAGAAGGTAGTGATTATCGACAAATTATTACTACCTATTATACTGGTGTGGCGATTAACAATATAATTAGCTCATGAGAATTTCTGTATATAGATAGCGTATCATGTAACGACACCTATGTGTTTAGTTTGCCGTAAAGGGGCTTAACCGATGTATAGCGATTGCTTGCGATATATGATATATAATATGTTCGCATATTGGGCATACTACTAATGAGGTGGTAGTATGTCTAAATTAAAATTTGCAACTTTGCTACGAATACCGTTATATTTGAAGATACATGGTCCGATTGTTGGAGCCGTTTCAAAGATAAGAATACCGGTCTATATGGCAGCAGGGTTAGTCGTTATACCATGTTTCATATTAATGGTTATATTTTCTCATATCGTGAACAATCCTAATGTTGCTTGGAACTCAGAACCGAAAAATGACGATCAAGTGCTTATCAACATCGAGGAGCCGCCTGTAGCGAATGTAGTATTGCCTCAGGCTCTTCCTAAGCAGAATAAGGACATAGAGAAGGAGAGCATTGTTTCTGTCAAATCCATCGCAGGTCAAAGAGTGCTAGATTTTGGTTGGCAATTTCATCCGGTCTATAAGGAGTGGCGCTATCATACTGGCATTGATATTAGTGGCATTGCCGGACAGTCAGTGCAAGCAATTGCAAGCGGAAAAGTAACAGATATTTTTCGTGATCCCCATAGTGGGCTAACAGTCGTAGTAACAAATGATCATTACAGCATATATTATGGTTCGCTGGAAAATGTAAATGTTAATAAAGACAGTATCATTCATGTCGGTCAATTGATCGGCACAATGGGGCGCTCTGATGCTGAGCCCTATGATCATCTACATTTAGCAATAAAAGAAAAGGATCACTACATAAACCCCGAATCACGCTAGGGACGGGTTACTTGTCCCAAAAGGGACAGACCTGTCCAATAATCAAATAGAAAGAGGACAAGTAGTCTTTTTTACGGAATCAGAAAGTATAACACTTCTTGATTCCAAGTAAGAACGACTAAGGCTTCGACCTTTGTCTGAGGACTTGGTCGAAACCAAGTCTTTTCTTATCTTGTATTTTAAAAGCACGAGAGTGCTTTTTTTTATTTTGTCCGCATATATATGTTAGCAAAGTAACGGTAGGGGGCGCAGGAATTATGAAGGATTACATTCGTAAACGAGTACTGGATATTTGCCAGCATATCTTAAAAAGCAAAAATACCGTAAGGCAAGCGGCAATTGTCTTTGGTGTTAGTAAAAGTACTGTACATAAAGATATACTAAAAGTGAACGATAGAAAAAAGATCATGTTAGACTAAGATATAAGTTATTTCTATAAAAATAAATGGTGAAAAAACCGTTAGCAAACTACCGTGATATAGATTCTTTTAAAATCTAAGTTTCTGATGTGGGGCTACTTTGTGCAAAGAAAGACATCGTGCCTGAGGATATAC
>CAXYVG010000047.1:0-30391 GCA_964292325.1 uncultured bacterium | reverse complement strand
AGCGCCTGCCTTACAAGCAGGATGTCGGCGGTTCGATCCCGTCATCGCCCACCATATTATGAAATTGAGATGCAAAGCGTGTGCTTTGCATTTTTTACTATACAATGAACAGGAAAAGTAAAATTGAAACGAAAGATGTAAAAGTACATCTTATATAATAATGAGGTGAATTTAATTTGAAACTGGGTGAACGATTAGCGGCATTAGCGACTTTTGTACCGCAAGGAACACGTTTAGCTGATATTGGAACGGACCATGCCTATTTGCCAATTGAGTTGGTGCAACAACATCGCATTATTTCAGCTATAGCAGGGGATGTACATAGTGGACCTTACCAATTGGCAAAAGATAATATTAAGGCATTAGGCTTGGAAGATAAGATTTCTGTACGCCTCGGAAATGGCTTGGCTGTTATTTCGTCAGATGAGGTAGATGTAGTCGTAATTGCTGGAATGGGTGGTAGTACGATTATTGAGATATTGAAAAATAATCCAGAGATTACGAGTTCTCTCAAGCGTTTAATATTACAACCTATGGTAGCAACAGCAACCGTACGTCAGTGGCTAATTGCGAATCAGTGGTGCATTATGGAAGAAGCATTAGTGCAAGATGAGGGAAAATTATATGAAATAGTTGTCGCAGAACCCGGACATTCAGAAGCGTTAGAACCTATTATGTATGACATTGGTATGAAATTGTGGGAGAATAAGCCTGAATTATTGCAACTTCATATCGATAATTTGATCAATCAGACGAAATGGGTTCTAGCTGGAATGACAGGGAGTAGTGCTGCAAAGCAAAGTAGTAAGTATCAAGAGTACCAGAAAAGACTGGAACAACTGGAGGCTAAGAAACAATGTCTGTAAAATGCCAGGTTATCATAGAGGCAATGGAACGTTTTGCCCCTAAGTGTTTAGCTGAGAGTTGGGATAATGTGGGCTTGTTACTTGGTAGTCCAAGTCAAGCAATTAGTAAGATCTTAGTCACGTTAGATGTGACGCAAGCTGTTGTGGAAAAAGCGATACAAGATGGTGTGAATTTAATTGTTGTACATCATCCTATTATTTTTAAAGCTGTGAATCGTATCCGTACGGATTTGCCTCAAGGGAAATTGCTAGCCAGTCTATTGAAAGCTGATATTGCTGTCTATGCTGCTCATACGAACTTAGATAGTGCTACAGGTGGTGTGAATGATGTGTTGGCTGCTAAGTTAGAATTGGTAGATTCTCAGCCACTTACGGTCAGTTATACTGAGACGCTCTATAAATTGGTAGTTTTTGTACCAACCACTCATGTTGAAGTGGTACGTACTGCGATAACAGAGGCTGGAGCTGGTCATATCGGCAATTATAGTCACTGTACATTTGTAGCAAATGGCATTGGTTCTTTTCTGCCATTAGAGAATGCGAAGCCGTTTATTGGCCGACCTGGTGTAGTAGAATATGTAGAAGAAGTTCGTTTAGAAACCATTGTGCCTGAAAAAATCAGTCGTCGGGTAGTGAAAGCAATGTGTAAGGTTCATCCTTATGAAGAAGTAGCATATGATATGGTTCAACTGGTTGCTCCCAATCATTCACTGGGCTTAGGACGTATTGGGAAGCTACGACAACCTATAGTGCTTACAGATTTTATTACTCATGTTAAAAAAACACTGGATATACCGTTTGTTAGCGTAGCAGGTTCGCAGGATAAAGTGATAAAAAAGGTAGCAGTTTGCGGGGGAAGTGGAGCGAGTTTGCTGCAGAAAGCAGTTTTTGCTGGTGCTGACGTCTTGGTGACTGGTGATGTGAAATATCATGAAGCGCAAGATGCGTTAGCTGCTGGTATTGCTGTAATTGATGCTGGTCATTTTGCTACAGAACAACCGATACTATCATATGTAGCCACATATCTTACTACTTGTGCAAGTAAAGATAAATGGGCAGTGGATATTTCTGTTGACACAGTGAATCGAGATGCTTTAGGTGTGTATTAAATACTATTTATATATGGAATTTATTACATTGCAATGCTATATTGACGATGAAGTGTTTTCATGATATCATATATATCTAGTCAATTGAATAGTTGATATCAGTGCTGTGAGTAGGAAAGATGATCGCGGATGCCCATAAAGCATACGAGGAAAGTCCGAGCTCTATAGGGCAGGATGCTGGATAACGTCCAGCGAGGGTGACCTCAGGGAAAGTGCCATAGAAATGTAAACCGCCGACTTTTGGTCGGTAAGGGTGGAAAGGTGCGGTAAGAGCGCACCAGCAGTCAGGTGACTGACTGGCTAGGTAAACCCCATCTGGAGCAAGACCTAATAGGGAAGGGATGAAGCTGCCCGCTGAACCTTCCGGGTTGCGTCGCTAGAGCTGTCAGGTAACTGCCAGACTAGATAGATGATCATCGCCACGTAAGTGGTACAAAACTCGGCTTATTGATCACTCGCAGTCTGATATGTAAAATAAACATGTAGTATTTTAATGCTACATGTTTTTGCTATTCGTAGTAGAGAGCTTTTTTGTGAATTGCATTCTTTATAATTATAATAGTTAATAAAGATTGACTTTTAGTTAAAAATTTTTTAAAATGAGATTAATAGATGGTATAAAAAAATGCCAATGGTTGATAATAAAGTAAAATTGAAATAATGGAGGTTACATAATGAGTATAACGAAGATTGATAGTGAAAATGATTTCAATGAAAAAATACAACAGGCAGAAAAACCAGTACTAATTGATTTTTGGGCACCATGGTGTGGACCATGCAAAATGGTTGCTCCTGAACTTGAGGCAGTGGATGCAGAGTATAATGGCAAAGTGATCATTGCGAAAGTAAATGTAGATGAACAACAGCAACTGGCTAGTAAATATAATGTAATGGGAATACCTACCTTATTGTTATTTAAAGATGCACAAGAGGTAGAACGTATTGTTGGATATCGTCCAAGTAAAGATTTGATAAGTATTGTTGATAAGACTTTATAATTAAGTAGATAAGGACTTGGCTAAAGCCAAGTCCTTATCTACTTAATAGAGACAAAAATGCGTTATGCTTTATCATCTGAATTTGGAAAATTAATAAAGTATGAATGATATGTAAAAAGTATTGTTAAAAGTCCGATATTTTGCGATAATGAAAAGATAATGAAGAAGGGTGACATACTTAGTTTAAACGTGTCGAAATAGGAGAATCTATAATTTTAGATCTGCCATGAATCAGGTTAGAGGATGCTAAGACCCCTTCTAGTAAGCGATTGTCATAGTCAACATAAGTAGTACACACTTTACCAATACCAAATTTGGAGGGAATTAATAAATGATTATATCATGGAATACTACACAAGCCTGTAATATTAGTTGCATTCACTGCTATCGTGATGCAGGTACTAAGCGAACTGATGAATTAAGTACAGAAGAAGGTAAAAAATTACTAGATGAAATGGCGCGTGCCGGTTTTAAAATTATTATTTTAAGTGGTGGCGAGCCATTGATGCGAGAGGATATCTATGAACTCATTCGTTATGCGAAAAGTATTGGACTAAGGCCTGTGCTGGGAACAAATGGGATTTTAATTACTGAGGAAGTGGCTATTAAATTAAAAGAGGCTGGACTAGGAGCTGCTGGTATTAGTCTTGACAGTACAGATAAAAAAATTCATGATAAATTTCGTCAGTCAGAGGGTGCTTGGGACAAAACTATTGCTGCTATGGAAGTTTGCCGCAAGGTTGGACTTCGTTTTCAGGTACATACTACAGTAACAAATTGGAATGAAAAAGAAGTAACGGATATTACAGACTTAGCAGTAGAAAAGGGAGCAATGGCTCATCATATTTTTTTCTTAGTGCCAACAGGCCGAGGAAAAGATATTGAAGATACTACATTAAAAACGGAAGAGTATGAAGCGGTATTAAAACGTATTTTAGATAAGCAAGGTGAGGTATCAATTGAAATTAAACCTACCTGTGCTCCGCAGTTTATGCGTATTGCGAAAGAAAGAAATATGTCAATGCGTTTTACAAAAGGTTGTTTAGCAGGTACTAGTTATTGTGTTATTTTACCAAATGGTGATGTACAGTCATGTCCTTACTTACCAATAAAAGTTGGAAATGTACGGGAAACAAATTTTGATGTATTGTGGCGTGATAGTGAAATGTTTAATCGATTGCGTCATGAACCATTAAAAGGTGGCTGTGGTACATGTGGCTATGATACGATTTGTGGTGGTTGCCGTGCACGCGCTTACTATTATTATGATGGTGATTATATGGCAGAAGAACCATGGTGCGATCGTGGGATTCGAACAGCACAGAAGTAAACGTTTCTATTTCCATTATCACTTTGTATAAATTTTTTTAACAAAGAGAGGAGGGTAATTGTGGAAAACGATAATTCTTTATGGGATTTGTTTCAAGAAAAAAACTTAAGTCGACGTAGCTTTTTAAAAACCTGTGTAACGATTACTGGTGTTTTGGGGTTATCGCCAATGATGCTTTCAGAAGTGGTATCTGCAGCGGAACAAAAACAATTAGTGCCTGTTATTTGGCTGCATGGTCATGAATGTACGGGTTGTGATGAGACGTTTATTCGTTCTCAAACCCCGTACGCATCGGATGTTATTTTAAATATGATTTCTTTGGAATATATGGATGTTTTAGCCGCTGCGGCTGGTGAACCGTTAGAGCACCACTTACAAGAGACAATGAAAAAGTATAATGGGAAATATTTATTAGCAGTAGAAGGGGCCGTACCTCTCAATGATGACGGTATTTCTTGTATGGTAGGAGGCAAACCCTTTGTAAAAAACCTTAAAGAAGTGGCAAAGGGGGCTGCTGCGATTATTGAAGTGGGATCTTGTGCAGCTTGGGGAGGAATTCAAGCGGCAAAGCCTAATCCTACAAAATCAGTAGCGGTTAGTGATGTCATCAGTGGCAAGACGATTATTAAAATTCCTGGATGTCCGCCTATTCCCGAAGTTCTCACTGGTGTGATTATGCACTATACATTATTTGGACAAATCCCTCCTCTTGATAGCAAAGGCCGACCCAAACAGTTTTTCGGTAATCGAATTCATGATACCTGTTATCGACGTCCGTTTTTCGATGCTGGTATGTTCGTAGAAAAGTTTGATGATGCGGGTAGTAAGGCTGGATGGTGTTTATATAAAGTAGGTTGTCGTGGACCTGAAGCTTATAATTCTTGCGGAAACATGCGCTGGTGGAATGGTCTTTCTTATCCAATCCAATCAGGCGCTCCTTGTATAGGGTGTTCGTCTAATAATTTTTGGGATAATGATCCGTTTTATGAGCGTATGCCTAATATTCCAGTGCCGAATGTGATAGCAAATGCTGATAAAATTGGTGTGGTAGCAGCTGGAGCACTTGCTACTGGCGTTCTTGCTCATGGTGCGTTTTCAGCTATTCAACATAGTAGGCATCGTAAAGACGATAATAACCCAGAAAATGATCAGGAATAAAAATTACAAGGAGGGGAATCTATGAAACGTGTTGTGGTTGATCCTGTAAATCGTATTGAAGGGCATTTGCGTTTAGAAGTTGTCGTTGACGAATCGACAGGAAAAGTACAAGAAGCGTTATCGAGTGGTACGGCATGGCGTGGTATTGAACTTGTTGTTCAGGGAAGAGATCCGCGAGATGCATGGGCTTTTACACAACGAATTTGTGGTGTGTGTACGTCGATTCATTCCCTGGCTTCGCTGCGGGCTGTAGAAGATGCCTTGGGGATTGAAATCCCTAAAAATGCTAATTATATTCGTAATATTATTGAAGCAACCCAAATGGTTCATGATCATATTGTGCATTTTTATCATCTGCATGCATTAGATTGGGTCAGTCCTGTTGCAGCTTTGAAAGCGGACCCAGCTGCGACTGCTACCTTGCAAAATACAGTACTTGAAAAATATAATTTAGGTTTAAAAGGACCTAGTGAATTTGATACGGAAGCATATCCTAAAGAATTTCCTAAAGCTACAACAGCTTATTACAAAAGCATTCAAGAAAAAGTGAAAAAAATAGTCGATAGTGGACAGTTAGGTATTTTTTCCGCTCAATGGTGGGATCATCCTGATTATAATGTATTGCCGCCAGAAGCTCATTTAATGGCAGTATCTCATTATTTAAATATGCTAGATAAGCAACGTGAGATTGTTATACCACATGTTGTATTTGGTGGAAAAAACCCTCATCCACACTATATAGTAGGTGGGATGCCTTGTTCTATTTCTATGAATGATATGAATGCGCCAATTAATACCGAACGCTTAGCTATAGTCGATGCATCAATCAATTTGACGATTGCCTTAAACAATTACTTTTATGTACCAGATGTATTGGCTATTGGTGAACTTTATGTAAAACAAGGTTATGTTGACGGTGGAGGTCTAGCCAAAGAACGAGTGATTGGTTTTGGCGATTTTCCTGAGGATAAGTATTCAGGAACTTCCAATGGGGATTTTCATAAGAACTTATTAATGCGCTCAGATGGAATCGTTGAAAATTTTGTTCAAGGCGTCGATAAAGCTGTATTTTATACATTTGAGGCAAAAGATTTGAGCGATCCTACTGTATTAACTGAGGGCGTTGAACATTCATGGTATAATTATCCAGAGAAAGATTCTGATTTACATCCATGGAATGGTGTGACCAAGCCTGAATTTACTGGACCTAAAGAAGGAACTAAGACGGATTGGAAGTTTCTTGATGAAACTGGGAAATATTCTTGGATAAAAACCCCTAAATGGCGAGGTAAGATGGCTGAACATGGGCCATTATCTCGATATATTATTGTGTATACCAAAGTAAAACAAGGTATTATTAAGGAACCCACTTGGGTTGAGAAAATGATGGTGGATCAAATTGATGCTGTTTCAAAGGTATTAAATTTACTGCCACAGACTTGGTTATTATCGACTGTTGGTCGTACGGCAGCTCGAGCTTTAGAATCACAAGTAATGGGTTACCTAGCTAAATATTATTTTGATAAATTAGTTAATAATATTAAGGCAGGTGATACCACTGTTGCCAATACCGAAAAGTGGAATCCAAGCACTTGGCCTAAAGAGGCAAAAGGAGTAGGGCTTGTAGAAGCACCCCGAGGTTCTCTTAGCCATTGGGTAGTGATTAAAGATGGAAAAATTTCTAATTATCAAGCTATTGTACCTTCCACATGGAATGCTTGTCCACGAGATAGTAAAGCCGGTTATGGTGCTTATGAAAGCAGTATGCTGGATACAAAGGTGAAAATTGCTGATAAACCGCTTGAAATTCTAAAAGTGATTCATTCCTTTGATCCTTGTTTAGCTTGTGCAACACATTTATATGATCCTTCAGGACGTGAATTGGTGGTTGTGCATAGTGATCCTTATTTCAAAATATAAGGGTAGATAAGGAGGGCATATCATGAAGGTCAAAACAGTTAACGTTTACTACGTATTTACTATTTGGACGAGAATATTTCATTGGATCATGGTAGCTTCGATTTTGGTATTATTTATTACTGGTTTGTATATTGGCAATCCATTTTATATTGGCAGTCAAGGCATAGAGCCAACTTTGGCTGTAGATAATTTATCATCCATGTCGACGATTCGTTTTATTCATTTTACAGCTGCTTATGTACTACTATCATCCTTTATTTTCCGCATATATGGTTTTATTATTCATAAAGGAGATCGTATGTTGCCTAAACCATGGACAAAACTTTTTTGGACTGGTATGGTTGATATGGGGCTACATTATGGATTTATACGTGCTGCGCATAGGCCTTATTTGAGAAATTCTATGGCTCGTGCAGGGTATGGTGGTGTATATGCCATGATCTTTTTCGAAGTTTTCACTGGATTTGCGATGTATGCACAAGTAACTCCTAATAGCTTTTTCGCGAAAGCACTAAATACGATTAGTAGTTTGCTTATCGATGAGTATATTGTTCATATGGCTCATCATTATGTAGCGTGGATGATTATATTATTTGTGATTATTCACATGTATATGGCGACAAGAGCGGATATGACTGAAAAATATGGAGAAATTTCAGCCATGTTTTCAGGCGTGAAATTTTATGACAAAGAGCCAGATGATATAGGGGATATTAAGTAATGGAACAAATTACGGTACTTGGTGTCGGTAATATTTTAATGCAAGATGAGGGGTTTGGTGTTCGGGTTATAGAGCGACTACTTGCACAATATACTTGTCCAGAAAACGTTCAAGTATTAGATGGCGGTACACTTGGCATGGAATTACTGAGGTTTTTAATTGGTACTGATAAATTGTTACTCATAGATGCGATTAACGGTGAACAGTCTGCTGGGTATATGTATCAGTTTAACCATGATGAAGTTAAAAGTTATTTTAAAGGGAAAATATCGATGCATGAGCTTGGTATCCAAGATGTACTAAGGATCATGGAAATTTTAGAAAAGCCTGCTCAAGAAATTAGAATACTCGGTGTGCAACCATTAATGATTGATATTGGTCTTGAGATGACACCTATTGTCACAAGTATGGTGGACAACGTAGTGGAGCAAATCGTATTGGTACTCAAGGAATGGCAGGCAGAGGTAGTTGAAAAAGCATGACTGAAAAACTAGAGTTAGCGCCAAGTGTTAGGGCCATACTATTTGAAATTCATGAAGCCCTGCAGCGTTTTATTGATAAAGGTGAAAGATGGAGTATTTTTATCAATAAAATGTCGCTTGCGCCTGAAGAACGGCAAGAAATTCGCGATTTTTTAGGTCAAGGGAGTATAAAAATTAACTTGATCAATAGCGCGGAACCTGCCGAATGGATAGAAAGTAACGTTTCAGGGGTATGGTATGGTGTGTTTTATGATCAAACGAACCATCCTGTTTTAGAAACCATTGAAATTGGTGCATTCCCTGAAATCCCATCAGCGCAAATGGAGGATGTAAAAGCCAGCTCGGCAATACTGAAACAACGTTTGGTATAAAAAACTGAATGAATTGACTGATACGAGTCAATTCATTCAGTTTTATCTATGTATAAGGAGAGTATAGAAATTACCATACTAGGGTTATATAGATATCACTACACCTTCTTTATAATAATTGTTATGGAGGCTCTATACTCTATACATACCAGACTAATGATATAGCTATCATTTCCTTAGGGGTAGATACATTAAAAAAATGTAAAAAAACGATAGAATCTAAAGGATATTAAGGAATGAGTAGCGAAATATAAAATGTTAATGTTTAAAGTGAAAGTACGAAAGGATGATAATTTTGGTACGTGGTATTAGAGGCGCAATCACAGTAGATAAGAATGAACCTACCGAGATCATAGAACGTACACGAGAATTATTAGTTACTATGGTAAAAGCAAATCATATACAAACAGAAGATATTGCATCGGTTACTTTTAGCTCTACTGCTGATTTAAATTCGGCATTTCCTGCAGTTGCGGCGAGAAATTTAGGATGGACAGAGGTTCCGCTTTTTGGGACACTAGAAATTGATTCGCCAAATGGTTTACCAATGTGTGTACGGGTATTGATTTTATTAAATACTGAGTTGCCACAAAGTGAGATTATACATAGTTATTTACGTGGTGCAGCTGTATTACGACAGGATTATATGAAAAAAGCATGATACGAATGGACTTCGTAGTAAATTGAGGAGAAAATAATGCAACTAATCTCGATTGTGGTACCTGTTTTTAATGAAGAAGATAATATTGAAGTATTTTATAAAGAAGTTTGTAAACATATCGAGGGGGTGGCATATCGTTTTGAACTGATTTTTGTTGATGATGGATCAAGTGATGCTACTCCTTTAATTGTCGAACGCTTAACTCAGCAGGATGAGCGAGTACGTGGGCTGATTATGGCACGTAACTATGGGCATCAATTAGCTTTAACGTGCGGAATGGATCATGCTGATGGGGATGCAGTTATTACAATGGATGGAGATATGCAGCATCCGCCTGACATGATACCTTTACTTATTTCGAAGTGGGAGGAAGGGGGCGAAGTGGTACAGACAATACGAGTTAGTACCGCAGGAGTCTCGTGGTTTAAAAATTTCACTTCCAGTATTTATTATATATTGATCAATTGGGTATCGAAAGTGCGTATTCAAGAAGGTGGTTCGGATTTCCGCTTGTTAGATAGGGCAGTAGTCCTAAGCTTTCGCCGTTTTAAGGAACGGGCACGCTTTATCCGTGGTATGATTGGTGCGATTGGTTATCGACAAATACAGGTAGAATTTTCAGCTCCCAAGCGTTATGCTGGTACCTCTAAGTTTTCTTTAAAAAAAATGATTCATTTTGCCCTTGATGGTATAATGGCTTATTCTCAACTTCCGTTGCGATTCGCATTTTATATCGGTTTATTATTTGCATTACTGAGTTTTGCAGTTACGATGCATGTTGTTTATATTAAGATTTTTACTATAGAAGCAGTACCTGGCTGGGCTACTATTTCAGCGAGTATTTTACTACTGGGTGGACTACAATTACTTGGTTTAGGGATTATTGGGGAATACGTTGGACGCATTTTTGAAGAAGTAAAACAGCGTCCGTTATATTTATTGCGTGTAGATTTGAAACAACGTCAGGAAGAAAAATAAAAATAATTTTATAAAAAGCAGGATTTTCAGGAAGTAAAGCGAATTCTGTTAGTATGGCGTAGTTTTTAGAAAACCTAATCCATGCGCAGGACCGGGGGAACCACAGTTTTGGGGTGAAATTTGTCCGGCAGAGGATTCTTTTGTCAACAAATAGGGTATCTCAACCCTAACCCGTCAGCTAACCTCGGAGGTTATTGAGAGGGGTATAAAGTGTGAAGAAATTTCTTCGAATTCTAATCTTTTCGTTACTTCTTGTGAGTGCAGGTACACTACCTACGTACGCAGCTTATCATCAAGGGGACCAGGGAGACGATATTGCGACAATCCAGGAGCAACTAAATGCGCTAGGGTATAATGTCGGTAGTGTCGATGGTGATTTTGGTGAAGCTACAGCAAATGCAATTACTGATTTTCAAAGAGACAGAGGTCTTGAAACAGACGGCGTAATTGGTTCAGAGACATATCGTGCTATTATGGGACGAGAAATACCTGTTAGTCGTGATGGATCAAGTTCTATGGTCAGAAGAATTGTACAAACTGCATTGCGTTATCAAGGAGTGCCCTATGTATTCGGTGGTACTTCACCTGGTGGTTTTGATTGTTCAGGTTTTACCCGCTATGTTTTTGCTCAATCTGGAATTTACTTACCACGATCTGCTGACGAACAATATGAATTAGGACAGCATGTATCGTATAGCCGATTGCAAGTCGGAGATTTAGTATATTTTAGTACATATGAGGCTGGAGCATCGCATGTAGGTATTTATCTAGGGAGTGGGCAGTTTGTTAGTGCGACTTCAAGTCGTGGAATCGCGATTGCTCGTCTGGACAGCGGATACTGGGGAGATCGTTATATCGGAGCACGTCGGGTGTTATAATTGTTTTTTAGTGGAGGTGGATAAAACCTCCCTACTTTTTTTGATTACTACAAACAACTAGGCTTCACCAGCATGATGATTAGGTGCTAAGCCTAGTTTTTGTGACATTTTATTATAGTGATGTTCTATCTTGTACATGGTGCTATAATAAGTATAAATATATGTTTGTATTCTATATTGGTTACTTGGTAATACTAGGGTTCATGAATCTTGATTATAAATTAGGCACTAACAGAGTTGCCTCTATTAAGCTCGGAGGCTTATATGTTTAAATTATATTGGCGAAATTTTATACTGCCATATTGGCCCTCGGTTTTCACCGCATTGGTATGCTTTATGATTGCCAGTGCTGCTGGACTATCGGCTCCTTTAATTATTAAATTTTTAATTGATGATGCTCTTCTTCGCGAGGATACTCAGTATTTGCATTTAATTGTTGCTGCTATTATTGGGGTATATTTTTTACGTGGTATATTTTCTTATATACATGGGCATACTATAGCTAAAGCAGGTAATAAAATGGTAGCTAAGATGCGCGCTACTATGTTTGAACGTTTGCAAAAATTAGATTATGCTTATTTTATTAATACTTCTACCGGAGAAATTATCTCATTATTTACCAATGATTTAGCATTGATTCAACAAGCAGTGTCGTTATCAGTACCTGATTTGCTAGTGGAATCGCTCAATTTAATAGCAATTATGATGATCATGATCTATTTTAATTGGAAGTTGGCATTTGTTACGTTTGCTACTTTGCCTTTTATTATCATAGCGATTAACTTTTTTAATAAGAAAATTGCCAGTCTTGGTATGGTTGTGGAAAATACGTTGGCTAAAGTAACCGGTATTTTACATCAATCCTTACTATCTATAGTCGTCGTACAAAGTTATGTAAGAGAAGAGTATGAGTGTAAAAAATTCAATACCAGTATGCGACAGGCTGCTGGAGATTTCATAAAGGTACAGAGATTTAAGGCCGTGCTCGTTGCTTTAGTTGAGTTTTTAGCATCACTTGGCTTAACTGCTATTATTTGGTATGGTGGAAAAGAAGTCATTAATGGGTATTTAACAATTGGTGGTATGTTTGCTTTTTTAATTTATATTATCAATGTGCCGACACCATTACGACGAATTAGTGATGCAATTTCCAATATGAAACTTGGAATTGTAGCTTGGCAACGTATTCAAGCGCTAGAGAGACAAGTCAATACGGTGGTTGACGGCTTACAGGATCTACCACAAGTAACAGGCAAAGTTGAATTTAACAATGTTAATTTTGAATATCTTCCTGATTTAGGAACTCTTCAAGATATTAATATTGTCGTTCAGCCTGGTGACATTGTGGCGATTGTTGGACCAAGTGGTGCTGGGAAATCATCATTTGCTCATTTATTGCTTAGATTCTATGATCCAACTTCGGGAAGCATTTATATTGATGATGTGGATATTCGGACATTAAAAATGAGTGCCTTGCGTAAGCAGATCGGTTTTATTCAGCAACAACCGATTTTATTTAATTTAAGTATTTTGGAAAATATTCGATATGGACGATCGACCGCTAGTTTTAGTGAAGTGCAGCAAGCTGCCAAATTGGCAAATGCGCATGAATTCATTATGGAGCTTAGTGGGGGATATCAGTATGTGGTGAGTGAACTTGGTGGTAATTTATCGGGCGGACAGCGTCAACGAATCGCCATTGCGCGGGCAATGATTATGGAGCCTGCAATCTTGCTACTCGATGAACCGACTGCTGCTCTTGATGCAAAAGCAGAGCAACAGGTGATGGAATCGATACGAAAGGCCAGTATCAATCGTACCACCTTTTTGATTACACATAGATTATCAACACTTATACCTTCAGATAAAGTCATTTATTTGGAGAGTGGTCAGATTGTAGAAATGGGAACACATGAAGAGTTGATTACGCAGGGTGGAACGTATGCCAGAGCGGTGCTCAGTGAACAAGTACAAGTATAGACTTTGGGTGTGCAATATGTCATCTGAAGTCTATACGATATAGTACGATCGATCTGGTTCTTTTTTTTTGAAAAAAAATAGTAAGAATATTAGTAAGAAGGAACATATGTGGTATGAGGTAATCACAATGTAGAATTAATAGGTTTATGTAGTGAGTGTAAAACTCTGTGAGGAGAATTAAAGATGTTTGACGTTACCTTATCGAATATTCATTTTTCTTATGATTATAATGTGGTCTTACAGGAAATTTCCATGACGATTGCTAAAGGTGATTTTGTAGCCGTAGTTGGACCAAATGGAGCTGGAAAAAGTACAATGCTAAAGATTATGGCTGGCCTAATAAAGCCGACACAAGGGCAGGTCAAAATTGGTGAAAAAAATATTTCAGAGGCGAGAGTACAAGGTTTAATTGGTTATGTACCGCAAAATTACGGAAAGAATGTACTGGGTTTTCCAGCTACAGTAGAGGAAATTGTATCTTTGGGTTTAACATTAGGCGCAGCGGCGCCAAGGCAGAATAAGCTAGCGACAAAACATATTATTCACCATATGTTAGAGTTAGTTGGAGCTGAGAATCTTCGGAATCGACGCATTGGTGAGCTTTCAGGCGGACAACAACAGAGGGTAATGGTAGCGATGGCACTCGCTGGAAATCCCGAATTGCTACTGCTTGATGAGCCTACTAGTGGAGTGGATTATGAGGCGAGTGATCGTATTTATGATTTGCTCGGAACATTAAATAAAAATCTTGGGATTACTGTTGTGATGGTATCTCATGATATTGATAAAGCCATCCAATGTGCGAACAAAGTGGCATGTATTAATAAAGGATTGTGCTTTTATGGTAGCAACCAAGAGTTTAATGCTACGCATGCCCAAGCAAGGCATTTGTGGTATTATACAGGGTGATGGGGGGAAGGTATGGAATTTTTTCAGTATGATTTTATGCAGCGGGCATTTTTGGCAGGTATTATAACGGCCATTATATGTCCCGTGATTGGTAGTTTTGTTGTAGTGCGCCGTCAGTCATTAATTGGTGATGGACTAGGACATATTGCCTTTGCTGGAGTAACAGGTGGCTATATGCTCGGGATATATCCGGTGCTAGGAGCCTTCATTTTGACGATGCTGGGTGCTGTTGGCATTGAATATGTTCGTCGCAAGCATGCACAGTTCGCTGATATGGGACTGGCTATTTTCTTTTACTCGGGTCTTGCGATGGCGATTATCTTTAGTACCATTACACGGATGCCAAGTGCAGGTTTATTAAGTTTTTTATTCGGCAGTATTATTACCGTTTCCGTTGTTGATGTTTTCATCATTACTGGCTGTGGCGTCCTAGTACTCGCGGTTGTATATTTTTTATTTGATAAAATGATGTTGATGGCTTTAGATGAAGACATTGCCAATGTAGCAGGAATTAATACATCGATGATCAATATGATCTTTAGCCTGCTGACGGCAACGGTAATTGTTGTTGGCATGACGGTAGTAGGGATTTTATTGGTAAGTGCGTTGATGATCGTGCCTGTAGCGACAGCTCATTTACTGCGAGTTGGATTTAAAGCAACTATGGGGTGGGCCATTTCTTTTTCTGTATTATCGGTCGTAGTTGGCCTAACATCATCTTTTTATTTGGATATCGCACCAGGCGGAACCATTGTTATGACAGCTATTATCGTGTATGTAGTCACTATGGTCATTCGAGAGTTGATTGGTATCAAACTTAGAGCGGAAAAATCCTCAACGTTTGCTAGGAACCAAAAAAATAATTAAATTAGCATATTGTCGTATAATTGGTAATATTGCTAGTGATGAAATAATGTTGAAACTAGTATGTACAATAGCCACCTGTCCAGCAAAATCTGTTGTGATATAGGTGGCTATTGTTGTAAGTAAATTGGTCAGTGGTAGGAAAAATAGGACACCGATTACATTCAGTAATACATGGGATAGAGCAATGCGCTTAGCAGCGATGGTTCCGGCTGCTCCTATGATGATGGATGACAAACAAGAACCGATATTGTTACCATAGACGACATAGGTGGCAGTAGTTAAATCTATAATGCCATCACTTGCAAGCACCATGATGACTCCTGTAGCAGCGCTACTAGATTGAAAGAGAAGAGTGATAATGATACCACTGAGGATGCCATATAGAGGCATTTCTTTGGCAGCCGTTATATAGTGAATGACAGTCGTCATTTCTGAAAGAGTGCCTAAAGCATCTGATAAAATGGTGAGTCCCAAAAACATACTACATAGGCCTGAAATAGCCATGGCAATATAACGTAGACGTTTTATTGTCAACGCAATTATAACAGTAGTTGCCAATAATGGTAGAAAAAAGTTGCTAGGAATCGAGAGTGTCATTAATTGTACAGTAGAGCATGTGCCAATATTTGCACCTAAAATAATACCGAGGCCTTGGTAAAATGATAAGTAATCGGCACTTACGAAACCGATGGTTAGTAGTGATACAGCAGTGCTACTTTGCATTACAGCAGCTGCTATTGTACCTAGCAGTACTCCACGCCATGGCTCGCTCGTTAATTGCCCTAATAGATGTTTAAATTTATGTAATAACAATTTTTGTAATCCAAGGCGCATAAAAAAAATACCGCCTAGTAGCAAAGTGATGCCAGTAAGGATATGGATGATTGTTATGTACATTACAATGCCTCCTTCTATAGTTATATCACACGAAAAAGTCTATTGACTAACAATAAGATATAGTACATTAAGGTATATATAGTGTATGAGACTTACAAAAAATATAGAATTTTGATTTTACAAAAAAACTCTTTGCCAGATTCACGGCAAAGAGTTTTTTTATAAAAATATGAAATATTTTCCAAATAAAATCATATATATTACTTGTGATATTAGGATCTAAAAAGGAGATAAATATATGCAATTAGATAACGATGAAAAATTGATCATACATCTGGATGATATCGATGTACGTGCTAAAATGCATCATTACATTGTATACCTATTAAAAAAACAAACGGATTGGGATAAAAGACCGCTCGTTATATTATGCATAGGTTCGGATCGATATATTGGAGATGCTCTTGGTCCATTAGTCGGTACTTATTTAGAAGAAAATACATGTTCTATTATTTATGGTAGTCTAGATAAACCCGTTCATGCTGGGAATCTAGTGCAAGTTATTGAGATGATTCATCAGCAGCATTGTCAACCGATTATCATTGCAGTAGATGCATGTTTAGGTAAAAGGAATGAAGTTGGTAATATGGAGATATGGCAAGGAAGCTTAGAGGCAGGTATTGCAGTTGGTGCCTGTTTGCCATGTGTAGGGCATATTTCCATCATTGGTGTTGTTAGCGGAAGTGGACGCATTGGGTATTTGGACTTACAAAGTACACCCTTATCGATTGTGATGAAAATTAGTAAATATATCGGTGGTGCATTGCGAGATGCAATCCATAGTACACGTACGGATTATGCAATGGAATTGTAACTCAATCATTGGGAAAAAGTTTATCCCATAATACATAGGAGCATATAAGTACAGAACTAAATAGTATTGCAAAATCTCCCCAAATTTGTTGCATGGTATCACTCCTTTTAGTACTTGTATTTGAATTATATGATACGTTTTCATAAGGTGCAAGTCTGCGAAGATTTATTATACCGAATTTTATTTAAAAATATACAAAAAATAACAGGCACAAAAAAAGACATTACCCCATACAATAGAGCAAGTGATGTAGCGGGGGTGAATGCTTTGGTGTCTTTTTTTGTGGCAATCGCGGCTTCTCTGGTGCACGGTTTGACGTTACTCGTCTCCTATGTGGCTAATAATACATTTCCATTACCACTTTCTGAAAAGGAAGAGAAGGTCTATTTAGAGAGATTAAAAGATGGTGATGGGAATGCCAAAAGTGTCTTAGTAGAACGGAACTTACGCCTGGTCGCTCATATTGTTAAAAAGTTTGATAACACTGGTGAGGACATTGATGATCTCATTTCTATTGGCACAATCGGATTAATTAAAGCCATTAATACTTTCGACATAACCAAAAAAATTCGTTTAGCAACGTATGCCGCCAGATGCATTGAAAATGCTATGCTAACACAGTGGCTAACTTTGATCTAAATAATACGAAGCGGATTTGCTTTCGTGAAAAATGGCAACCATTTATACGCCTTGCTAACCATATGTATATAATGACTTGCCATTCTCTTGGCGGTGTCAAGTATGCACCATTATATATTCACAGCTTTCAACTATTGCAACCACGCAAATTGCTTGAAGCGGAAAGGTTTAATATTAAATATTCTGGCCCTTCTGAAATTGCCACAGTGTCGGACAAGCTCCGTTATTATAGACATAAAAAAGGGTTGCAGCAGAAAGAGGTAGCTAGGAAAACTGGAATTCATCGTGCTACTTATTGTGCTTATGAACAGGAAGACAGAAAAATGCCTTATCCTTTGGACAAGCTAAGTAAAGTTGCTGAACTTTTTGGCGTTGAAATCACAGCACTGCTTGATGAGTATAATCTTTTTTTATACAATGGACAAGGCCGACAAATACGGGCTTTGCGGCAAAGCTTGGGTCTGACGAAAAAAGAATTTGGCGATCTATATGGATTTCATGTATATACGGTTAATGAATGGGAAAAGGATACTATTCAAATTTTGAAAAGTACCTGGGTGAAATTGTTTGGTAATAATAAAAAATAGCGACCAATTACGCTCTCCTGGATTTCAAATATGTGAAACCACTTATTCATATCCATCCAGTGTCTATTTCTTCAAAATTCTAACCATTCTAACCAAATGATTGACAAGAATGGTTAGAACGGTTAGAATATAGTTAGGGAATTTTTAGGAGGTAAACGGATGACTTTTCGGGAAAGCGAAACTGTAGAATTAAAAACTATCATTGTAGACGATATAAAAAAAGAAATTATAGCTTTTGCAAACTGCGAGGGTGGAAAAATTTACATAGGCATTCAAGATAATGGTGAAGTTATCGGCATGGACGATCCAGATGGGGCAGCGTTGCAGATCAGTAACATGGTTCGCGACGCGATTAAACCAGATTTGACAATGTTTCTTCATTATGAAACCCTGAAAGTAGAGGGAAAGAGCATAATTGCCGTTGATATTCAGCGCGGAACAGAACGTCCTTATTATATTGCAAAAAAGGGATTGCGCCCTGAAGGTGTTTATGTTCGGCAAGGATATTCTTCTGTACCAGCCACAGATACAGCAATTCGGCGAATGATTAAAGAAACCGATGGAGACAGTTTTGAGGAAATGCGTTCGCTAGAGCAGGAATTGACTTTTGTGGCGGCACAAAAAGAGTTTTTAGAAAGAAATGTTCTGTTTGGGCCGATTCAAATGAAAACACTCGGAATTATAAATCAGGATAGTATATATACCAATCTTGGACTACTTCTTTCCGAGCAATGTGTGCATACCATTAAGGCTGCTGTTTTTGAGGGAACCAATCAGAGTGTATTTAAAGATCGGAAAGAATTTTCCAGCTCTCTGTTTAAACAGATGGCAGAGGTTTATGATTATATCGATTTTCACAATCAGACCCGCTCCACTTTTGATAAGCTACGGCGTATCGATACGAGGGATTACCCGGAGGTGGCTGTCAGAGAGGCTCTGCTAAATTCCCTTGTACACCGGGAATACTCGTTCAGAGCCAGTACGCTCATCAGTATCTATGGCGACAGAATGGAATTTACCTCGATTGGCGGTCTTGTTTCCGGGGTAACACTGAATGATGTGATGATGGGTATTTCTGTTTGCCGTAACACTAAGCTGGCAAACGTGTTTTATCGTTTGGAACTGATTGAAGCCTACGGAACTGGTATGCGAAAGATTATGAATGTTTATGAAGGAAGTGGAAAGACGCCGCAGATTGAAACATCAGATAATGCTTTTAAGATTATCCTGCCAAATCTCAATGCTCAGACTGAGAAGAAACAGCTAAGCGATGAAAGTGACAGCCCAGACGAAAAAGTAATACAGATCGCGAGGCAACAAGGTATGGTTACACGGAAGGAAGTTGAAAAGCTGTTAGGTATCGGACAGACAACCAGTGGACGCCTGTTAAAAAAAATGATGAAAAATGGGCAGCTTATTCAGGAAGGTAAGGGAAAAACCACATGCTATCGTCCTTTTCAATAAATATGTTTAGGTAATGATAATTCTGGGAAAAGTTAGAAACGGCTTCAATGACTTAAAAATCTAACCATTCTAACCAGTTTTGTCAAATCATCTGGTTAGAATGGTTAGATTATGAGTAGAAAGCTTAAAATAGCAAGCAGAGGTTTTTAAGTATTGTTTGTTTTTTAATTCGTATTTATGCGTAAAAGCCTACGATAATCTTTCTGAGTTTCTATGGTACATTCAGCAATCAACTTGATAAATGGCTCTGCATCTGGTTGGTTAGCACGTTGTGATACACGAAGAGCCTCAATGTATTCCACTCTCAATACGGGCGGAATAGATACAATACCATAGCCATAATGCATCAAGAGTAGATTCATCAACAGGCGTGCTGTTCTGCCATTACCGTCAACATATGGATGTATATCAACAAACCACTTATGAGCAAGTGCAGCTAATTCAATCGGGTGCATGGTTGCTGATAATTGATTTACTTTATTTACATATTCCTTCATTAGCAGAGGAACTTGTTCTGGCTCAGGTGGGAGGTAATCAGTTCCAGTAATATAAACGGAAATATCACGATATTTGCCAGCGTTTTCTTTATCAATTCCTTCATAAAATAGGCGATGCAATTCTAAAATAATATGCTCTGTAATTTCAAAAGGTTTTTCTCTGACCATCTGCAGCATAAAATCATATGCCTTTGCATGACCAATTGCTTCTAAGCTGTCTTTTAATGGTTTACCACCAGCTGTCAGTCCATCCTCTAATAGTACTTTGGTTTCAGAAATGGTAAGAGTATTTCCCTCTATGGCGTTACTGCTATAGGTTAAGCCAATTTTGAAGTAGGCATCTAATTCCTTAATTTCTGCGAGCTTTAATGGACGTGCCGCTTGTATGATTTTTTTATACTCATCCGCTTTATTAAATATTTCTTGCTTGGTCATAAAATTCCGCCGAGCAAATAACTCGGCACTCCTTTCTGAGTTAGTATTCACTATGTTTGCAGGATTTATAATTGATATAGGGGCGAATAACATATATAACGATATCAATGTATAGACGCTTGGTGTCCCTGATTTTTTCAACAAAATTTACACTAATTATTATAAAAATTATATCACGAAATGCCAGATGAAGGAAGTTATCTCGGTACTACGTACACAGGATATAGGTTTTTTAAATATTAAAATTAGCGGTATTCATACAATATAAAAATAAGCTAAGCAGTCTAGTGATTGCTTAGCTTATCTTTATTTAAAAGAATTTTGAATTTTAGAAACTAGTTCTAGTTTTTGCTCCTTAGGGCAGGGGAGCCTTGAGATGTACTTTAAAACAGCTTCGGCATGAACACTGGCAACCCTTTTTTGTAAACTTAGTAAGCCTTCTGGGCTTTTAGGTGAGTGGACGATGACATTCAATTGCATCCCCTCCTTTCTAGGTCTAATAAATTTTATGCGGTGGCAGGTTGTCTACATTCATAATATATAGGTAAGAATTTATGATAAACGATGATTTAAAGCTAGGTTTCTTAACACGTATTATGTATGACCGTCATTTTTTATGCTGCATATGCAATTTGCACAAATATCGAGCAAATATAAACTATTGATATTAAAGGGTTTCAGAGCTTATTTGCATATTTGCATACGATTTTAGTGAGTAGTCATAAAGTATACTTTTATTTATGTATGATTCATCTAACTTCATACTCAGAGCTTCGCATGTACCAGTGTAATCCAAAATAGCATTCCAAAACTTGATTGCTACAGGATGACCTTTTTGACAAGGAGCTTCTAATAAATTACGTACACGTATAGGCATTTTAAAATTATCCGTCTGCTCTTCAGTTAAATACGAATAATAGGTAATTTTCGAGAGAACTATACTTGAAAACAAATCTTGATTCCCGGCCGATTGTCGTAATAGATCAAGTCTTTTAACGTTACTCTCACTTTTGTGGGTAGCATCGCTTTTCAGTAATTCTATGAAAGCCAATCGTGCTTTTACTTTTGGTACAACTTTCATTATTTTTTTAAAGCACATTTCAGCTGTTTCTAAATCCTTGCAGATAAGTCCCGACAATTCACCAATGCAAATCATGCCCCAATAATATAAAAATTCGTTACAATAAACACCTTTGGTATCTTTCTCTATTTCTTCTGCTGTCAGGCAATATTGCAATTGATTAATTGTTTTAATAAGAGGAGGACTTTCCAACCAGTAATTCCCATACAGGTATTTTACAACTTCAATATTACCTAAAAGGAAGCGATAGCCTAAGTAACTATAGGCCGTACTAACTTGTGAAATTTTATTTAGATTGACAAATTCATTCATGCTACTTACCTCCTGTTTTTAGAAAATATTCGCCACTATCTATTTCAGCAAATAACTTTTTACCATCTTTTACTCGCTTTTTTTTGCCATTTTCCCATTCTATTGCAAGCTTCTTTTCTTTTTTAGTAAATTTATCAACTATCTTCCATAATTCTAGACTGTCATGGTAACTTTTGTACGAAAAAGCAATAGGCTTGTGTACATCAGATACTTCAATCTCAGTTTTATGGTTATTAATAAATTCAATAATAGAAGCAATAGACATTTTGATAAGAAGCTCTTCATTTAAATATATAGTCGAAAAATCTTGATAAAAGTCTATATTATAGGGAATTCCGTCAATCAAATTAATCTCATCTTCCCAGGAAATTGTTTGCATTTTGACGCATGCCCCTATTATCTGGAATTTCGATATCATCTTCGGCTCCATCATTTTTACCTCCTTTTAGCCAATTAAAAGTTGATTCTGAGAATTTAATGCACTGGTATGTCTCTCGATTCACATATAATCTATGAATATTTGATTTTGGATTTTGGGGAATTAGGTAACCACTATCACATAGCAGCCTTCTCAACGTAGATTCTGCTATTGCAAATTCTTTGCCATTTTGCCGGTAATAGGCGGAAACACATTGATAGGCAACGTCATTTTTAAGGAACACATAATCCTTCTTCATAAAGCCAATAGCGTTTTTACTATCAGCTGATGAATAACTACTATTTCTAGCTTCTAAATGTTCAATGCGTGCTTCTTTAGTGTCCAATAAGACACGTAATCCCTTGAAAAATCTAGTAATATCATCAAGCTCGTTAATACGTTCTGCCTGTTGTGCCATGAGATCAATAAATGTTTTTTCGGCTTCTTTTGTGAGCGTTTCAAACTGGTCTGAAGCTACTGCTCCGACTTTTAGTGCGTATTTTAGAAACTCGGAAAACGATATCGATAACCATACCGTCATATCATTTGTTCTCGGGTCAACTTGAATATTTTGCGCAAGCAGCTTGCTATGAAGAGTGCAGCGTTCCTCTAAAAATCGTTTTTTGAGGTTATCGCAGTATTCACTCACGCCCTGAGCACTGATAAAGCGTATATAGTTTTTAATGAAAGTTCTGTAAATGCTGTGGTTGGCTTGAAAATATGTCAGTCTTTCTTTATCTACGCTTTTCCGGTTCATTTCTAAAATTAGCAATCGTGCAAGTGTCGAATAGACATTTACAGGTATTTCTTCGGCGGTAATAACGACAATGCCACTTGCCTTATTTGAAATAATCGCATTTTTCTGTCCTGCTCGTTGGAAGCCGTTACTGTCGTCTGCGCACATCCGAATGATTTTTTCGAGTTTTGATAAAAGATTTTTTTTCATATTAGCTGTAGATGCTGGCTTTAAGTCATCAACTATACAAACAGAATCCCGCTTCTGCCCTATGATTCGGGTCAGGGCACTTTCCGTCGAATCAAAGTTGATATCGGCCTTGCGCCCATTTTCAAAGTCAAAAAACAAGGCCGTTATGGTAGTTTTGAAAGATTGGCTTTGGGCGAGTAAGCCGACCACGCCCTTAAAGAATTCTCCGGATGATATCATTCGGCTTTGTACAAGCGATAGTGATGCAATTGCCAGTAGAGGTATCGTCAATCGACGCTCTGCCACATCCAGCATTTTTAAGGTATATTCACAAGCGGATTTGCTATCGTCATTTGATATAGTAGTACCATGCAGTTTTTCACCGCCCATGATATAAGTACTTTCTTTGTTCAGTGCCCAGCCTGAATAATGGTACTCCTCAACTAGAGGAGCAAACCTAGCCAAAGTTTTGATCATTTCCTTGATTTTTTCAACACTTCCACGTTTAAACATGTAATTGACTCCAAGTTTGTCTAGCCAACGATTGGAGTTTAAATCCAATAAGTTTACCCTTACTACTTTGGGTGTTGCAAGGTGGCTGAAAATTGGTAGTTCAACCTCCTGTTGTTCACCGTCAAGTTCGTATATTTGTTTAATTTCTGAAACAACGATTCCAAAGTTTGTAAGCTTTTTCTCATCGGACACAAGAGAAAGTTCGCGGCCTTCAATAACAAATTCCACATCAATTGCCCTTAAAATTGTCTGAAATAATTCAGTATGCTGGGTAATGGTTGATGGCGAAATCTTTATATTCCTTAGCATTTTAAGATATTTATCCGAGGTAGACGGTTGCTCTTTTTGAATTGGCTTCATTCTAAAATCATTCATTTTTAATCCTTCTTTCGGTTTTAAAATTTTCTCCCACATTGAAAACCTAGCCGGGCTATGATAAAGTTGTGAGTGTTACTGACTTGAAATCAATATTGTTTGCAAAAAAGAAAGCTCTTGTGATTGATTACTTACAAGAACTACTTTATAGTTTCTACGGTTACTGTCAAAAGTTATTATAGTTTCTAAGGTTTCTTTTAGGTGGGAGGAGATAAGGTGGAAGAAGGTACATATGATAAACTTTGCGGGGGGACATTTTTTACGTTGCTTCTAAAGGCTAAAAAGCAACGTATAGTGATTCGTAAGCGTTATGAAACCAAATCAGATAATTTATCAGAGCCGACCCTGTTTGCTGGATTGATAAAAGTCGCTAAACCTGGATACATCGAACCGGAAAAACAAAAAAATGAATTAAGGGAACAAGAAAGGAAAAAGTTAAAAAAAATAACATCTAATTTTAAAAATTGTCAGGGGGCAACAAGGTCTGAATGTATTCCATTTACGCAACCAATAATAATTGAATTTTTTGATAAAAGTGTAAGAACTGAATATAAAGTTGCACTTAACAATATGCAGGAGTTCACAGATAATTTCATTGATGCGGAAATAGGTATCGGGCTTATTGAGAGATTGATTGAGCTTATTGAATTTGATAAAAGTATAATGGATACAGAAGATTTTTTTGTTTGCCCAAACGGGCAGCCAATATCAAAAACAGAGTTATGTAACTTATCTAAGATTAGCATGGATGCATATTTGCCTGCATTTCTTTTAGGAATATGGCACTTTGTTATTTGTAATCGGTCAAATAATAACGAAGGTAGAGAGACCATTGTTAGCTGGCATGAAGAACATGAAGTGAAAGGGCGACTGGGAAAATATATTGGGCCTAAAAAGTCAAACTGTAAACGTCAGATCAAATTGAGTGAATTAGATGAAAATGACGAGTATACAGGTGATACAACAAATACAGTGCTAGAAAAAAATGAGCCATTTACACATGGAAGCATAAATGATTTTGGTGATGGACTTGATACTACGGTAGTTAAAGCAGTAGAGAATAAAACAAGGTCTGACCAAATGAAAGAAATTTTCGTAGAAGCTATTGAAAAATATAACATTGCAGGTTTTATGAATGATAAGGAACTTGCTTCTTCGCGCAGGGTTTTTGAATTTGTGGAAGAAATAAAACTCAAGATAGTTGGAACATTTATTGGCAGTCAAAAAGAATGGATGTATACCAAAATACTTGATTTTACACGTAATTTGGAGAATTATAATGGCACATTAACCATGGTGCGTCCGTCTTGCAGTGAATATTTTTATTTAATAAATACAAATGAGACGTTATTAAATGATTTTGAAAAAAGTGTTGTTCCTTTTCGCTCTTTGATTAATTCTTTATATGGTGAAATATGTGATGGTGAAACATTGTATGTATATTAAATATGTAAAAAATTAACATAGAATCGTTACTGTTTAAGTAATTTTCAATCATATCTTCCTAACTTTCAGGCATATATTCTAAGATAGATAACAATAAACAAATCCCCCTGCCCATTCTGGCAGAGGGGATTTGTTTATTTGAAGGAGTGGTGAAAACGGTGCTTATAGGAATAAATATTACCTTATTTGGATTCTTAAAAAGGTACATTTTACGTAGCCTAAAAGAATCCTGTTTATGATTTGAATTGATAATTCCTGCATTGTTATAATTTTACTAATGATATGAAGGGAGGGCAATCTGGTGATTAATATTGATTTTGATAAGATCAACGATGAGCTGGTATATGAAGCCTTTGGCGTTGAAGGTAATGAAGCAGATGCACTAAATGATAGTTATTTAGAATTATTTGAGCTTATTGGACGTGATGCAATGCTCAAATTGTTTAAGCATTTTCGTGGAGATAAAATAGATTGCCCAATGCTCTTATATCGTCCTGAATTTATTGCTGATCTTGCAAAACATGTGCCAGATCGGCGCGAACGTGCCAAAATTGCAAGAGCTGGGGGATATTCTGCCAAGGTAATAGAGAGTATATTGAACAGACGCAGGAAGGAAAACGAGGCTGAGTAGTAAAGTCTAATTTGATATGTAGTCTCTCGGGAAATATGACCTAAATAGTGGTTAAAAATGGATTTAACTAAGAAAAACATTGGAAATAGTTGTTGCAAATGGAGTGATACTGCAAATGGGCATTTCAAAGAAACCTAGCTTGTGTCATTTTAAAAAAACTAGGCTGTTGGATTACCAGCATAACGAATTAACTATGCTGCGGTATTAATTGCCTCAGATTCCCACTCCAAAATTAAAGGGATCATGTCAATTTGTAAATGCTTAATCCAAGCATCTACATGCGTACACATTGCTGTGGTGAAAGCCCTAAAGTACCAATTTCTTGAGCTGCGAGTCTTAGTTTTTCTTTCAAAAGAGTAATCTTCCTTAATTCTTTTGAAAAACCGTTCGACAGTAGTACGCCGGCAAAAGCGCTCTTTAAAAAGCTTGCTACCCCGAGGAATTCTTGTGAAAAATCTGAGATTATCTGTTTCCCTTGTGTAGAAAACCCGACCATATGGCGACTTAGAACAAGGTGAATCACAATTGCTCTTCCACTTTTTACGAGTTTTTGGGCAACGCCATTTATGGCGTTGGCGGTCTTTACAAAAGCCATCGTATGCCATGATATGACTGGCTGGACAAAGGGGTATTCCTTCTTTTGTAAACGAAATAGTTCCTTCGCAAGAACAATCTCCTTGTCGCCTTTTGTTTAGGTCTATGAGAGCCGTTACATCATGACGATGCAGCAAATTATAGATGGCATAAGCGTCATGAGCTGAATCTAGCATACATTCTTTTAAGGTGAATTCAGGATTGCGTTGTAAAAAGTCAAAGAAAGAATAGGTAAAGCACAAGCTGTCATGTCTGTAGGCCTTGAAAAAATTAAGATAAACAGGCAAATCATAAGGGCTGTCAGCCGCAGTAAAGGCATACAAAGTACGGCCGTAATAATACACTTCGCGGTAACTGTCCCAGCCCCACGAAGCTTCAGGATCACTGAATTTTCGAGGGCAGGTACATTTATATATACCCTTTTTTCTGCAATCGCAAATTAACTTACCGTAACGGCTTGCACCAGTGCGGGCACTGGTTCCGTCCCCGGCAATCGAGAAAGCATTAACATCTCCGAGGATACCGTGCTTTGTGGATGGAACTACAAAACACTCTTTAAATATCTTTTGGAAAATGTCATGTGGTTGTGAGTGGAATTTAGGTGGATATATAAGATAACGATCAACCAAACGCTTCACTATGCCAGGTCGGCGTAATGGTGATTTATCTCCTTTTTTCTTACCTTTCTTGGGCTTATGCCGGGGCTTACGGACCTTGCGAGAAAGATGTGCAGAAGAAGCTAACCAAAGGCGACTAATAAAATCATAAAAAGTACCGACGCCAGGAATATTGCCGGGTGTAAAGCCACTTAGAATAGCAAAAATAGGAGATGTACGCATTGTTTTGACCCAAGTGTCAATGGAACGCTCATGTAGTATTTCCATAAGGAGTAAAGAACGAAACATATCGACTGGACAACGGGCAGGAGTCCCGCGGTTGAGCGAATATCGATAGTGTACGATTTCGGACACTATCGATAAATCGGAATACCAAACAGTAGATAGAGCTTTTTTCTGTAAAAAAATCGGGTTTGACAACCCATTTCTCAGATAATGAATTTGCAACTGTTCTTTAACAAAATTTCTAAAATCTTCATGGGAACGAGTAGGTTTTAACAAAAAAATCACCGCCATAATCAAATTAGGCTTACATAAGGCCTTCTTCGCGATTATGGGGATAATTTCAAAAAGTCAAGTATTATTTTTCTGTTCAGTAGAAACTGGAGGGAAAAACAAAAACGACCAAGGCAAAAGCCTTGATCGATATAACCTCTCGAGTTTCCGAGAGAGTACGATATTTAAGGGGAGGGAAAATATGGATGGTTTATTAGTCTTATTAGGATTAGCCTCTTTAATTGCTATGGTTGTTGGTCTTATCAAACCAGCTCTAGTTATTAGATGTGGAGAAAAGAAAACAAGACCGAGGGTACTGATGATTTATGGTGGTTTATTCATAGTTCTTTTAATAGCCTTGGGGATGACGGGAACTTCAAATGGTGAAAAAAATGTCAGCAAGGTAGTAACAAAAGTTGAAGAATCACAAGCAAAGCCTGCTAAAGAGGTTGTAAGTAAAGAAGAACCTCCAACAAAATACGCTCTTGGTGGAGCAAGAAAGTTAGTAATGGACTGGTTAGGTGAACATGAATGGCCGAATACAACGCCACTATCGTTATCACCAGGTGACAAACTAGATTTATCTGGTAAAAAATATCATATATTTACATTAACAGGTTTACATCGTGCAATTGATATTCTTGTAGATCCATATACCGGAGAATTATTATTCTATGATACAGGGGTGCAGCCGAAATCTCTAGATAAATGGTATCTAGAATATAAATCAGCTCATAAAGCAGATTTTGGCAAACGAATTAATGAAAATTTTGAATGGGTTGAAAAACCTAGTATGCAAAATGGATACATTGTTGGCAAGGTCAAGAATATATCAAAGAAAACCTTCAAGTATGCATCGATCGTGTTCAACCTGTCTGATGGGTCGAAGAACAGAATAGGTTCAGTTGCTGCAGATATAAGCAGTTTAAAGCCTGGAGATATATGGAGTTTCCGAGTGTCTCCTGCGCTATATCAATCTATGGCCTCATATGAACTTGAAAAAGTTGAAGGATATGAATGGTAAAAAATACAGAGAGGATGATTGTTATGAGTATTCGTTGGGTGCCTGAATGTAAGTGTTGTGGAAAAAGGGATGTAATTAAGTTGTGTTCCACGAGGAATGATAAGAAGCCTAATACACCACCAGAAGATATGAGTGGAATTTGTAATGCTTCACCTACTCGAAGACATGTTGCTGTTTGGGTAGAACACTAGGTCTAAGCAGTCTAACAATATTTTCTGCTAGAGGGACGAGATTAGTGGCATTTTGTGGATTCGAAAAATCCAGTAAATGTTAATAAGCTCGTCTTTTTAGCTTTTAAGAAAACGTAAATGAAAAATATCCGTAATGCTTATATATTTGATATTTGACAAGATATGAGGAGGTTTTAAAATGAAAAAGGACATAACCGAACAAGTATTAATAGGTGATTTTGTAAAACATGAAGACAATCCAACTGAAAATACTTCAAGTGATGAACTCGAGGCAGCTTTTGCTAACTTGAAGGTAGCGGTAGGTGGTGCGAAAGGAGCGATGGATGAATTAGCAGATATTTTTGGCAGTATTGTTCAAGGGGCAGAAAAAAATAATGGTAAAATAGGAAACGTAAATAATATTCTTAGACAAGTTTTAGAAAATGAGTTAAAAGAGTTAGAAGTGAGTGGTGGTGATCAAGCGCGGATTGATGAATTACGAAATATTTTAAAGCAATAGTAGTAAAGTAGGTCGAGAAGCAATGACCTTTAACTGCTGGAGAGTATTATGAGTAAAACAATATCCCTATTAGTAACAGTGCTTATATTGGCACTCTTAGAAAAGATTTTTAAGATGATTTAAATGGCTGGGGAAATGGTATTAATGAAAATAAGTATCAGAAAAATTCAGGATACTTAACTATGATGAAAAATCATTACGAGTTACTTATTGAAACGTCGTCCATAATTGGGCGACGTTATTTTACATTGTTTAACAGGAGGTAAAATGAATTTGCTTGCTTTATTAAAAAGACCTTGTTTTCATTGTACATATTTTCTCAAATATGTACAATTTACTGCTAATCCGTGCCCAATTTGCAGGCTCAATAATTATCAAATGTCTCATATGTTTAAGAAAAATAAGTATATGAGATAAGGCTCTGTAAAAAGAGTATGTGGAAGGAGGCGTTTTATTGTCAAAGCGAAAAATAATGGATATGGTACTGTTGGCAGCTTCCGTAATAATTGCTGTAGTAAAAACCATTGTCGAACAAGAACAGTCACAAGAAGATAAAGATGAAACTTCATAATTAATTAAACAATGGCTTCCTGTGTGGAAGCCATATGTTTATCTTCTGACATTATCAAAATAGCAAATGAAAGGAATGAGTTATATGGAATTTAAACCAGCCCAAAGAAAAAGAGCCAAGTTACGTTTAGCTATCGCT